>NZ_PJBL01000029.1:0-153368 GCF_002836135.1 Shewanella sp. GutCb | reverse complement strand
GAGGCCTAGGACACCGCCCTTTCACGGCGGTAACAGGGGTTCGAATCCCCTAGGGGATACCAATATTTACGATTTTATACTGTTTGTATGAAATGGGGCCTTAGCTCAGCTGGGAGAGCGCAACACTGGCAGTGTTGAGGTCAGCGGTTCGATCCCGCTAGGCTCCACCATTTCTATCATTAAGTTGATAAATACTAGAAACCACCTAAAGGTGGTTTTTTTGTGCCTATAAATTGAGAATGAACCTGAATTTATGACAACGATAGCAGTCTCTCAATATACTCTTGCGTCACATCACTATCCTTTATTATTCATTTTAAGATCAATGTCTTGTTATCTCAGATATGTTTAGTGCGCATTAGAGTGGGGATATTCTCTTTCAAGAAAAATAAATTTGGCGTGTAACTTCAAATTCTGATGGTTTATTGCTCATAAAGTAAAGCCACCTCAAACGGTGGCTTTACTTATAGGATGCAAACTGCTGACACGATAACTAGAGAGTTATTTAACCCCTAAGAAACCACCTGTTTGGTGAGCCCATAGCTGGGCGTAGATCCCATCAGAATGAATAAGTTCTTGATGGGTACCTTGTTCAACAATTTTGCCCTTATCGAGCACTATCAATCTATCCATTGCAGCAATCGTCGATAAGCGGTGTGCAATCGCAATCACCGTTTTCCCTTCCATTAACTGGTATAAACTCTCTTGAATTGCAGCTTCTACTTCTGAATCTAACGCTGATGTCGCTTCATCAAGTAATAAAATGGGCGCATTTTTTAGCAGTACGCGTGCAATCGCGACTCGCTGGCGTTGACCCCCCGATAATTTTACGCCGCGTTCACCAACTTGTGCATCAAGCCCTACGTTGCCTTCAGGATCGCTTAGGCCTTGAATGAACTCATAGGCTTGTGAGTTCTTGATTGCACTGGTTAATTCGTCTTCAGATGCATCAGGGTTGCCGTAAAGAATATTATCCCTAATTGAGCGGTGGAGTAGGGAGGTATCTTGGGTAACCATACCAATATGCGCTCGTAGTGAATCTTGAGTGACTTGGGTTATATCTTGTTTATCAATAAGAATCTTTCCTGCTTCAACATCATGAAAGCGCATTAACAAGTTAACTAACGTTGATTTACCGGCACCAGATCGGCCAACTAAGCCCACTTTTTCCCCCGCTTTGATATTGAGTTCTAACTTGTCTATAACAGCAGTGCTTTCACCGTAGTGAAAACTTACGTCATTAAAGTTGATGCTGCCTTTATCAACAGTTAGGTCTGGCGCATTATCAATATCGGTTATTTCAGTTGGTTTTGATAACGTATTAATGCCATCTGCAACAGTGCCGATGTTTTCAAATAGAGAGCTTATTTCCCACATTATCCATTGAGACATACCGTTAAGGCGTAAAGACAAGCTTATGGCAACAGCGATAGCCCCGACAGTAATAGCGCTATCACTCCATAGCCAAATAGAGACCGCGGCAATACTAAACGCCAGCATGTAGTTAATTATCTGCACGCTAACATTTATCCAAGTCACTAGACGCATTTGACGATAAACAGCATGCAGGAAGGTTTTCATGCTGCCTTTTGCGTATTCAGCTTCTTGTTGGGTGTGAGAGAATAATTTGACCGTGGCAATGTTGGTATAACTATCGACAATGCGACCAGTCATGGTTGAGCGAGCATCAGCTTGTTCCGTCGATACTTTTTTAAGTTTAGGTAAGAACTTTAGTTGTAAAACAATGTAGACCAACAACCAAACAAGCATTGGCAACATTAATCTCAAGTCGGCTTTTGCCATCATCACGACCATAGAGGTGAAATACACTAAAATATACACCAGCACATCGAGCAACTTAGTGACAGTTTCTCTTACAGCAAGTGAAGTCTGCATCACTTTAGTGGCAATTCGACCGGCAAAGTCATTTTGATAAAAAGACACACTTTGTTTGAGCAAGTAGCGGTGAGCCAGCCAGCGAATGGACATGGGGTAATTACCCAGTAGCCCTTGGTAAACAATTAATGCGTGTAATAAGACAAGTGAGGGAATAACGATTAATACCAGAATGGTCATGCCGAGTAACTTCATGCCCTCTTTTTCAAACAGTGTTTCAGGATCACTATTGATTAAAATATCGACCAAATCACCCATAAACCCAAATAAAGACACCTCTAATATGGCCAGCAGTGCCGTTAAAATAGACATAATGATTAACGGAACTTCAAACCCCTTGGTGTAATGACGACAAAAGGCGTATATCCCTTTAGGAGGCTGTTCTGGTTCTTCTGGGGGCAGAGCATTGACCCAGGATTCAAATCTCTTAAACATGTAATGTCTCAGTTGTTATTGATGGTTTGTAAAAATGTTGCTTAGTCGGGTTAGCATACTCGGAATTGAAGATGTAAGGGCAAGAAAACAGAATTTATATTCAGTTCCGTTTTCCGCTAGTGGTAAAGGATTTGTTTGGGTAATATTCATTTATCGCTAAGACAAATACGGAACAACAATGGTCAATCACGATTGTACTATCGCCAGTGATGTTTGCCGAAAAGCGAGGCTTGCACGAGATGCTCGATTTGATGGTCAGTTTTTTACTGGTGTGCTGACCACCGGCATATACTGCCGTAGTATTTGCCCTGCAGTGAGTCCAAAAGAGGAGAATGTGCGTTATTTTGATTCCCCTTTAAAGGCGGCAAATGCAGGTCTCAGGCCTTGTTTACGCTGCCGTCCCGACAGTGCACCGGGCTCATTTGCGTGGAAAGGTGTCGCGACGACATTAGAAAGAGCAGTTTCTTTGATTAATATGGGAGCGCTTACCGGAGCGGATGCAATCAGTATTGAGCAGCTGTCAGAACGTTTAGGGGTAAGTAGTCGCTATTTACGCAAGCTTTTTACCGAAGGGGTCGGTACTTCCGTCAAACAATATGCGCAGTACAGACAGCTGATGTTTGCCAAACAGTTATTGCATCAAACAGAGCTAAGTATCACTCAAGTGGGGCTTGCCGCTGGTTTTAATAGTATTCGCCGCTTTAACGAGGTTTTTAAACAAACATTGAAATTAACGCCTTCAACCTTTAGAAAACAGGTCATATCTGCAAATATCAAACTAACCAAAAACAGTCACTCAAAAATTAATGAGGTTGATGTCCCTTCTGTAGAACCAATAAAATTGAGTGTCGAACTGTATTATCGTCCACCATTTGCATGGCAGCAACAGCATGATTTTTATGAGGTTAGGGCTATCAGTAATATGGAGTGGCTAGAGGGGGACAATAATTACGGTCGCAGTTTTACGACGAATGGGGTGAGTGGTTACTTCGACGCTAATCATAATAATGCCCGTAATAGTTTTAACGTCGATATTGTATTAGATAATGAACAAGGTCTTTCAGAGCTTAGCGCTATCATCGCAAATATTAAAAGGGTGTTAGATCTTGATGCCAATATGCAAGCTATAGAGCAAGTGTTGCACTTGCTCGCGCCATTGCAGCAAAAGATTATCCCAGGATTGAGATTACCCGGCACTTGGTCAACCTTCGAAGCCGGATGTCGGGCCGTTCTTGGACAGCAGGTTAGCATTATTCAAGCCTCAAAGTTGTTGAATCAGTTAGTACTTGCCTACGGCGAAAAGCGCATGATTAGTGATAAAGAGGTTATTTTATTTCCCACAGCGGAGGTGGTAGCGAACGCGAGCTTGGATGAGTTAAAGATGCCAGGTGCAAGGAAATTAGCACTTAACGCATTAAGCGGGTTTGTAAATCAAAACCCCAATGCTGATATTAACGATTGGTTATCTATTAAAGGGATTGGTCCTTGGACCGTTGCTTATGCACAAATGCGCGGAGCGAGTAACCCAGACGTCTTATTGTGTGGTGATTTGGTTGTTAAGAAGCGAGTGTTAACTCTGTATCAACAACATAGCGAAACATCTGTGCCGACTGCAATCGATTACGGCGTACTGACAAAAGATATCGCCAATACCGTGAGCCCGTGGGGAAGTTATTTAACCTTTCAGTTGTGGAATTTATCATGAAGCAGTTAATACCATTAGCAAAAATTAATTTTGATACTAGCGCGGGTATTATCTCGCTCTGTGCCAACACATCAGGGATCTCTCATCTAAATTTTGTTCCGCAAGCAGCTGATGATTGGAAGACAAGAGAGTTGAGCTTGGATGTCACAACAGACGTTGAATCATTAGCGCTCGCCACAATGCACTTAAACCAAGCAAAGAGTGAACTGCTCGAGTATTTCGCGGGTCAACGGCAACAATTTAGTGTGGCCTTGGCGCCGAAAGGGACTGAGTTTCAACAGCAAGTTTGGCAAGCTCTTGGTCAACTAGGTTTCGGTGAAACATGCAGTTATGCCGATATAGCGAGCGAAATTGGTCGACCCAAAGCGGTGAGAGCCGTCGGTACAGCCAATGGCGCGAATCCCATCGCCATCATTGTGCCTTGCCATAGAGTGATCGGGAAAAATGGCACGTTAACGGGGTATGCCTATGGTATTGCGCTTAAGCAAAAGCTGTTACAAATAGAAGGGATCAGTCTATTTAAGTAATGTTTAGCGCTCATGTTGACTAAAACTCAGTGCTTGTTAAGGCTATTTAGCATCAAATAAAAGCTTTTGAAGCGATATTAGCGTAGAATAACGCCCTTATTTTTGATTAGGCAACGCCCGTAAATATGACTCAGCCAGACCTGACAACTAAAGCCATTTCAACCTCTGTGGATAATGCCGCGAATCACCGTTCTTTTGCGGAGTTAGGGTTGATCCCTGAACTGTTAGAAACGCTTAAAGCATTGGATTACCAGTCTCCAACCGCGATTCAGCAAAGCACTATTCCAGCCGTTATCGCGGGTCAAGATGTGTTAGGCGGCGCGATCACAGGCTCTGGGAAAACAGCGGCTTTTGCATTGCCTATTATTCAGCTACTTGCTACATCATCAAAGCAAAGTAAGCAGAGTAATGTTGTTTCTAGTTTAGTGCTGGTGCCTACACGAGAATTAGCACAGCAAGTTGCTGACAGTTTTATGCGTTATGCACAGAGCATTAAGCCTAATCTAAAGGTGTTAGCGGTTTACGGTGGTGTTTCAACCAATACCCAAATGCAGAGCTTACGCGGTGGTGCAGATATTCTGGTGGCAACGCCAGGTCGACTACTCGACTTGATATCAAGCAATGCGGTTAAGCTAGACAAAGTGAGCACGCTCGTCCTCGATGAAGCGGATCGCATGTTGAGCTTAGGCTTCACTGAAGAGTTAACCGCGTTACTTGCGCTAATGCCTGCTAAAAAGCAAACATTACTGTTTTCAGCGACTTTTCCTGAAGAAGTGACTTTGCTGACCCAGTCATTGCTTAATAAACCGGTTGAAGTTCAACTGCAAAGCCAAGAAGAAAACACCTTGGTGCAGCGTGTTATCACGGTTAACCGTAACCGTAAAACACCTTTGTTAGTGCAGCTTATTAAAGAGAATGATTGGCAACAAATTTTAATCTTTGCCAGTGCCAAATATACCTGCGATCGTTTAGCACATAAGCTTGATAATGCAGGGATCAAGGCCGAAATCTTCCATAGTGATAAAGCCCAAGGCACAAGAACTCGGGTTCTCGATGGTTTTAAACGAGGCGAGATCCGGGTGCTTATTGCTACTGATATTGCGGCGCGCGGTATTGATATTGAAAAACTGCCTATTGTCATTAACTATGAGCTACCACGTAGCCCTGCTGATTACATGCACCGTATTGGTCGAAGTGGCCGTGCTGGCGAAGCGGGTATAGCACTATCGCTGATCTCTCACGATGAATACCAGCATTTCGCAGTGATTGAGAAAAAGAACAAGTTAAAGCTTGAACGTGAACAACATCCAGGTTTTGAAGCCGATAAAGAGGCACCTGAAGATTGTCCATCACGGATAGAAAAACCGATGGCAAAACCAGCGGGTAGCGGTAAGAAACATCGTAATAAGCTGCCGCAGGCAAACACAGACCTTTGGTCAAAAGAATAAGTCTCCATTGTAAATTTTACTTCGTTTAACACTAATAATTTATCTAGGAAAAAGTATGCAGCACCTATTTTGGTTAGTAGAAGGACAAATTGCAGGACGCAGTGGCCCCAATAAAGACGCATGGAATTTGTCTGAATTGAAAGAAGAGGGCATAGATGCCATTCTTTCCGTCAATAATGGCGAGTCGTGTGAAGATGCAGATTTTTCGTCTGTAGGCATTGAATACAAGTGCATTCCCTTTTCGCGCAATGCGCCGCCAGAAGCAGGGGATCTTGAGTTCTGTGTCGAACAAGTGCCAAAAGCACTGGCTTATATCAGAGAATGCGAAGCACAACATAAAACAGTGCTTATCCATTGCCGCTCGGGTAAAGATAGAACAGGCCTCATTATGGCTTACTATTTAATGGATAACGGTGCAGCGCCATTGCATGCAGTGAGTCAGATAAGAGCCATACGCGACATTGCTTTTAGCGCTGATGGCTGGGATCAATTTGCATTTGATGTGCTTTATGCGTTACAAGAATAGATACTAGTTAACGACTGAAGTTATTTAATGAAAGCAATCGGATTGCTTAAAAGCTTATCAATCAAATCAATGTTTATCTGGGCAGCCATAATATTACAGGTTGGCTGCCAGACTTCTCCTCAATACCCCGATAAAACATCTACATTCAAGCTTGCGACACAAACTCAATCGGTACTTTCCCAATATGTGGCAGCCGATCTTCAAGCTAATCCCGATTTAACGGGAGTAGTGCCATTAATCGACGGTGTAGATGCTTTCATCGCAAGGCTGGCATTGGTTAATGCTGCGACGACAAGTATTGATCTGCAATACTATATTTATCGCGCTGATGAGTCCGGTAGGTTGCTGTTATGGCACCTAATGGATGCCGCTGAACGCGGAGTTAGAGTGAGAATACTGCTCGATGATATGGCGACTAAGGATGCTGACAACACGCTACTGTTATTAGCAATGCACAACAATATTGATGTTCGGTTATACAATCCCTCATTTGAACGTCATTTCAGAAACCTCGCTTTTATCAGTAGCTTTTCTCGTTTAAACCATCGAATGCATAATAAGTCGCTAACTGTTGATAACAGTATTACCGTAGTGGGTGGCCGCAATATTGGCAATGAATATTTTTCTAACAACACCGATGTCGACTTTGGGGATTTTGACTTAATGGCCATTGGTGAGGTCGTCGATGACGTGTCGGACCAATTTGATTTGTATTGGAATGCACCTTTAACGGTTGAAATCAATGCGCTTGTTGAGGGTAAGGCGACTGAGCTGGAGTTAGCGCAAGCAATGGTCGTGGTTGATAGCGCTAAAGTGGAGTATCAAGATAATCCATACATGAAGCGTTTGTTAAGTAGCCAGTTAATACAGAAGATGGCTAATCATTCATTACCTTGGTATTGGGGACAGGCTAAACTTATTTATGATCAACCTGATAAACAAAACCATCAATTAGACTCTGACAGTATTCTGGCCAATTTAGGTGCTTTTCTATCGCAAGCTAACCAAGAAGTTCTTATTGTATCACCGTACTTCGTGCCCACTAGAGCGGGCGCTAATAACTTAATTGCAGCGGTCGAAAAGGGCATTAAGGTTACCATACTAACCAACAGCCTAGCGGCAACGGATGTGTTGGCAGTACACGCTGGGTATCGGACTTACCGGCAGCGGTTATTAGAATCTGGGGTGAGAATATTTGAAGTTAAGGCCAACCTAGAGCTGAAACGAAGCAGTAGTTGGACTGGAAGCTCAAAGAGTAGTCTGCATGCTAAAACGTTTATTATCGATAAACACTCTCTATTTGTTGGCTCTTTTAATTTTGACCCTCGCTCTGCATGGTTGAATACTGAAATGGGCCTCATTATTCGCAATCGTGAGCTGGCAAGTGAGGTGGTTAATGGCATAGGGGAAAGCTTAGCGGCAAATACTTATCGACTGTCAATTAGAGATGAAGAGATCGTCTGGCATGATGATTCGAAGCAGCGAGAAATATATACCGAACCCGATGCTGGCCTTTGGCGTAAGTTTTTAGTCGATTGCATCGCATTGCTACCCATTGAGTCACAGCTTTAATTGAGAGTTTAATATGATTGGGGTAAAGTTTACCCGAGGTAATCTGGGATCCGCCAGCAAGATGGGTTTATTAAAAGAGACGGCAGTATAATGAAAAGTAAGGCAAAGCAAGCTCAAGGGTTATTATTGTTTCAGCTGTCATATACTCAGTTGTTTGCGCTGGGAACACTAAAGGTGCGTGAGTTGGTGCCTTATAGTCCATTGAGTGTCATACCTCACTCTCATCCCACTATTTTAGGTGCCGCAACAATACGTGGCACCACTATTCCTGTTGTTGATATGGCCGCTGCAGTGGGTTATCGGCCTATATCGGAACAGGAGCGTAAAGATTGCTATATTATCATTACGGACTGCCAACGTATGGTGATCGGCTTCCTAGTGCGAGCTATCGATAAAATCATCGAATGTAACTGGCGAGATATAGAAGCGCCTCCGAATAATTTAGGCAAAAATGCTTTTTTGACGGGGGTGACACGTATCGACGATAAGTTAGTGCAATTACTAGACGTAGAGCTATTACTGTCAAAAGTCTTTCCAGCAAGCCCTGAAACAACAAGAGCGATATTGACGGATGTACAGCGAGAGCGTCTCAAGCCCTTACACATTTTGCTTGTTGATGACTCGATGGTGGCACGTAAACAGTTGTCTGACGCACTTGATAGCATCAATATCCCTTATCAGGTTACCGCCGATGGCCAACATGCTCTTTCAATTATGAAGCAAGCTGAAAAAAGTGGTCAGGCGATTGATATTCTGGTTAGCGATATTGAAATGCCTGGCCTAGATGGTTATGAATTGGCATTTGAGGTTAAGAATAATCCGGCGATTGCCGATGCCTATATTATCTTACATACGTCGTTATCGAGTGAGATCAGTGTGAGTCAGGCTCATCAAGTGGGTGCTGATGAAGCGCTCACCAAATTCGATGCACATGAGCTTATTGACGCGATGTTACGCGGCGCTAATAAAGTACAAGTCATCGCCAATGTTTAGTAGCTTGTTAGTAAGATGCTATCTCTGAGTAATATCCAAGGCTAAATGTCTACCAAAGGTAGACAACTATGGTCACATCCGATACAAACAGTGTGGAAGGAAGATTAATTTTATTTAAGGCTTACCATTTTGCTGATAACCCTTAAATCAAATTGATACATACTAAAAATTATAATGATAGGTTAAGTAATGAATCAAAAAACATCACTGTTTGCCAAGTTGGCAAACAGCAATCTTGTGCTACAAATTCTAGCCGGTATTATTGCCGGTGTCGTGCTCGCGACAGTATCAAAAAGTGGTGCAGAAAGTGTCGCTTTTCTTGGTGAACTTTTCGTAGGAGCGCTGAAGGCAATCGCGCCTATCCTAGTGTTCATTCTCGTTGCAGCTTCTATCGCGAATCAAAAAAAGAACGCCAAAACAAATATGCGTCCTATTGTGACGCTTTATCTGTTTGGTACCTTTTGTGCGGCGTTAACAGCGGTACTGATGAGCTTTGCATTCCCTACCACATTGGTATTGGTTACCGGTGCTGAAGGTGCTACTCCACCAGAAGGGATCGGTGAAGTGATCAATACCTTGCTCTTCAAATTGGTCGATAACCCAGTTAACGCTCTAATGACTGGTAACTATATTGGTATTCTTGCTTGGGGCGTCGGACTCGGTTTAGCCTTGCATCACGCGAGTGATTCCACCAAACAGGTCTTTGCCGATGTAAGCCATGGCGTTTCACAAATGGTACGCTTTATTATCCGCTTAGCGCCTATTGGTATATTCGGTTTGGTGTCAGCAACATTTGCAGCGACCGGCTTTGAAGCGATCGCAGGTTATGCACAATTACTTGCAGTATTACTCGGCGCGATGGCAATCATGGCGTTAGTGGTTAACCCTGCGATTGTGTACTACAAGATCCGCCGTAATCCATATCCGTTGGTATTCACTTGCTTGCGTGAAAGTGGTGTGACAGCGTTCTTTACTCGCTCAAGCGCTGCGAATATTCCCGTTAACATGGCGTTGTGTGACAAGCTTAAGCTACATGAGGATACCTACTCAGTATCAATTCCTTTAGGTGCGACGATTAACATGGGCGGTGCGGCGATAACGATTACCATCTTAACGCTTGCCGCTGTGCATACCATGGGTGTTCAAGTTGATATCTTAACCGCCATATTACTCAGCGTTGTTGCCGCGGTCTCTGCTTGTGGGGCATCTGGAGTCGCGGGTGGTTCATTGCTACTTATTCCACTGGCCTGTAGCTTATTTGGGATCTCCAATGACGTTGCTATGCAGGTCGTTGCCGTCGGCTTTATCATTGGTGTGATTCAAGATTCTGCTGAAACTGGTTTGAACAGCTCTACTGACGTTCTCTTTACTGCTGCCGCATGTGAAGCCGCGGAAAGACAGCAGGGCTAATGGTGAGTATTATGTCGCTGGGTTAAATCACAGTGTAAAGAAAGCCCCGCAACTTAGTTGACGGGGCTTTTTTATTAATCGAATAAGTTACTGAATAGCTTAATAGACAGATTAGCGGAGAAACTATGCGCCAATGATCCCCAATGGCTTACCCGTTTTCCAGCCACCACGAGTGAAATCTGGGAAGTTAACCGAGTTACTGCGGTTGTTGACGGATGCTTCACTGAGAACATTGACCACAGACCATGCTGCACCATCGTATACATCCTGATCGAGTGCTTCTCCGTTTCTGAGGCAATAAACCATTCTCCAAAGCATTAAAAAGTCCATACCACCATGGCCGCCATTTTTTTCAGCCTCTTGGCCCATTCGCTGCCAAAGGGGGTGGTCGTATTTGTCATACCACGGAGCCATGTCCCTATCCCATTGATGGAAGTTACCATTGCCATTTTTTTCAATCGCAATACGATTTGGGAATCCAGCGAACACACCGTTAGTGCCTTGAATTAAATTATGACGACTGTAAGGCCTCGGGGTTGTCGTATCATGCTGTACCATAATGGTACGGCCTTTGGCAGTTTTAATGAGACTGGTGTTAATATCGCCGTTGATATAATTAAGTTGATTGCGTTCATGATCTTCAGGAAACTCTCGTTGAGCGTACAATGCTCGGCCTAACGCTGGAGAACTCATCGAGGTCAAGTAGTCGAAACGGTCACCGCGGTTAATGTTCATATACTGAGATACAGGGCCTAAGCCGTGGGTCGGATATAGGTTGCCATTTCTTTTGGTGTGCCAGTAGGTACGCCATGAGCCTGTTTTTTGGTTTATCTCTTTCATTTGCCAGCGCAGTTCATGGATATAAGCTGCCTCACCATGCAGGAGCTCGCCAAATACTCCCTGACGAACCATATTGAGCACCATTAACTCATCTCGACCGTAGTTTACATTTTCCATCATCATGCAGTTCTTCTGGGTCTTTTCTGCGGTGTTGACGATTTGCCAGCACTCTTCGACGGTAAGAGCGAGTGGTACTTCTACAAAGGCATGTTTCCCGCTTTCCATGGTATCGATAGCCATAGGGGCATGCCATTCCCATGGCGTAGAAATGATGACCATGTCGATATCTTTGCGGCTTAGTAGTTCTAAGTAAGCTCGCTCACTGCCGGTGTGGCGCGCTGGTGCCTTGAAGCCTTGCTGCTTTACAAACTCGATGGACTTGTCTAATGCCAAAGGGTTGGTATCGCATATTGCTACTATTTCAACGCCTTCTAAGCGGCAAAAGTGTTGTACATGCCCTGAACCGCGTTGCCCAACACCAATAAAACCAACTCTTACCGTTTCCATTTTTGCGACAACTAACCCCATAACACTGCTCCCTAGCGAGGGAGGCCGAGGAACTAAATTTTCTGTTGCTGAAAAAGATGATGTCGCAAAGCTTGCTGCAGCAAGGCTCGCTGTTTTTAAAAAGTGTCTGCGATTAAGTTTCATTATCGGTCCTATAGATGGGGCACAATAGCGTTAGCTGACTCGAAGTCCTATTTTAGCTTTGGTATTCCAACAAAGTTATATCAAACTTATTGCGTTGATGGCTAAAAAAAGTCGTTACGGTTTGTTGCACTTGCCTTTTTATTCAGGTTTACTAAAGTTATGCATATAAAGTGACTTATATCGCGTTTTTATTTTTAATGTGCGATACAATTTCATTGTAGAGGTAATGGGTATTTTTGTTGCAAACATTATTTCAACGACTGATTTTAATAACAATTATTTTACAAGTTAACCGTTTGGGGTAGTGAAGTCGATGGCTGTTGTGAGTAATGGAACAAAAAAAGTTATTCAAATTGAGAATAGAACAAAACTCAAGGAGATAGAAATGTCGGTAGTCGAAAAGCGTAGGCGTTTATTTTGGCAAGATACGGATCTTGAGACCAGAGAGGTTATTGGACGTTGGGTTGATGAGAGACCACTGCTGGGTGATAACATCACTGTTTACAAGCTAGCGGATACTTATTATCTAGAGACTTGGTACAACGATGGTTGCCACAGCTTAGATGAGATGATCTCAAAAGAGTCGGCTGATGGTGTGAAGCTAGAGGATAAGGGCGGTAACATTTTCGGTGAGTATTTTATGCTGACGGCAAGTAATGAGCTAATGTTCTGTAATTCCAGCTTGTGTTATTACACGGCGACTAAGGCTGAAGCAGCATAAGCACTGATTATAAATACTTTAGTTAAGAGTGTTGTATAAGTGCCGGTGAATTGAATGTTAGATAAAATAGGGGGCAAGAGCCCCTTATTATTGGATAGCATTTGAAGCCTAAAAAGAACAATAACTGCGAAATAATGTCTTTTTACCTGTGTAGGGGTGGGTAAAACTGAGCTCTTGCGCATGCAGTTTTAACCTGGGTGCAGCCTCAATTACCTGCTTGTTGCCATAAAAATCATCACCTAAAATGGTGTTACCTATCGCAAGCATATGAACGCGAAGTTGATGTGTTCGGCCTGTGACGGGTTTTAGCATTAACAAAGTACTATTGGCTCTCACTTCAAGAGTTTGATAATGGGTAATTGCGACCTTGCCATTGTCACTCACTTGCTGCTTGGGCGGATTGGTTTTATCAGCCGCTAACGACAGTTCTATTATTCCTTCGGCATGGTTGAGATGTCCGCTTACTTCGGCAATATAGGTTTTCTTGGTTTTCCGGTCTTGAAACTGGGTTTTTAGGTTTGATTCTGCCTTTTTATTTCGAGCAAACACCATGATGCCAGACGTTGCACAATCTAAACGGTGCACCAATATTGCATCGTTGAATCGTTGTTGAATTCGAGTAAGAGCACAGTCATAGGTATTCTTTGCTATCCCAGGATTAGAAAGTAATCCTGACGGTTTATTAATGATAATGATGTCTCGATCGACATAACGGATATCTAACCAAGGGATATTAGGTGGCTGATAGGTAAATATTTGCATGAATTCTCCTGTTGCGAGGTAATTCTAGCAAAATAATGCCCTGCGACAAGTGACAATTGTCTTCTAGGTCTTTTCTAAGCGGAAGAATATCGATAATCGGGGATTGGGTTATTGTGTTTGAACATAAAATAGACAGTAATAGCGCTAGAATCCACAGCATTAATCATTTGCCATTATTAACACTAAAAGCTCACCACCTCCATGTTATGCAAAGCTTGCATAGGGCTGATCTATCCAGCGACTCTATGATGGATTCTCTAATTTGGCTAAGCCAGATACGCAAAGGAGGAAGCGTTGGAGTCATACAATAAGTATTCAAATGAGAAAGTATTTTAGGCGTAGAAAATGATGATGTTCAGTAACTCATCATATTCAATGGCGTTTCTGCTTATAGATATTCTGGCGGTGTATTACGTGTCCAAAGCCGACTGTACGCCATAAGCTGTGGATAAAAGGTACGAAAAGCGATCTCTATTTCTATATCGAGTTTCTTAACGCAATCTTGAGCACCCTTAAAGATCTCAGGTTTTGAAACGCGTTGTGCAACCGATGCGAGGGTTTGGTTAAGCCCTTTTCGGCTTTGATAAGCGACGAGCCAATTTTCTTGGCGCATTTTTGGAGCCATACTTTGTAACTGCTCAGGTAATTGCTCACAAGCATCAATTTGATTGTACGCATGAGTTGCAAACTCACTCAAACTTAGGTGATGGTATTCTTCCCAATACTTTGCCAGCATGTGGTCAAAGCAAATATCAACGATAATGGGGGCCGCACGAGTTAATGATTTTGGAAATTTTTCGTGTAGCTCTTTGGTGAGTTCATGGGTATCTGTCAGTTTATCTATTTGTCGGTGTAGCCAAAGACCCTGTTGTAGATGTTTCGGAAAACGTTCGATATTGCCTTTAGCAAAATCACCAGCAAGATTCGCTGCTAAAGAGGTTTGGCTAACATCCGCTAGGTGCAAGTGTGCAAGAAAGTTCATATTTTATACTTGGTGATATGAGTACTTTCACGGTAACATGCAGCGCGATGCGAAGGAAATTCTTTATTACAATTATTGTAGTGAAGCGTTAGCTTCATGGATGTGCATCGTTTTAAAGCAATTTTCCCATATATTAACGGTTTGAGGATCAAGGATGATGTGGAACTGGTTATCAAAAAAGCTTGTTGGTACAGAGAAACCCCTGCGCAGAAAAGTGGAAGTCGATATTCCCTACGAGCAACATCGCTACCGTATTGAAGATCTCGCTAATGAAACGCAAGTGTCTCCGGAAGACAACGACCACAGCAAAGTGTGACATAAACTAACGCTAACCGCTCTAGAGTGGCCTTTACTGGTTATTTAAAGCAATAGTGGGACTTTATTGTGCCATTATTGTTGATCTTATTTTGCTCTAGTCATAGACTAGCGGCCGATTTAAAGACAGTAGAGACTTTCCATGCGCGTTGCAGACTTTTCTTTTGAACTTCCTGATGAGCTTATAGCTCGTTATCCCACTCCTGAGCGTACTGCTTCTAGATTATTATCGTTAGACGGTAATAGTGGTGCATTAGCGGATCTGCAATTTACTGCGATTCTTGAACAAGTTCAGCCGGGTGATTTGATGGTATTTAATAATACCCGTGTCATACCAGCGCGCTTATTTGGTAAAAAACAGTCCGGTGGTAAGTTAGAGATCTTAGTCGAGCGCATGCTTGATGATAAGCGAATTCTAGCGCATGTTCGTAGCTCTAAGTCCCCTAAGGTAGATGCTATTATCTGCTTAGATGGCGGTTATGAAATGAAAATGTGTGCTCGTCATGACACGCTATTTGAATTACAACTGCAGTCTGATAAAACGATCCTTGAGGTGTTAGAAGAGGTCGGCCATATGCCATTGCCACCTTATATCGACAGACCGGACGAAGATGCCGATAAAGAACGTTATCAAACCGTTTATAACCAAACTCCAGGCGCTGTCGCTGCGCCAACAGCAGGTTTGCATTTTGACGATGCAATGCTGGCTGCGCTAAAAGAGAAGGGCGTTAACACCGCTTTTGTAACCTTGCATGTAGGTGCGGGTACATTCCAGCCGGTGCGCGTTGACGAGATCCTTGACCATAAAATGCATTCAGAGTGGGCCGAAGTATCTCAAGAGGTGGTTGACTTAATTGCTGCCACTAAAGCGAAAGGCAAGCGAGTCATTGCCGTGGGTACCACATCAGTACGCTCTTTAGAAAGTGCCGCTAAAGCATCTTTAGCTGAGCTTGAACCCTTTAAAGGTGACACTGATATCTTTATTTACCCTGGATATCAGTTCCAAATAGTCGATGCAATGCTGACTAATTTTCATCTACCCGAATCGACATTGATTATGTTACTGAGTGCTTTCGCTGGCTTTGATGAAGTAAAAAACGCCTATCAGCACGCGATTGCTCAAAAATACCGCTTCTTTAGCTATGGTGACGCCATGTTTGTGACTAAAAAAGCGAACTAATACTAAAATATGCTTTAAAATACCCACCCATACAAATGAGGTGGGTATTTTTTTGTCCTCATTTTGGTGCTTATTTTGAGGGTAAGGGTTGATACTGATTTGTTTGCCCTTATCTCTAGTCTTAATCTACAACTCGATAGTCGAGTTAACTCAGGTCAGACTGTTTATCTGGCGAGGTGAATAATGAAATTTGAATTAGATACAACCCAAGGTCGCGCACGTCGCGGTCGTTTAGTGTTTGAACGCGGTACCGTTGAAACACCAGCGTTTATGCCTGTAGGTACTTACGGTACTGTAAAAGGGATGACGCCTGAAGAAGTGCGTGAAACTGGCGCTGATATCCTGCTCGGTAATACTTTTCACTTATGGCTTCGCCCAGGTGAAGAGATCATGCGTAAACATGGTGACCTGCATGACTTTATGAACTGGCAGCGTCCAATTTTGACTGACTCAGGTGGATTCCAAGTATTTAGCTTGGGCGATATCCGTAAGATCACCGAAGCGGGCGTACATTTCCGTTCACCGATTAATGGTGAAAAGATTTTCTTAGATCCAGAAAAATCAATGCAGATCCAAGATTCATTAGGCAGCGATGTCGTGATGATTTTTGATGAGTGCACGCCATACCCAGCAACAGAAGATGAAGCACGTAAATCGATGCAGATGTCTCTACGTTGGGCTCAGCGTTCACGTGATGAATTCGACAAACTTGAAAACCCGAACTCGTTGTTCGGCATTATTCAAGGTGGTGTTTATGAAGACCTGCGCGATGAAAGCCTAAATGGCCTAGTCGACATTGGTTTTGATGGATACGCAGTCGGTGGTTTAGCCGTTGGTGAACCTAAAGAAGACATGCACCGCATTCTTGAGCACGTTTGTCCTAAGATACCAGCTGATAAACCACGCTACTTGATGGGGGTCGGTAAACCAGAGGATTTAGTTGAAGGCGTACGTCGTGGCGTAGACATGTTTGATTGTGTTATGCCAACACGTAATGCTCGAAACGGTCATTTGTTTACCAGTGAAGGTGTTATCAAGATCCGTAATGCACGTCATCGTGATGACACTGCACCACTCGATGCTAAGTGTGATTGTTATACCTGTAAGAACTATTCACGGGCATACCTTTACCACTTAGATCGTTGTAATGAGATTCTAGGTGCTCGATTAAACACCATGCATAACCTTCGTTATTATCAAAGATTGATGGAAGGTTTGCGTGGTGCGATTGAGACAGGTACATTAGACGACTTTGTTACAGAGTTCTATACCAGCCTTGGCCGGGAAGTACCTGAAGTTCCTGAATTAACCGATTAATTTTTACTCAGACAATAAGAAGAGACAACTATGTTTATTTCAAATGCGTATGCAGCAGATTCACCTATAGGCGGCGCTGGCGGCACTATGGAACTTATTTTCATGTTGGTCATTTTTGGCCTGATTTTCTACTTTATGATTTTCCGTCCACAGTCTAAGCGCGTAAAAGAGCACAAGAACCTTATGGGCTCTTTGAGCAAAGGCGATGAAGTGCTGACTAGCGGTGGCATTTTGGGCAAGATAGCCAAAATCAGTGATGAGAATGACTACGTATTGTTGGCTATCAACGAGACTAGCGAAATCACTATTAAAAAGGATTACATTGCGGCGGTATTGCCAAAAGGCTCTATTAAGTCACTTTAAGCCAAGAGGGCTATGGCGTGTTAAATAAATACCCAATGTGGAAAAACCTAATGGTGATGATTATCATCGCCGTAGGTGCATTCTATGCGATACCAAACCTTTTCGGTGAGGACCATGCTGTACAGGTGGTTGCAACCCGAGGGGCAGAGGTGACAGCGTCGACTCAGTCGGCAGTAAATGATGTATTAGTAAGTAAAGGCATCGCTGTTAAGCGTTCTGAGCTAGAAAACGGTCAATTATTGGTTCGTGTTAATAATGGTGAAGATCAATTATTAGCGAAAGAGGCGATTTCTGATGCACTTGGCGACAAGTTCACAGTAGCGCTTAACTTAGCGCCAGCAACACCAGAATGGTTAGAGTCTATGGGCGGTTCGCCTATGAAACTAGGTCTCGATCTACGTGGTGGTGTTCACTTCTTAATGGAAGTTGACATGGGTGAAGCCGTTCGCAAGATGACCGAAGCCAAAGTTGCTGACTACAGAACTGATTTACGAGCTGAGAAAATTCGCTATGCGGGTATTCGTAATGGCGCCAAAGGTATCGAGATTAAGTTTCGTGATGCTGAGACCCTAGCGAATGCAGAACGCTTCCTTAAGTCTCGCAGTAACGACATGGTCTTTACTGACCGCTCTACTGGAGATAACTATTTCCTTATTGCTAATCCAAGTGACGTTTATTTAAAACAGATCAAGGAAGATGCGTTACAACAAAATATTACAACCTTGCGTAATCGTGTCAACGAGCTTGGTGTGGCTGAGCCTGTTGTACAGCGCCAAGGTGCTGAACGTATTATTGTTGAACTGCCTGGTGTTCAAGACACGGCTCGCGCAAAAGAGATTTTGAGTGCGACTGCGTCAATCGAATTCCACATGGTTGATCAGAGTGCGGACGCTCAAGCGGTAGCTAGTGGTCGTGTACCAGCGGGTTCTGAAGTTTATCAGCGCCGCTCAGGTGGCCCTGTTGTACTTAAAAAAGCGGTTATGCTAACGGGTGATCATATCCAAGGTGCACAACCAAGCTACGATGAGTACAGCCGCCCACAAGTGTCTATTAACCTAGATTCTAAAGGTGGTTCTATATTCTCAAATGTGACTAAAGACAACATAGGTAAGCCTATGGCAACTTTATTCATTGAGTATAAAGATACTGGTGATAAGAACGCTGACGGCAGCGTGAAAATGAAGAAGATTGAAGAAGTTATTTCAGTCGCCACGATTCAAGCTCGTCTTGGTCGTAACTTTGTGATCACCGGCCTTGAACATGCTGAATCACAAAACTTAGCGCTGTTACTTCGTGCTGGTGCGTTGATTGCGCCGGTTTATATCGTTGAAGAACGTACCATTGGCCCAAGCTTAGGTGCTGAAAATATCCAAAACGGTGTTCAAGCAATGATCTGGGGTATGGCGGTTGTTCTTGTCTTCATGATGGTTTATTACCGTGGCTTTGGTCTTATCGCAAACCTTGCGTTAACAGCTAACCTAGTGATGGTTGTTGGTGTTATGTCGATGATCCCTGGCGCTGTACTAACGCTTCCTGGTATTGCCGGTATGGTATTAACAGTGGGTATGGCGGTTGACGGTAACGTACTTATTTACGAGCGTATTCGTGAAGAACTGCGTAACGGTCGAAGCGTTCAGCAAGCGATTCATGAAGGTTATGGCAATGCATTTTCAACAATTGCCGATGCTAACATTACTACCTTTATGACGGCACTTATCTTATTTGCTGTCGGCACGGGTGCTGTAAAAGGCTTCGCGGTTACCTTAATGATTGGTATCGCTACTTCTATGTTTACCGCTATTGTCGGAACTCGTTCAATTGTGAACGCGATCTGGGGTGGTAAGCGCGTGAAGAAACTGTCTATCTAAGAGGAAGTTGAAATGTTTCAGATTTTAAATATCAAAGGCTCTGTCAACTTTCTGCGTCATGCTATACCTATTAGTATCCTTTCAGTGATACTAGTGCTGGGCTCGTTAGGGTCTTTAGCGACAAAGGGTATTAATTGGGGCTTGGATTTTACGGGCGGTACCGTTGTTGAACTCGAGTTTTCGAATTCAGTCAATTTGACAGTGATACGTGATGGACTCACAACAGATGAAACCGATGGTGCAATAGTACAAAACTTTGGTTCGAGCCGCGACATTCTTATTCGCCTTCCTGTTAAAGAAGGCATAAAGAGTGATGTGCAGGTTGCTCAGGTCATGGACGCTGTTACTCTACTTGACCCTGCTGTAATCCAAAAACGAGTTGAGTTTGTAGGACCACAAGTCGGTAAAGAGTTAGCTGAGCAAGGTGGATTAGCGGTTTTAGTCGCATTGATATGTATTCTAATATACGTATCTTTCCGCTTTGAATGGCGTTTAGCATTAGGTTCTGTAACGGCATTAGCCCATGACGTTATCATTACCCTTGGCGTGTTCTCTTTATTTCAACTTGAATTCGACCTCACCGTATTGGCAGGTGTGTTAACCGTTGTTGGTTACTCGCTCAACGATACGATTGTTGTATTTGACCGTATACGTGAAAACTTCCTCAAGATGCGTAAAAGCAGTCCTGAAGAAGTGGTGAATACGTCGATTACTCAGACAATGAGTCGTACTATTATTACAACAGCGACGACATTAGTCGTAGTTATTGCCTTGTTCTTAAAAGGTGGCACCATGATCCACGGCTTTGCTACGGCTTTGCTAATGGGGATTTTTGTCGGTACATTTTCTTCAATCTACGTCGCGAGTTTCTTAGCGATTAAACTTGGGATCAATCGTGAACACATGATGCCAGTTGAGATTGAAAAAGAGGGTGCAGATCAAGATAAACTAATGTCTTAGTCATTAGGTTGATTTTTAAAAGCCACCTTTTAGGTGGCTTTTTTGTTTAATTTACTAGGATATTGTCTAATAGTAGGGGATTTGACTAAGATTGTTTTATCAGTATGGTATTTTGTATTGAGCGATAAAACAGCGCTCGACAGTACTGATGTTTTAGCAGTAGCATGTAAGTCTATTTTAGCGCGTGAAAAATAGGAACGGCGGGTGAATAACGTTGTATACCCGTTTATTAGTTGATGTATTGGCTTATCAAACATAGCCAATAGCGCAATAGCAGTAGGAAATAACATGGATGATAAAATGCGGTTACTTGCAGCTGGAAACTTGTTAGAAGCGCATACTTGGAAAGGTATGCTTGAATCTATTGGTATTCCGGTAGAGCTTAAAGGTGAAGCGCTATTAGGTGGCGTGGGTGAATTGCCTACAGGGATACAGAATGTTGAGCTTTGGGTATCACAGAGCCATTACCAGAGTGCCAAAAAACAGATGGAATCGTTGAATGCGGATCGTCCGCAGTGGAAATGCGTTAATTGCCATGAAGTTAACGAGTCAAGCTTTGAGCTGTGTTGGAATTGCAGCGCTGAAAGAAGTGAGCAGTACAATTAATGAAACATAACCCTGCATTTCTGGCCCTTGTTGAAAGTATTCTCCCACATATTACTGAAATCACTATTGAACAATACTTGACGCATAAAGGCTGGACCTTACTTGATGTGAGAGAAGATCATGAGTGGAATATTAATCATCTTCCCGCTGCGCATCACTTGTGCAAAGGCATTATTGAAAGAGATATCGAGACGCGCTTTCCTGATAAGAGTACTCCCCTAACGCTATATTGTGGTGGTGGTTACCGCTCGGCAATGGCTGCTTTTAATTTACAAGTTATGGGTTATACCAAAGTTGTCTCACTATCAGGTGGTTATAAAGCATGGCTTGAGAGACAATTGCCGCTTATTGAAGGTTAGTGCTATTCGTTAGCTGTAGAGGTCAATTCGCTTAATGCAATATTTTCCGTTGTTTGTTGATACCCAATCCTTGAGGGTATTAATCGTAGGTGGTGGCGATGTTGCCAGTCGTAAACTCGATTTGCTCTGTCGTACTGAAGCTGAGGTGCATGTCATTGCGAACGAGGCGAGTGCTGAAGTCATTGCTTATCAACAAAAAGGGCGTATTACGCTAGAGCAGCGTGCCGTAAACGAGCACGATATCAGATCGTGGGATTTAGTTTATTTGGCAACGGCAGATAAAGCACTCAATGAGAAGTTAGCGACTATCGCTAAGCAGGGTGATATATGGGTTAATGTGGTTGATAATCCAAGCTTTTGCAGTTTTATAACGCCTTCTATTGTAGACCGAGGTCGATTACAAATAGCGATAAGCACCGCCGGCGCCGCGCCTGTTTATGCACGGGAGCTTAGAGCCAGACTAGAATCATGGTTACCGCAGTCGATTACGCCACTATTTGATTTTATTGCAGAACGTCGACAAGACGTGCAAGCAAAGTTACCAATATTTAAACAAAGAAGATTGTTTTGGGAGCGTTTTTTTAAGCTCAATCAATCTCGATTTGATAAACAAACAACGGCTCATTATCAAGCCTGTTTTACTCAGCAAGATGGACAAGGGGAGCTGTTACTGCTTGATGCACAAATCGAGGCTGAGCTTCTGCCTATCGCCGCGATGCCTTACCTGCAAAAATTAGATATTGTCTTTAGCGAACAATCGATGCCTCATACACTCAATGAGTTACTTAGGCGAGATGCTGCACGCGACAGTAACTGGAGTGATTACAGCTTGCAACAAGCACTCTACGAGGGTGAGCACTGCTTAGTGTATGCAGACGTTGCCGAGATTGATCGATTAGTCACACTGTTTCCGCAAGCCAAGCGTTTAAAAGTAGGGGCAATCTAAGTTAACTTGAGTTTAGAGTAAGTGGGTACTGTATTTTGTTATCAAGGTTTATAGTACCTTAATGTTTAGCCCTTTTAGAGGGGGATTTAAGGTACACTTAGCGCAAATACCCAGTCGAAAAAACTCATGGCCTTAAAAGCAACAGTATTCAAAGTATCTCTCCAAATCGCCGATATGGATCGTGCTTACTACAACGATCACCAATTAATGCTCGCTCAACATCCCTCTGAAACCGACGACCGTATGATGGTAAGGCTGCTCGCCTTCGCAATGAATGCCAGCGAATCTTTAGCTTTCAGCAAGGGCATGAACGTTGACGATGAACCAGAGCTTTGGGATAAAACCTTATCAGGTGAAATTGATCTCTGGATTGAGTTTGGTCAAAGTGATGAGAAATGGATCCGTAAAGCCTGTGGCCGCGCTAAAGCTGTGCAGCTTATTACCTACGCTGGGCGTAGTGTTCCCATTTGGTGGAAACAGAACGAAGCCGCGCTAGCACGTTACAATAACCTAACGGTGACCAATATCCCAGAAGACGCGGTTAAAGCGATGGGACAAATGGTGGGTAAAAATATGGCATTGCAAATTAACATCTGTGAAGGTCAGATTTGGATTTCAGATGCAAATGACAGTGTGTTGGTCGAGCCTGAAATACTAAAGGGTGAATAACCTGCCTGTTTAGTGACGCTACACTTACTTTAAGAAGCCAGTCATATGATTGGCTTCTTTTTTTATAACATAAAAATGTAAATGATAAACGGTGTATCCGACATCGACTTTATACAATGTTGTTTTGCTTTATCCCAAGATTAAGCGTCTCAAAGTTAAACATTGTTGCTTAGATCAAAGTTTAACGGTTGGAATTACAGTATAAAGTGTCTATTAAATGCAGCTTAAATTTTGAGGGTATATGTCAGATTCAATACACGGTCACAAGGTTATGGAACTCATGCTTGAGCATGAAGAGCCTTTATCACGAGAAGCTTTAAAAGCGTTAATGCAGGGGACATTTGGTGCGGACGCTCGTTACCATACTTGTTCTGCCGAAGAGATGGATGCAGAAGCCTTGATTGACTTTTTAGAGAAGAAAGGTAAGTTTATTCACTCTGAGACTGGCATTGCGACAGCAGCCGATCGTATTTGCAATCATTAAAATAATTAAGCATTAGACGTACGGTTTAATTAGCACGATCTAAATAAAAAATGCTCAAAGTGTTAGCTTTGAGCATTTTTTGTATTCATCGCACTTAAGTGATGACTAATCATCTTCCTTAGGGCGGGGATACGGTAATTTCAATTGCCCCCAGCGGATAACAATAACAGTGGCTGCTAAAATTAACGTCGAGAATGAGATCGAAGCAATACGCCAGTCGTCCATAGCTTTCATATCTAAAATTAGATAACGCGCTAACGCAACAATAGCAATGTAAAGCGGCATTCTAATCGGCAACTTGCCCGACTCGGCATAATGCGAAACCATTGCTAACACTTCCAGGTAAATAAACAGCAATAATAAGTCAGCTAAAGCAACTTCACCCGCGTTAAATATATGCACTATCTCTTGTCCAATCGCCACAATAGTGGCGATGGCAATAATCATTAATACTAAATGTTCAACGGCTTTGATACTTGTAATACCGTATTTTCGATACATTTTATCCATGTTGTCCCCTAATGCAGTCGTTTCATAAAGAGTACCAGTAAATCGTATAAACGCGACATCGACGATGTGATGCTTTTCACAGTTGCGAGTTTTATATAGAAAAGTCAGCATTTTGAAACGGAACGTTTATGAATGAAAGGTAAAAAAATGACTGTGTCGTGTATGTTTTTAGACAATCTATGTAATACCAGTTGCATTAAAAGTCTGACCATTCAGCTGGAATTCAACGCCCTGTAGGCGAGATTGGGGGTTGAAGCTAATCGTTATTCTCGGCTCTGGCATCTTCGGTAACAGCTCTATGCGTTACTCTCGATAATTGCTCCTGCATTATTCTACCTTCGCCATTCATGGTCTCGTACCTTCTGCATCTGACCTTCATGTAGGGAGTAAATGTCATATTTTGTATGGAACAAAATAGACCATTCTGTCGTCAATGCGCCTTGAGTTGAGAAGTTTGAGCACTTCTGAATTGACTACATACTTAATGCAATTGATATCAGCACTGGCATCAATGGATAAACATTTTAAGCCAGATACAGAGGTATAAAAAAACCGCCTAATGAGGCGGTTTTTAAAATATCCAAATAATTTATAATCTGCTGATCATTAACGCTTAAGCGCTTCGCTCAATAATGGGCGGAATGACTTAACAAGTGCAGTTGTTGTTTTTGGGTTACCTGCAACGATATTTCCTGATGTGAGGTAGTTATGGTTGCCAGTAAAGTCAGTTACTGTGCCGCCAGCTTCACGAACAATCAAATCACCTGCTGCAATGTCCCAAGGCTTAAGACCGATTTCAAAGAAACCATCAACACGGCCAGCTGCAAGGTAAGCTAGATCTAACGCGGCAGAACCTGCACGACGTAAATCAGCACATTGTGTAAATGTTAAAGCGAAAAGCTTCATGTACGTTTCAGTGTGCTGTTTTGCCTTGAAAGGGAATCCAGTAGCAATGATATTGTCACTCAGATCGTTTCTTGACTTAACGCGAATTCGGAAGTCGTTTAACTTGGCAAATTTTCCGCGTACAGCAGAGAAAAGCTCATCACGAATAGGGTCATACACAACAGCAACTTCTGTTTTACCTTTAAACTGCATCGCGACAGATACAGCAAAGTGAGGGATACCTCTGACAAAGTTATTAGTGCCATCCAGTGGGTCTATGATCCAAACGTAATCTTTATTAGCGCCTTTGTTCTCACCTGTTTCTTCACCAATGATAGTGTGATCAGGGTAAGCCTTACGGATCTGGTAGGTAATTGCAGCTTCAGCTTCTTTATCCACGTTAGTGACGTAGTCATTAGCTCCTTTTGAAGTAACCTCAATACGGTCTAGTTCGCCATAAGCACGTGTAATTATTTGGCCGGCAGCGCGAGCGGCGCGCACGGCAATGGTATGCATTGGAAGCATTGCAAATCCCCTGGATGTAAAAGAACAGATATAAATTATCGGAGCCGAATTATACGTGTTTTTTCGATGATATCAAATGCTGATTTTTGTATAAGTAAAAATAGCAGGCTTGTGTTAAAATATTTTCAAGTGTCCTCTCATTTAAATTAAGTAATTTCATGCTCAGCAATATTCGCGTCGTTCTTGTCGGTACATCCCACCCAGGGAATATAGGTTCAACAGCCCGTGCTATGAAAACCATGGGGTTATCCACTTTATATCTAGCAGAACCTAGGGTTACACCTGATGGCCATTCAGTGGCATTAGCCGCAGGTGCTTCAGATATTTTAAAACATGCTATTACAGTAGGCTCTGTTGAAGAGGCTATTGCAGATTGTAGCCTAGTTATCGCTACCAGTGCGCGAAGCCGTACACTCGATTGGCCAATGCTAGAGCCAAGAGAGGCGGGTGAAAAACTTGTTGCATCAGCACTCACTGGTCCCGTCGCTATCGTATTTGGACGTGAAAACAACGGCCTTTCTAATGAAGAGTTGCAGGGCTGCGATTATCATGTTGCGATACCAGCCAATCCAGAATACACCTCGCTTAACTTAGCGCAGGCTGTTCAAATCATCTGTTATGAAGCTCGTGTAGCGCATTTAGCGCAGGTTCAAAAAGAGTTTGAAAGTAATAAGCCTGACGGATTTGTTGAGCCTGAAAACGAATATCCATTTTCAAAAGAGCGTGAAAACTTTTATGAACATATGGAGAACACGCTTTTATCGACCCATTTTATCGTGAAACAACATCCAGGTCAGGTAATGACAAAGCTACGCAGGCTATTCAGTCGCGCTAGAATCGAACGTCAAGAGATGAATATCTTGCGTGGAATTTTAACGTCGGTAGACAAAGTCGTCGCTAAGAATGAAACCAACGATAAGTAAAAGGAAGTAGTTAGCATGGGTGTTATCGCGAGACTTAAAGATGATATAGCGTCTATCTACCATAGAGACCCCGCCGCGAACGGAACAATTGAAATACTGTTTAATTATCCAGGCATGCAAGCAATATGGATCCACAGGATCAGTCATAAGCTTTGGGTGCGAAAATGGCGTTTGTTAGCGCGATGTCTATCTACATTCTCACGTTGGTTAACCGGTGTTGAAATCCACCCCGGTGCCACCATTGGCGACCGGTTCTTTATCGACCATGGGATGGGGGTTGTCATTGGTGAAACGGCCGAAATTGGTAATGATTGTACTTTGTATCACGGCGTGACACTCGGTGGTACGACATGGCAGTCTGGCAAGCGGCACCCAACGCTTGGCAATAATGTCGTTATTGGCGCAGGCGCAAAAATCCTTGGACCGATTACGATGAATGATGGCGCGCGTGTGGGTTCTAATTCGGTGGTTGTTAAAGATGTACCGATAGACACCACTGTGGTTGGCATCCCTGGACGTGCAGTTGCTAGCCCGTCAGAGCAATCTACAGAGCAAACCAATCGGCGCACTGAAATGGCGAAGAAGTATGGCTTTGATGCTTACGCTGTTGCACCTGACAATCCTGATCCAGTCGCCAACGCAATTGGCCAAATGCTGGACCATATGACTTTGATGGATTCAAAAGTACAAGAAGTCTGTCAAGCAGTACAAAGTTTGGGCGGTAGTGTTTGTACGGAGAAGCTTCCTGAACTTGAAGTTGATGAGTTTAGTGAAGCTGAATTAGCGGCAGCACAAAAACGCCAGAAGTCATTAGATGAGTTTGATCCCATTATCTAGACTTATGTACGCCATTTTTACTAAACACCATTGAATCTTGCCTAATAAAAAGGTTAAATACCCCAGTAAAATGACGGGGTATTTAACCACTGTCATGTTCTTTATAATACTTGACCAATTCACTAGGTTTTTATACTTGACTAATTTACTCAGGTATGATGAAATTACCCTATGCTTTTTTGGGAGACGTACTAGCAATGAAACTTACATCAAAAGGTCGGTATGCTGTCACTGCAATGCTAGATGTTGCAATGCATTCTACTAATGGTCCAGTACCATTAGCCGACATTTCAGAGCGCCAAGGGATCTCTCTATCTTACCTAGAACAACTTTTCGCAAAACTTAGAAAAAATGGGCTTGTATCTAGCGTCCGAGGCCCTGGTGGCGGATATCGCTTAGGTACAGACGCAGGCGAAATTTCTGTAGGCATGGTTGTACGAGCTGTTGATGAATCTGTCGATGCCACTCGTTGCCAAGGAAAGGGTAATTGCCAAAGCGGAACGCGATGCTTGACTCACTCTTTATGGGGCGATTTAAGTTCACAAATTTCAGATTTTTTAAACGGCATTTCATTGGCCGGATTGATGCGAAAAAGAGATGTGCAATTTATCTCAGTTAAACAAGACAAATTGCAGCAGGAACAGAGAATCAGCGTTTAGCGGTCTCTGTTATTAACATAAAATAATTTTTTGTACGTTGTAAGTGGTAGCACAATGGCTACCACAAAGTACGGAGTGTGTGATGAAGCTACCTATCTACTTAGATTATGCTGCGACGACGCCGGTTGATCCTCGCGTGGCAGAAAAAATGATGCAGTGCATGACTATGGACGGCATTTTTGGTAATCCAGCGTCTCGTTCTCACCGTTACGGTTGGCAAGCTGAAGAAGCTGTTGATATTGCTCGTAACCAGATTGCAGACCTGATCAATGCCGACCCGCGTGAAATCGTATTTACGTCCGGCGCAACAGAGTCTGACAACCTAGCGATTAAAGGTGTTGCTCACTTCTACCAGAAGAAGGGTAAGCACATCATCACCAGTAAAACAGAACATAAAGCCGTTTTAGATACGTGCCGTCAACTTGAGCGTGAAGGTTATGAGGTTACTTACCTTCAGCCAGAGCCTAGCGGCCTTATTCCAATTGCTATGATCGAAGCGGCAATGCGTGAAGACACGTTACTTGTCAGCATTATGCATGTTAACAACGAAATTGGTGTGATCCAAGACATCGATGCAATTGGTGAACTTTGTCGTTCACGTAAAATTGTATTCCATGTTGATGCAGCTCAAAGTGTGGGCAAAATTCCAGTAGATGTGCGAAAGACAAAAGTTGATCTGATGTCTATTTCTGCTCACAAGATGTATGGCCCTAAAGGTATCGGTGCATTATATGTAAGCCGTAAGCCTCGCATTCGTTTAGAAGCGGCTATGCACGGTGGTGGTCATGAACGTGGTATGCGCAGTGGCACATTAGCTACGCACCAGATTGTTGGTTTCGGTGAAGCGGCTGCTATCGCAAAAACTGATATGGAATCAGATAACGAGCGCATTCGTCGTCTACGCGATAAGTTGTGGAATGGTATCAATCACATTGAAGAGACTTATATCAATGGCGATATGAACCAAAGATATTGCGGTAGTTTAAATGTCAGCTTTAACTTTGTCGAAGGTGAGTCTTTGATGATGGCGCTTAAAGATCTTGCTGTTTCTTCAGGCTCTGCATGTACTTCTGCTAGCTTAGAACCTAGCTACGTGCTTCGTGCTCTTGGTTTAAATGACGAAATGGCTCATAGCTCGATTCGATTCTCATTGGGTCGCTTTACGACTGATGAAGAGATCGATCATGCAATAGAAACAATTAAAGAATCTATTGGTAACTTAAGGGAAATGTCTCCGCTTTGGGAAATGTTCCAAGACGGTATTGACCTGGACTCAGTTCAGTGGGCACACCACTAACCTTAACGAATAGATAAACTGGAGTAGTATCATGGCTTATAGCGAAAAAGTAATAGATCATTATGAGAATCCACGCAACGTTGGTTCGTTTGATAAAAACGACACCTCAGTTGTCACTGGAATGGTCGGTGCACCTGCCTGTGGCGATGTAATGAAGCTACAACTGCGCATTAATGATAATGGGATTATCGAAGATGCTAAGTTTAAGACATACGGTTGCGGCAGCGCAATTGCGTCTAGTTCATTAGTCACTGAATGGGTAAAAGGCAAAACAGTTGAAGAAGCCGGTGCAATTAAAAACACCGACATTGCTGAAGAGCTTGCGTTACCACCTGTGAAAATTCATTGTTCGATTTTGGCTGAAGATGCCATTAAAGCTGCTCTGGATGAGTATAAAACAAAGCAATCGAAGTAATACCTGGAGTTAAGATGGCAATTAGTATCACTCCCGCAGCGGCAGACCGAGTTAAGAGCTTTCTGGTTAGCCGCGGCAAAGGTCTAGGCTTACGTTTAGGGCTAAAAACATCAGGCTGTTCTGGTATGGCTTACATACTGGAGTTTGTTGATGACTTGAATGATGACGATGAACTATATGATATCGATGGTGTAAAGATCATCATTGATGCTAAGAGTTTTATCTATCTTCAAGGGATTGAGTTGGACTTCATTAAAGAAGGCCTTAACGAAGGTTTCCAATTTAACAACCCTAATGCGAAAGGTGAATGTGGTTGCGGTGAAAGTTTTACCGTATAAGCTTTGAAAGTTAAACTATGAATTATTTTGAGCTGTTTAGTTTATCTCCTTCCTATGATGTCGACACCGCCATCCTTGCAGAGCGCTATCGCGATCTGCAAAGGGCGGTTCATCCCGACAAATTTGCTAACGCAAGTGAACAAGATAAACGCTTGTCAGTACAACGTACTGCACAAATCAATGATGCCTTTCAAACATTGAAAAACCCAATCCAACGCGCTGAGCACTTATTGGCCCTTAAAGGGTTAGAGTTGAGTCACGAGTCTACTACGCTTAAAGATACTCAATTTTTAATGCAGCAGATCGAATGGCGAGAATCTCTTGAAGAGATTGGCGATAGTGATGATCCTGAAGCGGAAATAGAAGGGCTTTATGCTTCTTTTGATGCGTTTGCAAAGCCGATCACAGCAGCGCTAAAAGTGTTACTGCTGAGTGATTTGGAATCTGATCATTTGCAGGCAGCGGACCAAATTCGTAAACTTAAGTTTATGGCAAAATTACAAGACGAGTTGGCAAGAGTGGAAGACGCGCTCTTAGATTAGCCCGCTGGTTTTTATTTTATAATTCTGTTGGCTCAATAACCTTGAGCCAACATTTTTTTAAGTTGGATATATATGGCACTTTTGCAGATAGCAGAGCCTGGACTGACCGCAGCTCCCCACCAACACCGTCTCGCAGTGGGCATTGATTTAGGCACAACCAACTCGCTTGTTGCTGCCGTTCGAAGCGGCGTGGCTGGCACCTTAGCAGATGAGAGCAATCTTCATTCATTGCCGTCAGTTGTTCGATATACCCAAGATGCAATCTTTGTTGGACGTGAAGCTGAAGCGTTTTCAGCTCAAGACCCACAAAACACCATTGTGTCGGTTAAGCGTTTCATGGGCCGTAGCCTAGAAGATATTAAATCTGGTAGCCAAACGTTCCCTTATGCTTTTGAAGCGAGTGAGCACGGGCTGCCTATCTTTGTAACACCTCAGGGTAAAGTTAACCCTGTACAAGTTTCTGCAGAAATCTTAAGACCGCTGGTCCAGCGTGCTGAAGCGACACTTGGCGGTACCTTAGAAGGCGTGGTGATTACCGTGCCGGCCTATTTTGATGATGCACAGCGTCAAGGTACTAAAGATGCAGCTTCATTAATTGGTGTTAAAGTGCTGCGCTTATTAAATGAACCGACGGCAGCGGCAATCGCTTATGGATTGGACTCAGGTAAAGAGGGAATCATTGCTGTTTATGATCTCGGCGGCGGCACATTCGATATCTCTATTCTTCGTTTGAACAAAGGGGTATTTGAAGTATTAGCAACGGGTGGCGACTCTGCGCTCGGTGGCGATGATTTTGACCATATGCTACAAAGTTACTTCCAGCAGGAGTGGTCACTAGCAGAAATTAGTGCGAGCTTAAGTCGTAAATTGCTAATAGAAGCTCGTCGCGTTAAAGAAGCATTAACGGATAGCGATACCACGACGGCAAGCGTTGTCGATGATAATGGATTTGAGCTGTCGTTAACGGTTTCTCGTGCGACTTTTGACAGCATGATCAGCAAGCTAGTGAAGAAAACTGTTTCAAGTTGTCGTCGTGCACTGCGCGATGCTGATGTGAGCAAGGAAGACGTGTTGGAAGCGGTCATGGTAGGTGGTTCAACTCGAGTACCATTGGTTCGAGAAGAAGTGGCTAATTTCTTCGGGAAAAGTCCTTTGACATCAATTGACCCTGACCGTGTTGTCGCTATTGGTGCAGGTATTCAAGCTGATATTTTAGTGGGTAATAAGCCTGAGTCAGACTTGCTACTATTAGATGTTATTCCGCTATCATTAGGCGTTGAAACCATGGGCGGATTGGTTGAAAAGGTGGTGTCTCGTAATACCACTATCCCAGTGGCTCGTGCTCAAGATTTTACCACTTTTAAAGATGGTCAAACTGCCATGGCATTTCATGTAGTGCAAGGCGAACGAGAACTCGTTGCTGATTGTCGCTCATTGGCTAAATTTACGCTTAACGGGATCCCGCCATTAGCCGCAGGGGCTGCTCATATTCGTGTGACATTCCAAGTCGATGCGGATGGATTGCTTAGTGTTACGGCAATGGAGAAGTCCACAGGCGTTAAAACGAGCATTCAGGTTAAGCCGTCATTTGGTTTATCGGATACTGAAATCGGCGCGATGCTACGAGATTCAATGGCAAATGCGGAGGAAGATATTACCCGCCGTATGTTAGCTGAAAAACAGGTCGAAGCTGCGAGAGTATTAGAATCACTTAATGCCGCTCTGAGCAAAGATAGTCAACTGCTCACGGCTGATGAACTCGTTTCAATTAAGCACTTTATGGCTTCGTTAGCGCAGCTAGCGAGTGAACAAGACACCGATGCTATCGAAAAAGCAATCGAAGCATTAGATACCGTAACGCAGGATTTTGCTGCTAAGCGTATGGATAATTCAATCAAACTGGCACTCAAAGGCCAGTCCGTTGACAATATATAGGTCCCAATATGCCACAAATAGTATTTTTACCGCATGAAGAATTATGCCCAGATGGTGCAGTTGTAGAAGCCAATGAAGGTGAAACGGTATTAGACGTTGCTTTGCGTAACGGTATTTACATAGAACACGCTTGTGAGAAGTCTTGTGCTTGTACAACCTGTCACGTTGTTATCCGTGAAGGGTTTGATGAACTTGAACCAAGTGACGAACTGGAAGATGACATGCTTGATAAAGCATGGGGCTTAGAGCCTGAAAGCCGTCTTTCGTGCCAGTCTAAAGTGCCGGCATCTGATTTGGTTGTTGATATCCCGAAGTACACTATTAATATGGTGAGTGAAAGTCAGTAGGCTGTCACTACAAAATATAAACCAGTAGCTCGTCTACTGGTTTTTTTTGCAAAAAGTTAAGGGGCTTTTGATCTTTCACGGTTGTTTTTGCCGCAGTTTATTGGCTATTTTGACAAGGCGGAGGCTATGTCGTTTAGTCATTCTCCACAAATAGCCTACAACACAGTAAAAATAGCCAAGAAGCGCGGCCCTTCGGGTCCGTTTCAATACTTTTATTACTGCGTTACGAGCTTTTCGCTTAGCCAGCTAAGCATCATCGCTCAAGCCTTGTACTAAAATCATTGAATTCAAACAAAAACTAAGCTCGAAAGATCAAGAGCCCCTAGTATTAATGCCACAATTTCCTTCACCATAAAGAGTTTGGTTTATACTTAGATCATGTTGAATCGTTGGAGTCGGATATGGTACTTAAATGGATTGATTCGCAAGAGATCGCATTAGCGCTACTGGAAAATTATCCAGATGTTAACCCTGAATCTATTCGATTTACCGAACTATGTGATTGGGTGATAAAGCTTGAAACATTTGAAGACGATCCGGACCATTGTAATGAACGTATTTTAGAAGCAATTCAAGCTCACTGGATTGATGAAAAGTGAGACTAATTGTCATTACTTGTTCAAGCTGTTGTGATCTAAATCATGTAAGTTGACATCTAATAAGTGAAATAAACGTAGGATTGATCAACATCAAGTTCACCTTCCGTGTTTGATTTTAGGCTTACATCACTGTTATGACTTTACTACGCAAAGTGGTAAAAGTGATATGTTTCAGCCATTCATCAAAGGAACGTCAATATGAGCAAGTTTCTAATACTCACCTTATCATTACTCACTCCAACCTTAGCATTTGCACATGAAGGTCATGGCGGCGTTGGGTTGTTCCATCACTTTATGGATATTGCACCCGCACTGGCATTGTTAGTTGTGATTGCCGCAGGCTTTATATGGGTGAAAAAGCACAAGTAAATACTACTAATAGCGGCTTAACTCATCACTTAAATGATTAAATCAGAAGCCAATTTTTAAGGCATTCACTTATGAACTGTGATCTGATTGGCTTTTATGCATTTCTAAATACGACTTATCTCTATTTGATAGCACTATAAGGGTAGGCAATTAGGCATTAATTTCGTATAATCCGCGCGAAATTAAAAACCCGTTTATTTAAGAAGGAAGCTTTTCATGGCTATCGAACGTACTTTTTCTATTATTAAGCCTGATGCTGTTGCAAAAAACCACATTGGCGCTATCTACAACCGTTTTGAAACTGCTGGCCTGAAAATCATCGCTTCTAAAATGGTTCACCTAAGCCAAGAACAAGCTGAAGGCTTTTACGCTGAGCACAGCGAACGTCCTTTCTTCGGTGCACTAGTTGCATTCATGACTTCTGGTCCTATCATGGTTCAGACTCTTGAAGGCGAAAATGCTGTTCTTGCACACCGTGAAATCTTAGGTGCTACTAACCCAGCTGATGCTGCGGAAGGTACTATCCGTGCAGATTTCGCTGAAAGCATTGATGAGAACGCGGCACACGGTTCTGATTCAGTTGCATCTGCTGAGCGTGAAGTAGCATACTTCTTCAGCACTGAAGAGCTTTGCCCACGTACTCGTTAATTTGAGACGTAGCTAAGATTTAAGAAAAGGAGCCTTATGGCTCCTTTTTTATTTGTCGCTCAATAGTTTCAGCTGGGATACTACCTGTCAATGGCGGGTATAGCACCTTATTCAAGGTGACTGCTCATCCCCAGAGGTCGTGGCGGCAAAATCAACCATTCAACCATTCAACCATTCAACCATTCAACCATTCAACCATTCAATCATTCAACTACCTAGCGGTTCATATATTACTCTGTTTTGGCTTCTGCTGGCTAAACCGTATCTATAACGTTCACCGGTTAAGCACGTATAGTATCAAAAAGCCTGTCCTTTCCTCCTTTGACCTATGCATGTGGTTGAGGGGCTTATGTGTCCAATATTAGAATAGGAAATCTTAAGGTAACAACGGATAAGGAGGCTTTATTGGTAACTGAGCAGTCAGCTTTGTTGAAGTAAGAGTGTCCGTGCTATTTCATATATTAAGAATGTAAAACAAAAGCAGCTTGACACTTAATATTAGTAATGTTTGATTTATTGGTTGTTAATATAAAACTGAGAGTGTCAACACTACTGATATCGCTGATACATTATCATGTAGCTAGTATCCGTAATGTGTAAAATGTATCAGCTATGTATTTAATTTGTATTAATTATGTTTATTATTTGTATATTTATTTGTTTGTTGTAATGTTTGTGGTTTTAAGTTTTTACTTGTTCAAATGTTCTGTATGTAGCTGTCATATTTGTGTTATTTCGTTTTGATCTTTTACATTAACAATTTGAATTGTTAATATTAGGTTGCGAAATGGTAATTTTAAACACTATTTTGTAACATCTGGTTGTATATTAACCTGCTTTTGACTGTTTTATTTTAAGTCGATGATTTTATTTATTTTTATATCATTATTGTTCCGTTTGTTTTTTGTGATTTGTATCAATTTATATCATCTACGTTGTGTGTATGTAATAACTGTTGACACTATTGGTTATATTTAACAGTATAAGGGATAAGAAATAACTTCTTATTAATAATAAAATAAAAAATATAACTATTTTCACACTTAGTGTTGAAATTTGAAGGGAAATATATGAACTCAATGACCTTAACTGCAAGTGCAATACGTAAAAGCTTTATTGCTATTGCTGCTAGTAGTGTTGCCTTATCTGGATTTGCTTTAGCAGAAGATGCTGCTGAAGGAAATACAGCAGAAGAGAAAGTAGAACGAATTCAAGTTACCGGTTCACGTATTAAACGTGCAGATTTGGAAACATCTAGCCCAGTCACGGTTATTGATGCCTCTGCAATTCTTGCATCTGGCGCAACCTCTATTGATGACATACTGCAGCAAATGACGTCAACAGGCGGTGCGATGGTGAACGCAGCCGTTAACAACGGTTCAGGTGGTGATGCAAGTATCAACCTACGTGGTCTAGGTTCAAACCGTACTTTGGTGTTGGTCAATGGCCGTCGTATGATTGCATCAGGAACAGGCGCAGCATCAACTGTTGATTTGAATACCATTCCAGTATCGATGATCCAACGCGTTGAAGTGCTAAAAGATGGTGCTTCAGCTATTTATGGAACGGATGCCATCGCTGGCGTTGTTAACGTGATTTTGAAGCGTGATTTTGATGGCTTTGAAATGAACGTGCAAACTGGTATGTCAGGTCATGGGGATGCAGATGAATCAAGCATTGATTTTACAATAGGCAATACGTTCGATAAAGGTAACGTTGTCATCAATGCTCAGTACACTAAACGTGGTGAAGCTAGCCAAGCAGATCGTGATTTTTCTAATTGTCCAATCGCTGAAACAGGGGCTGCTGGAGATAAAAGTCTTTATTGTGGTGGTAGTTCATACGCACAAGGTGGACATGTCTGGGGAGACATGAACTTTGGTATTACTCCGACAGGTCCTGATAAAGAGTATGCTATTGGTGATTCTGGTGAGTATGGTGAATACGTTGATAATGGCGAAGGCAAAGCAAAATTTAAATACTTTGATGGAAAATCCGAAGCTGATTTAAGTGGTCGTGGTGGTGAATACCATGATTTTAAAAATGATGATAAATATAACTACGCTAAAGATAGCTACTTATATACTCCTATGGAGCGTTTGAACCTGTCTTTCTCTGGTACTTACGAGCTATCTGATACCATCACATTCTTCTCTGAGGCTATGTACTCTAAGCGTTGGTCTGAACAACAAATGGCTCCACAGCCAATTTGGAATAATTCTGCTTGGGAATATAAGCCTAAGGCAGCTGGCGGTTTCATGACCGATGACCTTCTTCCTTGGGTAAAAGCAGGTGAAGAATTAAGCTATGGTCGTCGTATGGTTGAATCAGGTTCTCGTGATTTCTCACAAGTTGTTGATACAGTTCGTGTTGTAGTTGGTCTAGAAGGTGAGTTTGCTAATGGTTGGACATGGGACGCCTCTTACAACAAAGGTAAGAACGATTCTGTAGACACCCTAGCTAACTTGCATAACATCGGTTCAATCAATGACGCTGTTTTAGAAGGTGATTTTGACCCATTCCTTCAGTCTTCTTGGGAAGGCGAAAGCATTGCTCCATTTATTTACACTGAAGTAAATAGCGGTGGCAGTGAGTTAGATATTGCTTCAGCAACAATTTCTGGTGATATTGTTGATTTGCCAGCGGGTACTATGGGCTTTGCAGCGGGTTACGAATACCGTAAAGAATCTGCACATTACACGCCAGATTCACTAACTGCTCAAGGTTTAGCGAATGATCCACGTGTTGAAGCTACAGCTGGTTCTTTTGATGTTAATGAAGTTTATGCAGAAATTGCGATTCCATTACTAAGCGATTTACCATTAGCACAGCAAGTAGATTTAAGTGCAGCAATGCGTTATTTCGACTACAGCACATTTGGTTCTGATAATACTTGGAAAGTGGGTTTAACTTGGCGTGTATTTGATGACTTAATGATCCGTGGTGGTCAATCTACTGCATTCCGTGCACCAACAGTAGATGAGTTGTTTGGTGGTAAGTCTCCATCATTTGATCAAATTGTTCACCCTGCAACAGAGCAAACTCAAGCAGAAGTGACCGTTGGTGGTAACCCACTACTAACACCAGAAGAAGCGGATATTACAACAGTTGGTTTAGTTTACTCGCCAAATTTTGTTGACGGTTTATCGTTCACTCTTGATTACTATGATATTGCAATCTCAAACACAATTACTTCAGTTGATTCAAACTACATTGCTAATCAGTGTTTAGATGCAAACGGTAGCACGATCAATACAGGTACCGCTTTATGTCAAGCATCTAATATCTCAATCGATGCTACAGGCCGTATTAAGTTTGATAATGGTTTACAAAACATTGGTGAAACTAACACTGCTGGTTACGATATCAATGTTGCTTACGCTTTCGAAGGCTTAGGACTAGATTGGAAAGCAGGTCTTGATACGTCGATTCTTGATAAATATGAAGAATTTGACCAAGACGGTAACGCTGTTGACTATAAAGGTTACATCACTGGTGGTGTAGGTGCTTACGCTGAGTTCAAAACAAACTTTAACTTAAAAGCGTCAGGCGATGATTGGTCTGCAACATACGAAGCGCGTTATATCGACGGCATGGATTCATTTGCTTGTAAAGATGATACAGCAGGTTGTTATGCTCCTTCAGTTGACTCAATTGTTTATCATGATCTATCAGCAACGTATGATGTAACAAATACAGTTCGTCTATCGGGCGGCGTTAACAACATTCTAGATGAAGAGCCACCGTACTACACTGGTAACAACGATTCAAATACCGATCCGTACACTTATGATGTACTAGGTCGTTACTTCTTCGTAAGAGCAAGTGTTAAGTTCTAAAAATAGTTATTTAAGTAAGATTTAGACATTAAAAAACCTCCTTAATTGGAGGTTTTTTTGTAAGAGCCAACGAATGCTCTAAGAAGTAAATAGACTAGAGTTAATGGTTTAGTCTTAACTCTTGACGATGTTCGCGTTTATATTGGCTAGTACAGCTTAAACATCGCTGTTCAAGTGGATTAGCGACTAACAGTTCTGCTTCGATTTCAGATTCACAATCAGAGCACACGCCATACAAACCAATGTCCAGTTGGCAACAAGCTGCATCGAGTTGCATCAACTTAAAAAATAATGGGTTATCGCATAAGTGAGCTTGAGTCATTATTTCAATGAGCTCACAAAGGGAATAATTATGCTTGTCCATTAGCTTGGCTTGGATATCTGGGTGCGCACCAATCTTCTGCCTTAACTCCGATTCTATATCGGATAACATTTGTTTGATTTGGTTGGTACTCACGGCTTTGCCTACAATTATTGACTTCACGGTTTATCAGTCTAAACATGTCACGATCGCAGGTAATGACGAAGATCAAATCAGAGAGCATTATTACTAATAATAACCAATTATTCTGTTAATCAGACTGCTGATGGTACAGATTGGCATTTGCTGTTTGCAGAACATTGATAATTTCTTCAGCCGTTTTGTAGATCCGTAGCTCGCGAAACAAGGTATCAGCTTCGGGATATTGACGATTGAGATAATTAAACCATTGCTTAATTCTGGCTGGGTAATAGGTACTTTTACGTCCGGCGAGTTCTCGGTTGGTGTACTCCAGCATCAGCGCCAGTGATTGTTGCCACGTATAAGGTGTTTCACCTTTAATGCTTGCCGCTAGGTTAGGCAACGAAATGGCCCCGCGTCCTACCATGATAGTGTCACACCCGGTCACTTGCATGCAGCGCTGTGCATCTTGTGCATTCCAAATTTCGCCGTTAGCAATAACCGGAATAGGCAGTTTTGCATTGATGTCGGTAATGTATTCCCAATAAGCAGGTGGCTTATAACCATCAACTTTACTTCTGGCGTGCACCGCAATCTCACTGGCACCCGCTTCGTAAATAGCCTGTGCATTCTCCATATAGAGAGACTTATCGTTAAAACCGAGACGGATTTTTGCGGTCACAGGATGCTCATCAGGCACTGCATCTCGCATGGCCTTGACGACATTATACAGCTGCTCAGGATATTGCAGCATGATTGCACCACCGTTACTGCGATTAACCATTTTTGCAGGGCAACCAAAATTAACGTCAACCCCTTTAGATCCTAGCTCTATTGCTCTAACGGCATTTTCCGCCATCCAACCAGGCTCTTGTCCCAGTAGTTGGACCCTTACCGGCGTGCCTGAAGTTGTTTTACCGTCAGTTTTTAGCTCAGGACAGAGACGGTAAAATACTTTTTCTGGTAATAACTGATCAACGACACGTACAAATTCCGTCACCATTAAATCGTAGGGATTGATTGCTGAAAGGATTTCACGCATTAAATCATCAACCACGCCTTCCATAGGCGCCAAAATTATTCGCACAGAACAGTCCACTCATCAGTTTTAAAAGGCGCTGCATTCTACATCATGCACCGTACGGCACCAAATTAAAGCGAGTATAGAGTGATCTTATATCATTAATAATCAGTATTGTTATTTGATTGTTGTTTTATTGGTCAGTCTCTATTTGTTGCTTGATAAGCGCTATTTATTACAAATTACTAAGATAAACATCGCTATAGCAGGCACTAATAGATGCAAACAATATTTGCACTATCAGCTTTTATGCGTCATAAATGTGATAGTTGTAGAATAAATGAAATTTATTTGTAGGTACACAGGTCTCTTTAAGCAAGCCAGCAAAATACATTGTTGGTAACCGAAATACTGTAGATTAAATCAAGAAGGAAGATATTATGAAACTCGTTAATAAGACTGCTATTACTGTTGCTGTTGGTGCTGTTGTTCTTGGAAGTTCTTTGGCTGCATCTGTCCAAGCAAGCCCATTTGGTTATAGTGAGATGCAAGCCGGTTACCAGCTAGTTGAAGGCGAAGGTAAGTGTGGCGAAGGCAAATGCGGCGCAGACAAGAAAAAGGCCAAAGAAGGTAAGTGCGGCGAAGACAAAATGAAGGCCAAAGAAGGTAAGTGTGGCGAAGGTAAGTGCGGCGGCGACAAAATGAAAGCCAAAGAAGGTAAGTGCGGCGGCGACAAAATGAAAGCTAAAGAAGGTAAGTGTGGTGAAGGTAAGTGTGGCGGCGACAAAATGAAAGCTAAAGAAGGCAAATGTGGCGGCGATAAGAAAGCTGAGAAAGAAGGTAAGTGTGGTGGTTCTAAGTAAGCTTTCCACTTGAGTTAAACGGGGTCAGCGTTTGCTGGCCCTATTTGTATATACTCAAGCCGATTGGGTATATAAATCATAAATTAGTGGACGTGCAGTATGACAAATAAAGGACAGGTGGGTCTCGGTCTTAGGCGAGAAATGTTGGATGAATTTTGCCAAGGTGTTCCTAAGGCCATTGATTTTTTTGAGGTGGCACCGGAAAACTGGATGACACTCGGCGGAAAGTTTGGTCGTCAATTTAGGGCACTAACAGAAAAACATGAGTTTTATTGTCATGGTTTATCGCTATCTATTGGTAGCCCTGCGCCGCTCGATGTTCAATTTGTCAAAAACGTCAAAGACTTTCTAGACTTGCATCAGATAAAAAGCTATTCAGAGCATTTAAGTTATTGTTCTGGTACTGGACATATGTACGATTTGATGCCAATCCCTTTTACAGGCGAAGCCGTTCGTCATGTGGCTGCGCGTGTTAAGCAAGTAGAGGATATTATTGAACGTCCTTTAATATTGGAGAACGTATCATTTTACGCTGCCCCTGGCGCTGAAATGTCTGAACTGGAGTTTGTTACAGCCGTAATGGAAGAAGCTGACTGTAAGATGCTGCTCGACGTTAACAATATCTATGTGAACTCGATTAACCATCAATACGATGCGCTTGAATACTTAAAAGCGATGCCGACCGATAGAATCGAATATTTACATATTGCGGGTCACTATGAAGAGGCTGAAGACTTAGTGGTTGATACACACGGCGCTGATATTGTTGATCCGGTATGGAAGCTACTTGAGGCATGCCATCAGTACCATGGTGTTTTTCCTACATTGCTTGAACGAGATTTTAATATTCCAGCAACCAATGAGTTGTTGTTAGAAATTAATCAGATCCATGATTATCAAAACCGTCATATCGCCAGTTTAAAAAGGAGCGCTTGATGAGTTTTATTGAAACACAACAAAAATTCATGGATTACATTAAAGATCCATCAAATCCTTTACCTGAGGGGATTGAAGCGCGGCGGATGAAGATTTACCGCGAACTATTTTTTAATAATATTGATGGCTTTGTGTCTAACGCCTTCCCGGTATTAAAGAGTTTATATAGCGAACAATACTGGCAAGAACGAGTGCAACAGTTCTTCGTGTATCATGATTGTCATACACCTATCTTTATTGAGATCTCCCAGGAATTTCTGCTGTTTTTGCAAACCGAATACACAGCAACAGAAATCGATCCTCCTTTTATGCTGGAACTGGCACATTATGAATGGCTAGAGCTGGTTGTGGCCGTCGCACAAGAGGTTCCGCAGCAAAAGATAATCGACATGGCGGTAATGGATGCTGACGTTATTTCAGCGATGACGCTAAGTGTGTCGTCGACATCGCAAATAGCCCAGTATACATACGATGTACAACACATTAGCGAAGATTACCGCCCAAAAGAGCCGACAGAGGAGCCGCAGTTTTTTTGTATATATTCTGATTTTGAAGATGAAGTGAGCTTTTTGCAGCTCAATCCGCTAACAGCCCAGGTTTTAGCTTATATGTCGCAATTTGACTCAGTGCAATGTGCAGATTTAATTGAATGGTTATCAGTGACTTTTACCGATATAGAGCCTACGGTATTACAACAAGGCTGTGTAGACCTGTTAATGCAATTGAGTGCTAAAGGCATCATTAGAGAATTTATTGAGGATTAGTCTTTCTATCAGCACGGCTAAACCCTATAATGGCGCCAAAAATTGATCTAGATCAATAATTGTCGTTAACAACAGTTGTAGGGGAAGTCATGAGTCAGCCGTTTAAAGACCCATTTAACATTGTTTATTTTGTTGGTTTTATCCTGGTAATGTTGTTGCCGACATTACCCGCAAGCCTATCTTGGTTGAAGGTAATGGGGCTAATTTAAGCTCTGTTTCATCCTAGCTCAGGTATACTAGCCACTCTTTTGAGTGGCTTTTTGTTTTTTGGGCGGTACTGATGGCGTTAAAACGTGGTTTCTTTCTTCTGGCTGGTCTTTGTAGCCTAGCGTTAGGCTTATTGGGCATTTTATTGCCGATACTGCCAACTGTGCCTTTTATCTTATTGGCTGCTTATTGTTTTGCTCGCTCAAGCGACAGACTATATCAATGGTTGATGGCACACCCGTGGTTTGCTGATGCGCTGCAAAATTGGCAAGCAGAAGGTGCTATGCGTAAAGGACTAAAGAAGAAGGCCTATATTGTAAGTAGCCTAAGTTTTATTGTCAGTATCACGATAGTCCCGCTTATTTGGGTCAAAGTGATGCTAGCCTGCATTGGCACTGGACTCATTGTTTACTTGAGAAGCATTCCTGAGATCGATGAATAAGCCTTTGACTGTATTAGTGCATAGTACTGAATATAAAAGCGAATTTAACCAATTGATAACAGCTCTTTGGAACCGTGAACAATAGTAGTGGTATTTTGCATGGGGTGAGTCAGCAGTTCTGGCGATCCATTGTTGCAACTATGCATAAAGCGGCTTAAGCTTTACGCCGATTTTCACACTTCGATGACATTTGCTATGGCGATAGTCGCTAGCAACATGTCAGCAAATTCAACTCAATAAAGTAAAGAATTATGGTAATGAATACTGACAGCTTAGCACTTATAAAGAACAGCATTAAAACCATCCCAAACTACCCTAAAGAGGGGATTTTGTTTAGAGATGTGACTAGCTTATTAGAAGATCCACAAGCGTATAAATTAACCATTGGTCTTTTAGTGGAACACTACAAGGAACAAGGCTTTACTAAAGTCGTTGGCACTGAAGCTCGTGGTTTCCTATTTGGTGCACCTTTGGCATTAGAGTTAGGTATTGGCTTCGTTCCAGTACGTAAGCCGGGTAAATTACCAAGAAAGACTATTTCTGAAAGCTATGAGCTTGAGTATGGTCATGACGTTCTTGAAATTCATGTCGATGCTATTACTAGTGAAGATAAAGTCTTGGTTGTTGATGATTTACTGGCGACGGGCGGCACCATTGAAGCAACCGTTAAGTTAATCCGTAATCTAGGCGGCCAGGTTAATCATGCTGCATTTGTTATCTCATTACCGGATCTTGGTGGTGAAAAGCGTCTCGCAACAATGGATCTCGAATTACTCAGCTTATGTGAATTCGAAGGCGAATAATCAGGCTGAAATGTCTGTTTAAGGTGAATTAATCACCGCCAAACCGCTCCTTGAACGCTTGATATAGCATGTCAAACCTTTGCATGCTATTGTTCAAATTAGTCGAGGAGCGTGCTCCCGTAATCATATTCATGACACGTTGGGGAGTTCCATGTCATATCAGGTGTTAGCCAGAAAATGGCGCCCTGCCAAATTTGAGCAAATGGTTGGCCAGTCTCATGTTTTACATGCATTAACCAATGCGCTCACTCAGCAAAGATTGCATCATGCCTATTTGTTTTCCGGCACTCGAGGAGTGGGTAAAACCAGTCTTGCACGTCTTTTCGCTAAAGGCTTAAATTGTGAACAAGGTGTTACTGCTACGCCATGTGGCGAATGTTCTGCTTGCGTAGAAATCGCAGAAGGGCGTTTTGTTGATCTCATTGAGGTCGATGCTGCCTCACGCACAAAAGTTGATGACACCCGCGAACTGCTCGATAACGTGCAGTATCGTCCGAGTCGTGGCCGCTATAAAGTGTACCTTATCGATGAAGTGCATATGCTGTCTCGCAGTAGCTTTAATGCTCTGCTAAAAACGCTTGAAGAGCCACCTGAACATGTTAAGTTCCTGCTTGCAACGACGGATCCGCAGCGTTTACCTGTAACCGTATTATCACGCTGTTTACAATTTAATCTCAAGAGCTTGACTCAAGATGAAATTGCCAATCAGTTAGCCAATGTCTTGACACAAGAAACCCTTAATTTCGAAACCTCTGCGTTAACTCTGCTGGCAAAAGCGGCCAACGGTAGTATGCGTGATGCGTTAAGCCTTACCGATCAAGCGATTGCTTTTGGTGCTGGACAAGTCAAACTTGAACTTGTACAAACCATGCTCGGTAGTATTGATGACAAACAGGTCTTAGCCTTACTGGAAGCATTAGCCAAAGCGGATATCATGGGATTGATGCAAGTCACTGCTAGGGTATTGTCATTTGGTGCTGAGCCAGACGAAGTACTGCGAAGTTTATTAGAGCTACTGCATCAAATTACCTTAACTCAATTTGCGCCTGCTGCAGCGCAAATGTCGTTATATAGCGAACAAATCAAAGCCTTTGCGGAGCAGTTATCGCCTGAGCAAGTGCAGTTATATTACCAATTATTGCTGACAGGTCGTAAAGACTTGCCTCATGCACCTGATCCCAAGTCAGGGCTTGAAATGGCATTATTGCGCGCAGTGACCTTTGTACCAGAGCAACCTGTGACCAAATGGGTGACTGACACGCCTGCAAATCTTTCAATCCCTGCGTTAACTTCAGAGTCAACTGCTGGCTCAAAACAGCAAGAAGCAGAAACTAAAGCCACGTCGCTAAATATGGCTGCCGAAAAAAAAACACTTATAGACGCGAGTGATGAAGTCACCACTCCTGTTAGTGTCAAGACTCCAGAGCTTCTAGAACCTAAGCCTCAAGCTGTGGTGCCTCAAGTCGCGACACCAGTATTGAATAGCCTTGAGAGCATGAACAGTGAAATGGCTGTCATACTCAGCCAAGCTCAGAGTCAAGGGTATTCAAAGTCTAGTGAGTCAGATGTCAAAGCGCCTCTCACTAAACCGCAGCAAAGCCCTTTAGTTGAAGAGGGTACTGCAACTTCAAATGAAACAATCGAAGTCGCCAATACTGCCGTTATAGTCCCGAGTATTGCATCTGTTCCGGTACCCAATAAAACGAATGATTTAGTTATCGATTCGACTATTACTGCAAGTCATAGCGCCAATAAAAGTGTAGTTGAAACGACTAACGCCGAGATAGCCGCAACAGAGGTCACACAGCCAGTTGAAGCTGGCGATGAAGGTGAAGACGATCTATCTGCTTATGCACAATATGCTGGCGCGCAGGATATTGACTTTGACGGCAACGATTTTGACTTTGATACTCCCAACTCAGCTCCTTTGTCACAAGACACGTTATCTTCAGTTGCGCCCCAATCGCGACTTGCTGCTGAACAAAATACGCTTGTGGCTCAAAGTGAAACAGAAAAGCCAGATAGCACAGTATCAACGACTGATTTAAGCGACGATATTTTGGATGCTGTATTAGCAGCAAGAGATTCTCTGTTGGATGGATTAGGTGATGATGAGCCTAAGGAGAGTTCCACAAAAAAGTCCGTTAATGAGCGCAAGCCTTTTGCGCCGCCAGTTCGCAAGCCTAAGCGAGAAGATAAAGACGCTGAGGGGTCATCTATTGATGACGATATCGAGCCATTGGAGCAAAGCAAAGCTTTAGCGCCAGTTGATAACAGCAGCAATATTATCGACCGGCCACCATGGGAAGAGCCTCATGAGCAGGATCCCACACCGCGATTTCAAGATGAAAGCGCCGTTCATGTAACAGAGTCGCCAGCCAATGTCGCAGTTGCAGCTGTTGTTGTACCAAGTCAACAGCAGAACGAAACCGCTCAGGTTAGTCATAAACCCACTGCTATGCAGCTTGATTCAACTTCAGTTCAGGATGTTGCGTTAAACTTACCCGCACTGCCAAGTGGCGAGTTAAGCGGCAATGACATTGATTTGAAGTGGTACCGATTTATGGCTGAGCTTGAAGTAGGCGGACGTGTTAGACAGCTCGCCGTTAACTCCGTTTGCCATCAGTTTGAACAACCGTTGTCGTTGTTATTGAAACCCGATCAAAAGCATCTTGCAGCCGATGTTGCGATTAAGCAGTTTGAAGAAGCCATGAGCCTAGCGCTTGGTGAGCCAAGTGAAGTGCGTGTGTCAGTGGGGATCGACAGTACTCGAGAGACCCCTCTTGAAGTGCGGCGTCGTTTTCATAAAGAGATCCTCGCGCAAGCTCATCATGGCTTAATGACTGACGCGAATGTACATTGGTTAGCCCTGAATATGGGCGCACAGTTAACACCAGACACGTTATCTTATGCACCAGAATTACTGGTTAAAAAAGGAAAGTCGATAGAATTGGTCGACATGTCGAACTTTAAGCGGTTACCTGAGTCATAATTTTACAATTGAAATTTCAGCTTTCATTGCTAATCAGTCTATATTTAGTAAGATTAGCCCACTTTATTTGTTGTGATAAATAATAGAAGAGAATTAGAGTATGTTTGGAAAAGGCGGTATGGGCAACTTGATGAAGCAAGCCCAACAGATGCAAGACAAGATGGCCAAAGTGCAGGAAGAGATCGCGCGTATGGAAGTGACTGGCGAAGCTGGCGCTGGCCTTGTTAAAGTCACCATGACGGGCTCTCACAGTGTGCGTAAAGTCGATATTGACGCAAGCTTGCTTGAAGACGATAAAGAGATGCTTGAAGATCTTATCGCAGCAGCATGCAACGATGCGGCTCGCCGTGTTGAAGAGAATCAAAAAGATCGCATGGCTGAAGTCACTGGCGGCATGCAGTTGCCACCAGGCATGAAGATGCCGTTCTAAGACCGTACATATGTGCTGCATTTGTGTTTAGCATTTACAGTATGATGTCGCCGTTTATTGTTTTTAAGAGCCCAAGGTAACTTGGGCTTTTTTGTGCGCAAAGCGCCTGCTTTGGTCACTTTATCGTATCTGTACCGCTGTGATTTAGCGTTATCATTGATTAATCTATGTTAACATTCACGGTTCATTTGATTAAGAATGATGTAAGTTTCTGGCTTATATCTGCTCTTGAAAAATCAATACTTATTATTTTTAGGCAAGAGTTTGCCTCGCTATGCGGAACGTTAAATGAAATTTAGTCCACTTGTCGATGAGTTGATCCAGTCACTTAAATGCCTACCGGGAGTGGGGCCTAAATCTGCACAGCGCATGGCCTTCCAGCTATTAGAACGCGATCGTAAGGCGGGGGCTAAGCTTGCCGATTCGTTGGGTAGAGCCATGTCTGACGTTGGCCATTGCCAATCATGTCGTACGTTTACAGAAGAAACCTATTGCCCTATTTGTGTCAGTACTAAACGTGGCCATTCGAGTATTATTTGTGTTGTAGAAACTCCTGCTGATGCACTAGCGATAGAAGCGGGTGGGCATTTTACTGGACGTTATTTTGTATTGCTGGGACATTTATCTCCGCTCGATGGCGTAGGTCCCGATGAGTTGGGGTTATCACTGTTAGAAACCCATTTGGCTTCGGGTGAGGTCAGTGAACTTATTTTAGCCACCAACCCGACGGTTGAAGGCGACGCCACCGCACACTATATTGCCGATATGGCTAAAAGCCATGCGTTGGCTGTGAGCCGTATTGCTCACGGTGTGCCTGTTGGTGGTGAACTTGAATACGTTGACAGCACAACGCTAGCATTGTCTTTCAGTGGACGTTTGCCTATTTAGTAACGCTAGGTTTAACGTCAGTGTCATAACAAAGCTCAGTTAATGGTGACTCATTTGCTGGGCTTTTTTTGTGCAATTAGAATCAATGCGACCCTTGCCCCTTGAAAAGTGATTTTATAACCCCATTTCTAGTAACAAGCAGTACTTAAATCGAATTTTAAAGGGAACATTTCATGTCACAACAAGAGACTCATGGCTTTCAAACTGAAGTCAAACAACTACTACATTTGATGATCCACTCTTTGTACTCAAACAAAGAAATTTTCTTGCGCGAGTTAGTCTCTAATGCTGCTGATGCGGCAGATAAGTTGCGCTATCAAGCGTTAACGGATAATGACCTTTACGAAGGTGAAGGCGATCTACGCGTTCGCATTAGTGCCGATAAAGAGAAAGGCACGATAACCATTGCAGACAATGGTATTGGTATGACCCGTGATGGTGTGATTGAGCACTTAGGGACGATCGCTAAATCAGGCACCGCTGACTTTTTTAAGAACATGTCAGGTGATGATTCAAAAGATTCTCAATTAATTGGTCAATTTGGTGTTGGTTTCTACTCTGCCTTTATTGTGGCTGACAAAGTGACAGTGCGTACTCGTGCAGCGGGCCATAGCATCGATGAAGGTGTGCTTTGGGAATCAGCGGGTGAAGGTGACTTTACCGTTGACACTATTACTAAGCAGAGCCGCGGTACTGAAATCACGCTTCATTTACGTGATGATGAAAAAGAGTTTGCTGATGACTATCGTCTGCGCTCAATTGTGACTAAGTACTCAGACCATATCTCTGTTGCCGTTGAGATGTTTGAAGACGGTACACCTGCAATTGAAGCTACAGAAGAGGGCGGTGAAGCTGTTCCTGCTACTGATGGTAGCTGGAAGCCAATGAACAAGGCGACCGCATTGTGGACACGTAATAAAAGTGACGTCTCTGAAGAAGAGTATAAAGAATTCTATAAGCATATTTCACACGATTACGCTGACCCACTGATTTGGAGCCATAATCGCGTTGAAGGTAAGCAGGAATATACCAGCTTGCTTTATATTCCGGCTAAAGCCCCCTTCGACATGTGGAACCGCGATCGTAAGCATGGCCTAAAACTATTTGTACAGCGTGTATTCGTTATGGATGATGCTGAACAGTTTATGCCGAGTTATCTGCGTTTTGCTCAAGGTCTAATTGATTCAAATGATCTGCCACTCAACGTATCGCGTGAAATCTTACAAGATAATAAAGTGACCACATCACTGCGCACAGCGGTAACTAAGCGCGTGCTTAGCATGCTTGAAAAGCTTGCTAAAAATGATGCAGAACAATACCTGTCTTTCTGGGCTGAGTTTGGTCAGGTACTTAAAGAAGGTCCTGCTGAAGATTTTGCTAATAAAGAACGTATTGCAGGTTTGTTGCGCTTTGCATCAACTCACACTGGCGAAGCGACGTCAAATGTATCACTTGCTGATTACATTGAGCGCATGCAGGAAGGTCAAACTAAGATCTACTACATCGTTGCTGATAGTCATGAAGCGGCTGCTAATAGCCCACATCTGGAACTACTGCGCAAAAAAGGCATTGAAGTACTGTTAATGTCTGAGCGTATCGATGAATGGTTGATTAACCATCTTACTGAGTTTGATGGTAAGCAGATGCACTCTGTTACGCGTGGCGATCTTGAGCTCGGCGAGTTAGAAGATGCAGGCGAAAAAGAAGCACAAGAGAAGCTTGAAACAGCATCAGAAGGCTTAGTGAAACGCGTTAAAGACAGCTTAGGTGATAAAGTGTCAGCCGTTAAAGTAACAACTCGTTTAACGGATACACCGGCTTGTGTTGTTGCTGGTGAAGGCGAAATGTCGACACAAATGATCAAGCTAATGCAAGCTGCTGGTCAAGCGGTTCCTGAGTCTAAGCCAACATTTGAGTTAAACCCTGAGCACCCTCTTGTAGCCCGTCTTAACGACGAGCAAGACGAAGAGGCATTTTCACAGTGGTCAGATCTTTTACTACAGCAGGCGTTATTGTCTGAAAAAGGCAGCTTGGCTGACCCATCAGCGTTTATTAAATTGATGAACCAGATGTTGTTGGCAAACGTTAAGTAATAAAGAACTATAATAAAGGGGCAGTTAATCTGCCTCTTTTTTTTGGGTATTTAAAAGGTTTTAAAGGAAAGTGATGGAAAATATTCTAGAACTGACTAAAGAAAACATTCAGCAAATCGTCGATGCTTCAATGGAGCAGGTGATTGTATTAGCATTTTGGGCCGATAAAAGCCCAGAGAGTTTAACCCTGATGCAAACACTTGAGAGCCTTTCGCAGCAGCAGAACGGCCGCTTTGTGTTAGCAAAAGTAAACTGTGAAGCTGAAATGGAGATAGCTAATTATTTCCAGATCCAAAATTTGCCAACGACCTTAGTTTTACACGAAGGTAAACCTATTGATGGTTTTGCTGGTGTACAAAATGCGACGCAAATTACCGAAATGCTTGATAAGCATCTGCCGGCAGAATGGCAACTAAAGCTTAACCAAGCCAGAATATTTTTATCTGAACAAAATGCCATTGGTGCACTGCCGTTATTGAAAGAGGCTTACGCCGAGCAGCCTATCGCTGAGATCGCACTGCCTTTAGCGGATGTGTATCTGTCGCTGGGTGCTTTGGAAGATGCACAAGGACTACTCGCTAGCGTGGGACTTGCTGATCAAGATAGCTATTATCAGAGTTTAAAAGCCAAGTTTGCACTTGCGCTTGATGCCGCAGACACACCAGAGATCAGACAATTACAAATTGATTTAGAGCAATCGCCAAACGATCTTGAGGTTATGATTGAGCTTGCCAAAGCACTGCACCAAGCTCAACGTAATGATGAAGCACTTGCCTTGTTATTTGCGCCTTTGCAGAAGGATATGGCTGCGCTAGACGGTAAAGTGAAAGGGGTATTCCTAGAGATTTTAACCGCGTTAGGTCAAGGTAATAGTGTTGCTAGTCAGTATCGCCGTAAACTTTACACCTTACTTTACTGATAAAGGTCAATATCTCGACTAATTTGCCTCAAGTGAGGCTAAAGTCGAAGGGAAATCGCTTCAAAATGGCGGCTATTTATGCGAAGATCGCCGCCCTAAACATAATAATACCAATCGCGTGACCAAACTTTAGACTTTTGTCTGTGTTAGAGGTTGGTATAACAATGCGAAATAAGAGGAAGATTGAGATGCGCATTATGCTATTAGGTGCCCCAGGTGCCGGTAAAGGTACCCAAGCCCAATTCATCATGGAAAAGTACGGTATTCCTCAAATTTCAACGGGTGACATGCTGCGCGCTGCAGTAAAAGCGGGCACTCCACTTGGCTTAGAAGCTAAGAAAGTGATGGATGCCGGTCAATTGGTATCTGACGAGTTAATTATTGGTCTTGTGAAAGAGCGTGTTGCACAAGATGATTGCGCTGATGGATTTCTATTAGATGGTTTTCCGCGCACAATTCCTCAAGCCGATGCAATGGCAACTGGCGGCATTACTATCGATCATGTTGTTGAGATCGACGTGCCAGACGAAGAGATCGTTAAACGTATGAGCGGCCGTCGAGTTCACCCAGGTTCTGGCCGTGTTTATCACATCGTCTTTAATCAACCAAAGGTTGAAGGTAAAGATGACGTTACTGGTGAAGACCTTGCTATTCGTCCAGATGATGAAGAAACAACCGTGCGTAAGCGTCTTGATATCTACCATGAGCAGACTAAGCCATTGGTTGAATACTACGGTGCGGTTGCGGCTAAAGGTGACGCGACTTATAACAAGTTCGATGGCACCCAGACAGTGACAAAAGTTAGCCAAGAAATTGTTGCAGTACTTGGCTAAATAGACACAAAATTGTAATGTGTTTATGAGCTAGTTCTCATATTTGAAAAAGCCCACGTAAGTGGGCTTTTTTTATGGTTTTTCCAATGATAGCCTGACGCAGAATATCTTGGTTAAAAGAGAACAAATGTGAGCGACACAACCTCCCAATTTGGTGTTTTATTAGTTAATCTTGGCACGCCAGACTCTCCAACGGCGGCAGATGTTAAAAAATTCTTAAAACAGTTCCTGAGTGATCCTCGTGTTGTTGATATCTCCCCTTGGATCTGGAAACCTATTCTTAATGGCATCATCTTAAATACCCGTCCTGCAAAAGTCGCCAAACTCTATGAGTCTATCTGGTGGGATCAAGGGTCGCCTTTAATGGTTATTAGCCAACGTCAGCGCGATAAATTAGCACAATCTTTGCATACTACTTTTGGTTTTGAAGTGCCTGTTGAGTTAGGCATGAGTTACGGTAATCCATCATTAGACTCCGGGCTTAATAAATTAAAATCGCAGGGTGTTAACAAGATTTTTGTATTACCTCTCTACGCGCAATATTCCTGCTCTACCGTTGCCCCAGTGTTTGATGCTATCGCTGATCTGCATAAAACCAAGCGTGATTTCCCGGAGCTTAGGATCAATAAAGATTATTTTGATCACCCCGCCTATATTGCAGCGCTTGCTGATTCAGTCAAACAACACTGGCAGAGTAAAGGGCGTGGTGAAGTATTACTCATGTCTTTTCACGGCGTGCCAGTGCGTTATGTAACGGAAGGCGATCCTTATCAAATGCAGTGCCAAAAAACAGCTGAACTGGTGGCGGAGTCGTTGGCGTTATCGCCTGAACAATGGCGGATCTGTTTCCAGTCTCAGTTTGGTAAAGAGCAGTGGTTAACACCTGCTACCGATAAACTGTTGGAAGCACTTCCAGCCGAAGGGATAAAATCGGTCGATATTATGTGTCCAGCTTTTTCTTCTGATTGTCTTGAAACACTGGAAGAGATCTCAGGAGAGGGTAAAGCCTCATTTCGATCTGCTGGTGGCGAGCGCTATGAATTTATTGCTTGTTTAAATGACTCAAAGCAGCATATCAACTTGTTAACGCAAATTGTTGAGCAGCAAACCTTAGGTTGGTGCTAAATTTAAATGCTTAGTAGTGATTTCAGCTAGCGAATGAGGCTGGGTATGGTAGAATTCCCCACTTTTTTTAAGCCTTTTGCTTAATCGTTTTAAGGTGGTGAGCTGCGTTAGCACTACAGGTTGCTAGAATTGAAAGCCACAAGTCGTTAGTTTTTGCCAAGAACAATGAATTGTGATTCCTTAGCCGTTTTAATTATCTTTTGCATGGATGCCGAATGAAAGAGAACTCAATATGAAGTTTCCAGGTCAGCGTAAGTCTAAACATTATTTTCCTGTCAAAAAACGTGATCCGCTATTAGCACAGTTTATCCAACAGCCTCAACCTATCTCGACTTACGTGTCTGGTATTGACCAAACACTGGTAGATATTGAAGCTAAAGTGGAAGATGAGTTACTAAGTCGCTATGAATTACCCAAGGGGAATTCGACTTTGATAGATGATGACAAGGCACATGCTTTGTATACCGAGTTAAAAGAGCGTGAGCTGGTCAGTGATGAGTTTGCCGGTGGCACCATAGGTAACACGGTACACAATTACTCAATTCTTGCTGATGACCGCTCAGTGTTATTTGGCGTGATGAGTCAGAACATAGAAATTGGCAGTTACGCTTATCGCTACCTCTGCAATACTTCATCAAAGGTTGATTTAAACCAGTTGCAGCCCGTCGCGGGTCCTATTGGTCGTTGCTTCACGCTTATTTCAGAGTGCGGCGAACGAACGTTTGCGATTAGCAAAGGTTCAATGGACAAATTGACACCAGAATATATCGATAGAGATATTGTACAGGGTGGTTCTGCACTGATTTTGACCGCCTACCTCATGCGGGCAAGCGGCGAAGATAAGATAACCGATGCCGCAATGAAAGCGATTGAATATGCTAAAGCAGCGGAGGTGCCCGTGGTATTGACCTTAGGCACTCGTTTCTTAATCGAGGAAGATCCACAGTGGTGGCAGCGTTTCATTCAAGAGCACGTGAGTATTCTGGCCATGAATGAGGATGAAGGCGAAGCATTGACTGGATTTAAAGACCCCTTACAAGCCAGTCAAACAGCTTTAGATTGGTGTGACATGGTGTTGACTACAGCTGGGCCTTTAGGGCTTTATACTGCGGGATATACTGAAGACTCTGAAAAACGTGAAACCACCCATACGTTACTGCCAGGTGCAATCCCTGAATTTAATCGCTATGAGTTTTCTCGTCCTAAACTTAAAGCTGATTGTGAGTCACCGCTTAAAGTGTATGCGCACATATCTCCGTATATGGGCGGCCCAGAAAAAATTCGTAATACTAACGGTGCAGGAGATGGTGCATTAGCGGCATTACTGCATGATTTAGCTTCAAATCGATTCCATAAGATGAACGTACCGGGTTCAAGCAAGCATAAGCGTGATGGTTTGTGTTATTCGTCATTCTCACAGATTTGTAAATATGCTAACCGTGTCGCTTATGAAGTGTTAGCGCAACATAGCCCTAGACTATCTCGTGGCTTACCTGAACGTGAAGACAGCTTAGAAGAGTCATACTGGGAAAGATAACTTAGTTTAAGTTCTGGGATAAACATCCAGACAAAACTTAAAATAAAACCATAAAAAAGCCATCGTTTAGTCCTTCTGAACGATGGCTTTTTTATGGTCGGCGATGCATTAAGTTAGCAAAATATGCTGAGCATAGCTTAAGAATTTTGCCGTTGATGAAGTGATATCATGACGAGGAAACACCGTCACCACCTAGAGCATAAACAACAAAGGCGCCGATATAGGCGCCTTTGTTACACAGATTTTAAGCTTTGCTTACTTCTCTTCAGCGTGAACTTGAGCGTTAAAACCCGGTGCCACTTTACCTGCTTGAGTATTGTTGAAAATATCTTCATCAAACTCATTTTCAGATTTAGCGATCACAACAGTTGCCACAGTATCACCAGTGACGTTAACGGCTGTACGCACCATATCAAGTAATCTATCGACACCGATAATCAGTGCGATACCTTCTACCGGTAGACCGACTTGATTCAGTACCATCGCTAACATGATAAGTCCGACCCCTGGCACGCCAGCCGTACCAATAGAGGCTAATGTTGCTGTTATCACCACCATGGCGTAATCAGTAATGGTTAAATCAATACCGTAAACTTGCGCAATGAATACCGTTGCCACCCCCTGCATAATCGCGGTGCCATCCATGTTGATGGTAGCCCCTAGCGGTAGCGTGAATGAAGCTATTTTATTATCGACGCCCATGCGGTGTTCAGCGGTTTCAATCGTCACTGGAAGGGTTGCGTTAGAACTTGCGGTACTGAAGGCAAACAACTGTACATCGCGAATCTTTCGAATAAAGGTAAAGGGGTTGAGTCCTGAGAATAACTTTAACAATGTTGGGTAGACGATAAATGCATGGATGAGCAATACGCCAAGGACAACAAAGAAGTACTGCACCACACTGCCAAAGGTCTTCATATCCAGAGTCAATGCCAGTTTAGCCATCAATGCAAATACACCATACGGCGCAAGCTGCATGATTAAGGTAACAACACGCATGATGACTTCATTAAGGTCAGTAAACAATGCTGCAACGCGTTTACCGCGCTCACCAATATGTGAGATTGCAAAACCAAAAATAACCGCAAATATGATGATCTGCAGCATATTACCTTCGCTCATCGCTTGCAGTGGGTTAGTCGGCACAATATTAATAATGACGTCAGCTAAGCTTGGCGCTTGTTTGACATCAAAATGCATGTTCTCCGTCACCATTGTTGCGTGACCAGGATGAATGGCAATGGCGATAAGGATTGCCATTGAGAGTGCGATAGCAGTAGTGAATAGATAAAACGCGAGGGTCTTTCCACCCAGACGACCTAATTTGGAAGGTTCACTTAAAGAACACGTTCCACAGACCAATGATACAAAGACCAAAGGCACCACTAACATTTTCAAACTTGAGATGAATATGGTACCGATGACATTTAAAAAACCTTCGGTGATGTAATCTTTGATGAATTCACTTTCAGGGAAAAGGTTACGAAGAATTAACCCGAGAATAATACCTGACGTCATACCGAGTAAAATTTTACTCGTCAGGCCAAATTTTTTTGTTTTCGTAGCAGACATAGTGCTTCCTGTATAATTTTTATGCTTTCAATTTGCAGATTAAAGCCTAGCAAGAAAGTGCCACAGTTGAAATGGGGTAAAAGTTAAAGTTTTTAATGTTATTTATTAATTTACTGGCTTTCGTTGTAGATAAGTTGCTTGGTAATTGTGTAATGTAAGCTCCTAGGTAATCAGATAATTACCGGATATCATAATCTGAGTAACAGGGAGCCTGACAATGAAGTCAGCTTATAGTATTTTTATTGCGTTAATATGGTCGTTTTTTCTCGTTGGTTGTGGGGGGGGAGGAAGTATATCTTCTGATCCTGACAAACCAAATCCAGAGCCCACAGACGTCATTACCGTCGCGTTGGCAATATCAAATACCGAAATCAATGCTGAAACACCAGCAATTATTACAGCAACAGCTACTAGTAGTATAAATGGTCCTTTGGTTAATACTTTAGTTACCTTTGCGTTAAGTGATGCCGCTATTGGGGCATTTGATCCGGCAGCGGGGACCGCACTCACAAACAGCGAAGGTTTAGCGACTATTGAACTCGCTACGTTGAATATTAAGGGAGCCGGAACCGTATCTGCCAGTGTTGTGGGTATGACTGAAGCACAAACTCCAATTGGTTTTAAAATGGCAGGTGATGGCGGCGACTCTGAAAGTGGCAATCAGCTAGTATTGACCTTAACTGACGCAAGCGGGAATACACTAACAAGCATTAGCCAAGCTGCGCCTGGCGTTGTCAGAGTTACTTATACAAACTCCTCTAATGAAGTATTGGCAAATGAAGTCATTACTTTCACGACGACTTTAGGACACTTTATACCTGAATCAGGTACAGCGTTAACCGATGCAAATGGCCTTGCGACTATTAAGATTGCTGCTGGTACAGTTGAAGGTGCAGGAGTAATTACTGCGACAGCGGGCGAGTTAACCCAGCCTATTGGCTTCGAAACGAAAGGTGATGAAGTAACTGTCAAACCGATTGATGCTTATGTTCTGAGCCTTACCGTTGTTGATTCTGCAAATGCTGCGCTGCGTGAAATATCCAATGTAAGCCCTGGCCAAGTAATCGCGACCTTGTTGAAAGATGGTGTTGCTGCACCGTTTGAAACTATTAGCTTTAATGTTAGTGGAGAGGGAAATATAAACCCTTCATCAGGTTCAGCACTAACAAATACGAATGGTCAAGCTAGTGTAAACCTAATTACTGGAGCTGTTGCAGGTGCGGGAACGATAACTTCAACATATACACTTGATCGTGAATCAATTGATGACGATTATAGTTATAGCGTTACAGGTGATGCTCCTGGCGGTGATGGTGAGGCAAATGAATTAAGCATTGCCTTGACTAATAGTGCAACTGGCGTGCAAACCAATGTGGTTAGTTCGGCAGAGCCAGGAAGAGTAAATATCACTCTTGTTGATAAAGAGGGGTTAGCTATTGCTGGCAAAGTAATTAGCTTTACTAGCACATTAGGTTCTTTCTTACCGAGTAATGGCACTGCGTTAACCGACAGTATTGGCGGTGCATCGATTCTGTTATCAGCTGGTAGCATTGAAGGTGCAGGTGAAGTAACAGCCGTTTATGGTGAAACAAGTGCAAAAGTAGGCTTTCAAACGGCAGGAGATGAAATAAACCCTGTTGAAGCTAGCCCTGAAATAGTATTTAATATTTACAATTGTACTAGTGCTGTTGACTGGGACAAAACGCTGAAAAATTTCGAAGTCTGTACCGTAACTGATAATATCACTAACGATAGTCCAGGTATTATCGGTGCTGTTGTTACTCGCTCAGGGAGTACGCAGCCGTTACAGCAAATACTGGTATCTGCGGGTACAACACTAGGAGCAATTAGTCCTGCTTCTGGCACCGCGATTACAAATTCAGAGGGGAAAGCGGTCCTAGACCTTTATGCAAACGGAGATGTGGGTGCTGGTGAGGTTTCTCTTAAAGTGCAAGAGGTTACTAGCACTAAAGCGTTTGAAATTGGACGTGTTGATATTAGTTTAACCATCAGTGCTACCGTTGGGAATAATATTATTCCTGCTGGTGGGTCCACCATTTTGGACGTTACCGTTTTCAACCCCGATGGCAGTTTATCGACTGGACAGCCTTTTCAGCTTGTGTTTACTTCGGAATGTGTTGCAGCCAATACCGCATTTGTTGACTCTCCTGTGATTACAAACGCTGGAAAAGGATTCGCGACATATCGTGCGGCTGGTTGTGAAGGTGTTGACGCCATCACTGTAACAGCTGTTACAGGCGGAAGTTCCGTTTCTGCGACGACTACGGTAACAGTCAATTCTGTTACCGTAGGTGCAATTCAGTATGTTTCGTCAACACCTAAGTTGTTAGCACTTAGAGGGACTGGTGGGATTGCAAGTGGGGGGGCTAGAAGCGAAACCTCAGTCGTTAGTTTTAAGTTGTTGGATGAGTCTAATCAACCCGCGCCAAACGAACTGGTTTGTTTTGAATTAAGCACGGATATGGGTGGAATGACCCTTACTCCAGCGCCGTTGGCTCAAGATTACGCAAATTGTAGCAATATGCCTCAAGTTGGTGATGCCGAGTATCCAGCAGACATTACTTTGCCAAACAAATATGCAGTGGGTTATACCAATGCGGCTGGTGAAGTCAGTACCATAGTTCACTCTGGTGATGTTCCTACTTCAGTTAAAGTCTTTGCCTTATGGTCTGAAAGTAAGAGTAGTGGCCATAATGCGGTAATTTCTAATACTTCTGATGAATTAGCTGTCACTACAGGTATCGCAGACAACGATAGTTTTTCTTTGTCGATGAGTGTTGGTAATCCTGAAGCTTGGAATTACGATAATGAGAAAGTATCAGTCAATATTTTAGCCGCAGATCATTTTAATAATCTTGTGCCAGCCGGAACCACTATTACTTTCAGAACTGAAGGTGGTGGTATTGATGGTTCTTGCTCGACAGGAAAAAAGGATGATGGCAATCCTAATGGCGGCTGTTCAGTTGAGTGGCGTAGCCAAGATCAGCGACCATTTAAAGGTACTGCGGTTATTTGTCCCAATGGTGGCTTTAGTGATGGGGTTAATAGCTCAACAATACCGCCATGTATGGGTAATAATCTTACTCAATTTTTAAACGGTAGTAATTCAGTTATTCCAGAGCCTCGTCCTGGTAGAGCAACTGTGACAGCTTATGCTATTGGCGAGGAAAGTTTTGTTGACTTAAATGGCAATGGTCTTTTCGATAGTGGTGAGTTTTTCTTAGATTTATCTGAAGGATTTACAGATCACAACGAAGATGGGCGCTATCGAAATAAAGCACGCTTCGTTGGTGATGCTGAATTAGTTAACGAGCCAGCAGGTTCAATTAACGAAGAGTTTATTGATTACAATACTGATCAAGTATTCAATGAGGGAGATGATAAGTATACAGGCCTGTTGTGTGCTAAAGGCTCTGAGGCTGATTGCACCAATACTGGTACTGGGAACTTCCAATCTCAACTTAACGTCTTTAGAAACAATACGATTGTAATGTCTGGTAGCGTTCCTTATATGAGGTTAGTCAATATTGACAGCGTAACGGACGTCATATCAACAGCAATCGATATCGATCTTGTTACTAATAGCACAGGCACAGTGTATCTGTTTGTATCAGATGTAAATAATAATACATTGCCATACGGTACAACGATAAGTGCGACAACTGATAATGGTGAACTTATTGGGACAACTGAGTATGAAATAGGTAGTAACATAGCGATGAAGCCATTTGTTTACTCATTTACATTAAGCCGAGAATCTTCACCAAATCAAAAAACAGATGGTATCTTAGTGATCACAGTGAAAACACCGAAAGGTGATGCTTCATCTGTTTCTATTGGTGTGAGTGATGCGGGTTAAAGCTCTAGATATTGAGTCCAATAAGAACATGTAGCTTTTAGACATGAAAAAAACGGTTCCTTGCGGAATCGTTTTTTATTATGTGCATTTAGGTAGTAAAAATCTACCTAAATGCAGTTGGTAGTTTTTTGGTTGAAAGCAATTACTTCTGGAACTGATACACGCTACCTAGCTTCATGATCTGTGTGAGTTCATCAAGTGCTGTACGAGATTCCATCAGTAACTGCGGGTCAGCTAAATCGGCCACTGATAAGCGGTCACGGTAATTATTATCAACCCATAAGTTTAGTCGCGTAAACAACGCATCGTTCATCAGGGTATTTTGGTTAACAGCGGCCACTTCATTTTGATTCATCGCCACGCGTAGTCGCAGACATGCTGGCCCGCCGCCATTTTGCATGCTCTGCTTCACATCAAAGTAATGGACCTGTTTTATCGGTGTTCCTAACGTGACTAACTCGCTTAAGTAGGCATGTACAGCGGGGTTTTTCTGGCAGTTAGTCGGCGCAATGATTGCCATTTCACCAGACGGTAATGTGACCACTTGAGTATTGAACAGGTAGGTTCTTACCGCATCTTGGATCGCGACTTTTGCCGTTGGTACTTCGACAAAATGTAATGGTGATTCACCAAACTTTTGTTTTATCTCTTCAAATTTAGCTTGTGTATTTAAAAATGCTTGCTCATGATAAAAAAGAACGTTTTGATTACCGACTGCAATGACGTCGTTATGAAACACACCTTGATCAATGACATCTGGATTTTGTTGCATGTATACCGTGCCGTCATCATCTAATTGATGCAGACGAGCAATGGCTTGGGACGCTTCTAATGTTTGACGTGCTGGAAACTTTTGTGGTTTCGGCGCAGAAGGATTCGTCGCTTCTTGACCGTAAACGAATAGTTCAATACCGGCATGACCATATTCACTGCAAAGACGAGTATGGTTGGCTGCACCTTCATCACCAAAACTTGCGTGTTCAGGTAAATGTTGGTGGTGCTTGAAATAACGGCTATCGTTAAATGTAGCTTGAAGAATATTACCTGTAGTCACAGGTTCAATGCTGCGATGAAGTTTATCGACTAAGTTTGCTGGAGTGAAATGCAATTTACCGTCGTGAGTATCGGCGCTCGGTGATACCGTTGCGGCGTTTGCAGTCCACATGCTTGAGGCACTGCAGCATGCGCGTAACAACGCAGGAGCTTCTTTGGCAGCTTTATTTAATACTGCAGCATCTGAGCCGGTAAAACCGATTCTACGCAGTGTGTGAAGGTCTGGGCGCTCTTGAGGGGCAAGCATACCTTGTACTAAACCTAAGTCTGCAAGTGCTTTGGCTTTTTTGATCCCTTGTTTGGCAGCATCTTTAGGGCTAGATGTCGCGGCGGCGTTGTTTAAAGAGGCAACGTTGCCGAATGATAAACCCGCGTAATTATGTGTTGGGCCAACAAGTCCGTCGAAATTGGCTTCAAAATGCTTCATTCTTTATCCTTTAGGGTAGCTCAGGTGCTATTTCTATTCCTGAGTTGTAATTATTGAGCTCAGTATACTTAAGCTCAAAGCCTAAACAAGCTGGGTATAATTTATAAAAATGGTGAATTTGCATCAAAATTCACAACTAATACTTACTTGATGACTAATAATGAAATATTAGTTTTTAAATAAGCACTAATTTTTTTCACATTTATTTCAAAAACGCTTGAAAATGGTACTCCAGTTCAAATAAAAGAGGGATTAGCTTGAAAGTTTTTACACAACCCTCTATATATGGGGAAAATTTTCAGAGTTTTGAAACTTGTTGGCGCAAAGTAATCTATGGGTAAATCGTTAGTAATCGTCGAATCACCGGCCAAAGCCAAGACTATTAATAAATATCTAGGCAAAGATTTCATCGTTAAGTCGAGTGTAGGTCACATCCGTGATCTTCCTACATCGTCGAGTCAAGACGCTAAGGTGATCAGTAAAACACCAGCTGAAGTCAAGAAGATGTCTCCAGAGGAGAAGGCTGAATATAAGAGTTTAAAAGCTAAACAAGCTTTAGTCGCACGCATGGGAGTAGACCCCGACAACGGTTGGAAAGCGATATATCAAACGCTTCCAGGCAAAGAGAAAGTCGTAAAAGAGTTACAAGCACTCGCTGAATCTGCTGACCACATCTATCTCGCAACCGATTTGGATAGAGAGGGGGAGGCTATTGCATGGCATCTCCAACAAGTGATTGGTGGAGACGAGTCACGCTATCAACGCGTTGTGTTCAATGAAATCACTAAATCAGCGATTCAAGACGCATTTAGTCAGCCGTCGGTGCTGGACACCAATATGGTCAATGCGCAGCAAGCGCGTCGATTCTTGGACCGTGTCGTTGGTTTTATGGCTTCACCGTTGCTTTGGAAAAAAGTGGCGCGTGGTTTATCTGCGGGTCGAGTTCAGTCAGTCGCCGTTCGGTTGGTTGTTGAGCGTGAGAGCGAAATTAAAGCGTTTGTGCCTGAAGAGTTTTGGGATGTTCATGCTGAGTTAAATACCTTAGCCGATGACATGCTAAAAATGCAGGTAGTTAAGTACCAGGACAAAGCTTTTAACCCGGTGACTCAAGCTGAAGCTGACACTGCAGTAAGTGCATTGTCGCAGTCTAGTTTTGTTGTCGCAGCACGTGAAGACCGTGCAACGCAAAGCAAGCCGTCAGCACCTTATATCACCTCAACGCTGCAGCAAGCTGCAAGTACGCGTTTAGGTTATGGTGTTAAAAAGACCATGATGATGGCGCAGCGCTTATACGAAGCGGGCCATATTACTTATATGCGTACCGATTCAACCAACTTGAGCCAAGAAGCACTAGATAATGTGCGCGAAATGATTGGTAAAGATTTTGGTGACAAGTATTTGCCTGAAGCTCCAATTCGCTATGGTAGCAAAGAGGGTGCACAAGAGGCTCACGAAGCGATTCGTCCGTCGAATGTGAAAGTAACAGCTGCATCTTTGAGTGATATGGAGCGTGATGCTCAGCGTTTGTATGAGCTGATCTGGCGTCAATTCGTGTCATGTCAGATGACGCCTGCAAAGTATGACGCTAGTCGTCTTACGGTAAAAGCGGGTGACTACGAGCTAAAAGCCACTGGACGTACATTACGTTTTGACGGTTGGACGCGAGTTCAAATTGCCGTTAAGAAAAAGAACGAAGAAGACAATACACTGCCTGTCGTCGCTAAAGGCGATAAAGTTGAGCTCAAAGAGCTCTTGCCTAAGCAGCACTTTACTAAGCCAGCGGCACGTTATAGTGAAGCTTCATTAGTTAAAGAGCTGGAAAAAAGGGGTATTGGTCGTCCGTCTACTTACGCAACGATTATTTCGACCATTCAAGATAGAGGCTACGTTAAGGTTGATAACCGTCGTTTCTATGCTGAGAAAATGGGTGAAATTGTCAGTGACAGACTTGTCGGCAGCTTCCAAGATTTAATGAGTTATGATTTCACCGCAAGCATGGAGCAGACGTTAGATGATGTTGCTCAAGGCAAGCTGGATTGGAAGAAAGTACTCGATGGTTTTTATAAAGACTTTACCAAGCAGTTAGAGCACGCTGAATTACCACCTGAAGAGGGCGGTATGCGTCCTAATGAAATGGTACTGACAGATATTAAGTGTCCTACCTGTGAGCGTCCAATGGGTATTCGCACCGGTACAACGGGTGTATTCCTAGGGTGTTCAGGTTATGCGTTGCCACCTAAAGAGCGTTGTAAGACGACCTTAAACTTAACGCCTGGCGAAGAAGCGGTAAGTGAAAGCGGTGAAGATGCGGAAACTGAAGCATTACGAGCGAAACATCGCTGTGGTATATGCGGCACTGCAATGGATAGCTACCTCATTGATGAAAAACGTAAATTGCACATTTGTGGTAATAACCCAACGTGTGAAGGTTTTGAAATCGAAGAGGGACAGTTTAAGATTAAAGGCTATGAAGGGCCACTTATTGAGTGCGATCGTTGTCAAAGCGATATGGAACTTAAAAATGGTCGTTTTGGTAAGTATTTTGGTTGCACTAATTCTGAATGTAAGAATACGCGTAAATTGCTAAAAAGCGGTGAAGCAGCGCCACCAAAAGAAGACCCAATTCACCTGCCAGACCTTAAATGTATTAAGTCTGATGCATATTTTGTATTACGAGATGGCGCCGCAGGGATCTTCCTTGCTGCCAGCACTTTCCCTAAGTCGCGTGAAACGCGTGGCCCATTAGTGGAAGAGCTGGTGAAGTACCGAGAGCTGTTATGGCCTAAGTACGCTTTCCTTGCTGATGCACCGGTTGCTGATGATGATGGTAATTTAGCGTCTGTGCGCTTTAGCCGAAAGACAAAAGAGCAATACGTTGCGACTGATGTTGATGGTAAAGCGACGGGGTGGAATGCCAAGTTTATTGACGGTAAGTGGGTTGCTGAAGCTAAGGCAAAGGCAAAACCTAAAGCCAAAGCTAAGCCAAAGGCCAAAGCTAAGCCAAAGGCTAAAGCAAAACCTAAAGCAGAACCTGAAGCAGAGTAATGTACTAGGTTTGCAAGCTTAATAAAAAGCCCCGAATATATCGGGGCTTTTTAATGTCTTTTTTATACTCAAGTTGTTTGAGTATATTTGGTCAATTGTCTAGCTTCTGATTAGACCAATGACCATTTTTCGCTTATTGTATCAATGACTACCACTTCCGTTTTGGCTGGAACAGCACGTCAATGTCATCTTCATCTGCTTTAGGTTTGGCAACTTGTGGCTGGGCTAATTTCTGTGCCCCCATAATCTCGTCTAACATTGTTTTAGCTTCATCGACTTTTTTTGCAATGAAAGGATCATTGGGCGTTTGTGCTTTAATGGTATGCAAGGTCGACAAAGCTTTGGTGACCATCTGCTTGGCGGATCCGTACTGCTTCATAAAGCAAGCTGCTCTTCCTCTTGCAAGCATTGAGTCAACGTTAATTCTAAGTTGAAGGTTGTCTATGGTCTGCTCTTCTTGGCTAAAGATAGCGGGCTCTACTCGTCCCTTATTATGCTCAGATCTGAGTATTGCTTTCATTTTCTTAAGCGTCTGAACTAACGTGAGCACCTGTCTATCATTATCAGGTAGCCTAAACAGCTCAATGGCAGGGGTAGACTTAGGAGCATTGTTGAGTACTTCTATCTGGCTGCGCAAATCGTATAGTCGGCGTTCATAATCATTTTTTTGCGCAGAGGATAATGAGGCGGCAATATTGAGTGCTTCTTCTATTCTTTTATATAGCACGAGTATTATATTACTGGAACAAGGAATAAGCCCAGTGTTAGAAAGCACATCTTCTGTTTCATCAATGATCGCCCTCTGTCGAGCAAGCTCTGTGCGTCTTTCAGCTTCCACACGTGCTTTTTGTTGTTGAATGATGCTAATGCCGATAATAAGAAGCAGTAAAACACCGATCAAGACAAAGACTGAAACGATAATCATAGAGGGTCCAAATATTTTACAGTGCTTTTAATGCTACTATAAATCAACATTCTAGGATAGTCACTTCATCATGGTTTGGCTATTATCAGTTCGCAGGAGTTGACTATTGTGCTATATTCCATTTAAGTATAATTATTCGGTTATACTATAACGAATAATTATACTAAATGCGTCATTGCTTATCTATTCATGGATCTGTAAGCCTACCAAAGAGAAGGACTAAAGATGAAGTTGCAGCAACTTAGATATATTGCAGAGGTGGTTAACCATAACCTCAATGTTTCTGCGACCGCGGAAAACCTCTATACTTCTCAACCTGGTATTAGTAAGCAAGTGCGTATGCTTGAAGATGAACTGGGTATTCAAATTTTTGGCCGTAGTGGTAAGCATTTAACCCATGTTACGCCTGCTGGTCTGCAGGTGATTAGCATCGCTAATGACATTCTGGGTAAAGTAGAAAGCATTAAGAAAGTGGCAGAGGAATACACTAAGCCTGATCAAGGTGAATTGAATATTGCCACCACAGATACTCAAGCCCGTTATGCTTTACCGCATATTATTCAAGGATTTATTGATCGCTACCCTAAGGTTAACCTGCATATGCATCAAGGCACACCATCACAGATCAGTGAATTGGCTGCCCGTGGTGATGCAGATTTTGCCATTGCCACTGAAGCGATGCACCTTTATAGCGATCTTATTATGTTGCCGTGTTATCACTGGAACCGCTCAATAGTGGTAACCCGTGATCACCCGTTAGCCTCTAGAAGCCATATCAGCATTGAAGATCTCGGTCGTTTCCCATTAGTCACTTATGTATTTGGTTTTGATCGCGCCTCAGAGATTGAAAAGTCATTTAACCGCGCAGGTCTTGAGCCACGTGTTGTCTTTAGTGCAACCAGTGCCGATGTGCTTAAAACGTATGTTAGATTAGGTTTAGGTGTTGGTGTGATTGCTTCAATGGCAATAGACGAGCATATGGATAAAGATTTAGTCGCTATTGATGCAAGCCACCTGTTTGCTCACAGTACCACCAAGATTGGCTTCAGAAAGGGTAATTTCTTAAGAACTTACATGTACGACTTTATTGAGCATTTTGCACCTCATTTAACTCGTACGGTTGTCGAAAAAGCCGTCGGTTTGCGGGATGCACAGCAGATTGAAGCGATGTTTGAAGATATGCAACTGCCAGTCAGGTAGTTAAGCTCAATGACGAACCGTCATTGAGTCAACAGCGTTCAATAGCCCATAAAAAAACCTCGCAATAGCGAGGTTTTTTTATGGAAAGAGTGTGAATTAACACTCTACGATATTAACAGCCAAGCCACCTTTAGCGGTTTCTTTATACTTGCTACGCATATCTTTACCGGTATCCATCATCGTCTTGATGACTTTGTCTAGAGACACTTTGTGGTTACCATCTCCGCGCATTGCCATGCGCGAAGCGTTAATGGCTTTAACTGCGCCCATTGCGTTACGTTCAATGCAGGGAACTTGTACTAAACCACCGACAGGATCGCACGTTAAGCCCAAGTTATGCTCCATGCCGATTTCAGCGGCATTTTCAACATGCTCTATAGTACCGCCCATGATCTCAGTTAACGCAGCTGCGGCCATTGAACAAGCCACACCGACTTCGCCTTGGCAGCCGACTTCAGCACCTGAGATTGATGCGTTCTTTTTGTAAAGAATACCAATAGCAGCTGCAGTAAGCAGGTAACGACAACAAACGTCCATATCCACTTCTTGCACGAACATATCGTAATAGCTAAGGACGGCTGGAATGATGCCTGCTGCGCCGTTTGTGGGAGCGGTGACAACGCGATCGCCAGCCGCATTTTGCTCATTGACTGAAAGCGCAAATAAGTCTACCCAGTCCATGGCAGTAAAAGGATCTACCACGCTTTTACCTTCCGCTTTTAAGCGACGATAAAGCGATGGCGCACGGCGTCTTAGCTTTAATCCACCGGGCAAGATACCCTCTTTTTGGTAACCACGTTCAACACAGGACTTCATGGTTTGCCAAATTTCCCACAGCTGTTTCTGTATGGCGTCAGAGTCATTGATACTGAGCTCATTAGCCATCATTAATGATGAAATACTAAAGCCGTTTTCGGTACAGAGTTCAAGAAGTTGTTGAGCTGACTCAAAATCATAAGGAGCAGATTTGATGGGGGTAGCTGGAGAGGCATCTTGGGCTTTGATTTCATCTTCATCCAAAATAAAGCCACCACCAACAGAGTAGTAGGTACGCTCATAGATGCATTTCCCGTCAGTATAAGCATAAAGGGTCATGGCATTAGCATGAGCGGGTAGGCTTTTACGTCGATGGTAGGTGACACCGTTTGCACGAGAAAATTTCACTTCACGGCCATCACTCAACAATAGCTTTTCATTATTGCTAACATTTTCTAAAATAGCGTCAATCTTATCGGTATCAACGGTATCAGGTGCTTCTCCCATCAAGCCGAGTATAACGGCTTTACCGGTGCCATGGCCTTTACCTGTTTGACCTAATGAACCGAACAGCTCTGAACGTAACTCATCAATCGTTTCAAAAAGACCTTGTTTGGTGAGATCTTTAATAAATATGTTACCCGCTTTCATCGGGCCTACAGTATGTGAACTTGATGGGCCAATGCCTATCTTGAACATGTCGAATACACTAATCATGCTAAACCTTTATTGTTCTAGTTATACCCAATATCACTAAGATCATTACCGTGTGGTTAATTGAACATATGGTTGTATATGTCGATTAATCAGCGTAAAAAACTTATGCTTAATGTTAATCTTAGTTGCTTGAATTAATTGGTGTAAAAAGTATCCCATACTTTTTCTTTTTATATAGCATTAGTTTTTTTTAATTTAGTTATAAAGCATTAGAAAAACTAATTTTGGTGTGGCATGTGTAATTTGTAATGTCACGTTTAGCTTTACGCGAATAAAGCATTATTTAACAATGATATGGGTTGTTATTCTTGAACCTTTTTTGCGTTTTTTTGCTCCTTTTTTTGCATGGGTACTACCCTTAATGAATTTTTAGAGGTCATATGAGTTATTTGATGTTAGATGTTGAGTCAACATTTTTAAGTGATGATGAAGCAAAACAACTATCCCACCCAATGATTGGTGGCCTTATCTTGTTTAGCCGTAACTATGCCGATCGCAACCAATTGATACTGCTCATTCAGTCTATAAGGGCTGTTCGTGCTGATATTTTAATTGCGGTCGACCAAGAGGGGGGGCGGGTACAACGTTTTAGAGACGATTTCACCATATTACCCGCAATGGGCGATATATTACCTGCGGCTAAAGGCGATCTCAGACTGGCAAGCGCTTGGGCGACAGAGCTTGGATTTTTAATGGCAATAGAGCTACTCGCAATCGATATCGATTTGAGCTTTGCCCCTGTGCTTGATCTCAATGGTGTTAGCCAAGTGATTGGCAAGCGTAGTTTTAGTGATAATAAAGCTGAGGTCGAATTACTCGCAAATGCATTTATTACTGGAATGGAGCAAGCTGGAATGGCAAGTGTGGGTAAGCATTTTCCAGGGCATGGCAGTGTCGAGGCTGATTCGCACATCGCTAAACCAGTTGACTTAAGATCAAAAGAGGCTATTTTTGCTAATGACATGCAGCCGTTTAAACAGCTGATAGCGAAGGAACGACTGCAAGGGATCATGCCTGCACATGTTATTTATCCTAATGTTGATGCAAACCCCGCTGGCTTCTCTACTTTTTGGCTGCAAGATGTGCTGCGTAAAGAACTTGGGTTTAACGGCGTGATCTTCTCTGATGACCTAGGGATGAAAGGAGCCGCTGTTGCTGGAGGCTATTGTGCGCGGGCGCAGGCTGCCATTGATGCAGGTTGCAACATGATATTGGTCTGTAACGACAGTTTAGGCGCTACCGAAGTACTCCATGGTGTTAAATGGCCTAAGCAAGAGCAAGAGATCACTGCTAACCAGTTAAAACCTAATTTGTTGGTTGTGGCGAATGCACTGCAAGATAATGAACGTTGGGAAAAAGCGAAGGCAATTGCTGCTAAAGTTTTAAAAAATTGATGCAGCGCAACGAACTCTATCGCTTAGCTTGTTAGGTTAGCTCTTATTAATATACTCGCATAGACAGAGGAGCGTTATATGATCCTGTATTTACATGGGTTTGATGCAACCAGCCCCGGTAATCACGATAAAATGCGTCAACTGCAATTTATTGACGAAGATGTGCGTTTGGTTAGTTACAGTACGCAGCATCCTAGAAATGATATGCAGTATTTATTGAATGAAGTTAGCAAACATATTATTGCTTCAGATGATCCATCACCACTCATTATTGGTGTTGGTTTAGGGGCTTTTTGGGCGGAAAGGATAGGATTTTTAAACAAGATTAAGTCGGTATTGATTAATCCTAACCTCGCCCCACAACATAATATGGTTAACAGAATAGACAGGCCCGAAGAGTACACCGATATTGCCAATAAATGTGTCACTGATTTCCGCGAGCTAAACCGTCAAAAAGCACTTTGTATTTTATCGCGAAATGATGAAGTTAATGATAACGATGCTACTGCTAATCAATTACAAGATTATTACGATATCGTATGGGATGAAGAACAGAGCCACAAGTTTACTTCGCTTGCTGCGCGGTTAAATAGGATCAAGGCTTTTAAAGCTGGTTAAGCTATTTTATCGATAGGTGATTGTAATCCACTAAAGCCATTTGAATTTAGTGGATTTATGTGTCTGCACAACTTTGCTCAATGGTGAACTATAGGCTAAGTTGTTAAAAGCAGCCTAAGCCTTGCGCTGGGTGAATGAGTGGTTAGCAGCAAACATTATTCTCTCTACATAGACTGATATTACGGAGTGGGTGTTAATTATGAAGCGCGTCATTATTAAGATCACTGGAAAGGTTCAAGGTGTCTCTTTTCGTCAAAAAACATTGCTTCAAGCGACGACACTGGGTCTAACCGGTTATGTGAGTAATATTGCTGATGGCTCAGTTCAAGTGCTTGCACAAGGTAGCTACCCTGCAGTTGATAAGTTGATTAATTGGTGTCAAAGCGGCGCACCGCTAGCCAAAGTCGATAGGGTTTATGTTGAAGATGACGAGGCAGATGATATCTACCTCGACTTTTCTATTGTGCAGTTGTAGTGAGCGATACCCAACACGTTGGGGAATATATTCGCTTTAAAAGCGGTTTGCTTCACTGGTGCTACTGATACGATTCGTCATATCAATCTCAGTTTGCGCGGTAGGTTGTTCCATTTTTCGGATCTGAATGATCATTCCCATCTTCGGGTGGTCAAAGTAATGCACTTCGTCGCTTCTAACGCGCCTATTTTGATTCATAGGAATCGAATACAAAAAGGGAGTTGTTACAGATCCAGTTTCCGCTGTGAGGTTATCACTGCTAAAACTTTCTGGGTCGTGATAAGCCAAGGTAACCGTTTTCTCACCCTCCTGACGTAAATTAAATGCAGTTTCTATGAACAGATAATGTTCAAGATAGATGTTAAGGGTCCCATCTAGCTTCCATACTGGTTTTTTGGTATCAGCTAATAAACCACTGCTCATAAAATCAAACTGTGGCAATTCGTCGTTCAAATTACTGAGCTGCAGTGGTTGTCCATTTTGCTCATAATCCTTGGAGTAATCATTTCCTGAATATAATTTAACGGGAATGGCTTTGTTTCTTGGAAGCATGGATTGCTGCCATGTCATATGCAGTAGGCTTTTATTGCCTTTCTCTCGTTTTAATGTCGCGATAATGTCTTTAAATTGGCTTTGGCTTTCTGCCAATAAAACAGCGCCATCGCCTAAATAAGCGGTCGCGGGTTTAGGTGCTGCAATCAGCATCGGGATGTCTGCTACCGATTTAACTTGGTTATTTGAGTTAAGCTGCTCATTACAATTTAGGCTGTCAGTTGCCCAATCCGCAGAGGTACAGCCATTAAGCCCCATATTAACTGCGGTTAAATCAGTACTCACCATCGGGGTAATAAAATCGACAGTTTTACGTTGACGTGAGTTAATGACTTCATCTGGCCATTGCTCAGTTGTAGGCGCGTTGTGCTCATATAGGTAGATCTCGACTTCAAACCAGCGCTCTTCTTGGGCAAAGGCTGTTGTCGACAGACTAGAAATAACGCTAGCAGCGAGGGCGATTATTAACTTATTTGTTGATAGTCTAAACACGATTATTCTCCAATGCGATGTTGAGACAACTGCTCAAGTAACAGTTTTATGAGTGCTAGCCTATCTTTGGCTGATTCTGATGGCATGCTGAATTTTAGCTTATTGGGGCCATCCATTCGATATATTTGCGGCTGGTTCTGTAATAAACCAATAATAAAGGTGGGATCCACTTTATTATTGTCGCCAAATTCTATGCTACCACCTTTTGCATGCATTTCGATCTTTCGAAGACCCAGTTGCGTAGCAAGGTGCTTATAGAGTGTTAGCGCCATTAGGTTCTTAGTGGGCTCGGGCAACATACCGAAACGGTCAATAAACTCAACTTTTAATTCATCGACGGCTTTCTCTGTTTTACAGTTAGCGATGCGTTTGTATAGCGAAAGACGCATATTAACATCACTGACATAATCTTCAGGTAATAGGGCTGGGATCCGCAACTCGATTTCACTTTGTTGACGCAGCATCTGATCGAGAGACGGTTCTTTACCGTCTTTGAGCATCTTAACGGCCTCTTCAAGCATCTCCATATAAAGGGTGAAACCTATCTTAGAGATATGACCACTTTGCTCGTCACCGAGCAATTCGCCTGCGCCGCGGATCTCTAAATCCTGGGTTGCCAACATAAATCCAGCACCAAGATCTTCGAGTGCGCCAATGGCTTCTAATCGCTTACGCGCATCTTTAGTCATGCTTTTAGGATGTGGTGTCATCAAATAGGCATATGCTTGGTGATGCGAGCGACCAACACGGCCTCGCAATTGATGCAGCTGCGCTAAACCAAACTTGTCTGCTCGTTCAATTACAATGGTGTTTGCTGATGGAACATCAATACCGGTTTCAATAATCGTGGTACAGACTAATACATTAAAGCGTTGATGATAAAAATCAGACATCACTCGCTCGAGTTCGCGTTCACGCATCTGTCCGTGTGCAGTTACAACACGTGCTTCGGGTAGCAGCTCACTTATTTCTGCAGCCCTTTTTTCAATCGTTTCCACGCTATTATGTAAGAAATAGACTTGGCCACCACGTAAAATCTCACGAAGGAGCGCTTCTCTAATCGTAGCTTCATCATATTCACGGATAAAGGTTTTTACGGCTAAACGCTTGGCGGGGGGGGTGGCGATAATCGACAAGTCACGCATGCCTGACATCGCCATGTTTAATGTGCGTGGGATCGGCGTGGCGGTAAGGGTAAGGATATCGACATTGGCACGCAGTGCCTTAATCTTCTCTTTTTGTCGCACGCCAAAACGGTGCTCTTCGTCAATAACCAGTAAGCCTAAGTTCTCGAACTTAGCCTCTGATTGCAACAGCTTGTGAGTACCTATCACAATATCCACTTTGCCATTGGTTAAGTCTTTCATGACCTGGGTTTGTTCTTTGGCTGTTTTGAAACGTGACATAACCTCTATCTTAAAAGGCCAATCAGCAAAACGGTCTTGGAAATTTTCGAAATGTTGTTGTGCAAGTAGAGTCGTTGGGACCAGAATAGCCACTTGTTTACCGTCATTAACGGCCACAAATGCGGCGCGCATCGCCACTTCTGTTTTACCGAAACCCACATCGCCACAGACTAATCTGTCCATTGCCATGGGAGTGCGCATATCTTCTATAACTGCTGATATCGCAGTTTCTTGATCGACGGTTTCTTCAAACGGGAAGCTACCGGCAAATTGTGCGTACTCTTCTTGGTCAATATGACAAGCCTCACCCGGCCTTGATTGCCTGCGGGCATAAACATCTAATAATTCAGCCGCGACGTCACGAATTTTTTCAATGGCTTTGCGTTTCGCTTTAGTCCAGCTTTCGTTGCCTAACTTATTGAGGTTTGCCTCTTCATCGGGGCCAACACTGTAGCGACTGATGAGGTGTAAAGAGGACACGGGAACATAAAGTTTGTCACCGCCAGAATACTCAAGCACGAGATATTCGGCAACAAGCCCACCGGTATCAAGTGTTTCTAGGCCTTGATAGCGCGCTACACCATGATCTAGATGGACTATTGGTTGGCCCACTTTTAGCTCAGCAAGGTTTTTAACCAGTGCATCACTACTGATCTGGCGTTGTTTGTCTCGACGGCGGCGCTGCGATATGCGTTGACCAAACAGCTCCGTTTCGCAAATTAAGCTGAATTTTCCACCGGTCTTTTTCTCAATCACACAACCTTGAGACAGGGGTGAAACAATCAGCCCTAATTTGGTTTTACTGGCAGCAAATTCGTTAAAGTGGCTAAATAGCGTTGGCTTTAGTTTTATCTTACCGAGCAGCTCTAAAAGGGCTTCACGGCGACCTTCTGATTCGGCACTGAATAACATCCTCTCGCCTAAGGCGGCATACTCTTCAAGGAGCAAAAGAGGTTGTTTCAGTTTATGATTTGCAGCTAGGTCAGGCAGTTTTAATGCTTTTGCCTCAATTGCGGTACCGGTAAAAGGCGCTGTCTTTAACTGAAATCTTGGCAATCCTTTAAAGGCGCTAAAGATCTGTTCTGTCAAAAGGTAAAGCTCTTGCGGGCTTAATAAAGGCCGCAGTGGATCCACGCGTCTATCTTCATAGCGAGTTTCAACTTCATGCAGATGAGCTTGGGTGGCAGTCTCAATATCACCGACAGTGATTAATTGCGTTTTTTCTGGCAAATAATCGAACAGACTCGCAGTGTCATCAAAAAACAACGGCAGGTAATTTTCTATTCCTGCGGGCATGGTCTTTTTACTGACCATTTGATAAATAGAGCCAGGTTCTTTGACGAGAACCTCAAATCGGCGACGATAACGCTGTCTAAAGCCTTCAATGGCAGCATTGTCAGTGGGAAACTCTTTCGCGGGCAGCAGTCGAATCGATGGTAGCTCGTGGCTAGAACGTTGGGTTTCTGGATCGAAATGTCGAATAGATTCGACTTCGTCATCAAATAGCTCAATACGAAATGGTTGATTTGATCCCATAGGGAAAATATCGATAATCGAACCACGAACCGCAAACTCACCGTGCTCGTATACTTGCTCAACACTGTGGTAACCAGTATTGATTAATTGCTCTCTAACATCATGCAGCTGGTAGTTATCGCCTTTCTCCAAAATAAGCACATTACCGCTCAAAAAGGATTTAGGGGGCAGCTTGACCATTAACGTGGTGATTGGCACTATGACTACGCTTTGCTGCGCTTGAGGGATCCTCGAAAGCGCTTCAAGACGTTGTGAGACTAAATCTTGATGGGGAGAGAAGCTGTCATAGGGGAGGGTTTCCCTGTCTGGAAATAGCCATATTGAAATTGCTGCTTCACTGAGCAAATAATTTAGCTCAGATTCTAGCGCAATGGCACTAGGCGTATCTGCGGTAACAACAAGTGTCACGTTCTGATGTTGCTTAGCAATATTAGCGATCGTAAGCGCTTGAGCAGCGCCACCAAGAGTACACAGCGTTTGTGCTAATTTAGCACTCTTGACTGCTGGTGGAGTCAATACGGAAAAAGCATTCATTAAGGGCGAGGAAACGAGTCCAATAACAGCAAAGTTGCTTGGTATTGTAGTGGCTTGCCGTCGCTCTGGCCAGTTAAAACTGGTTTTAGATTACAGGGCTATCTTTCGTAATTTTAGTTGTTTCTGTTGTAGGCTTAAGCTGGCTTTTACCAGCTGTTCCACATCAGCGTCTTGAATGACACTAAAAGCTAATTCAATGCTAAAGGCCTGCGGCGCTTCTTCTGCTTCATTGGTTATCAATGAACAGCTTTGCACTGTCGCGAAACAGATCAGGGCGACTAGCTCCTCTTTGATATTCAAGCTAACTTTAAACTGGCTACCAACTGTTATCGCTTCATTGGTGGTTAATCTAATTGAGCTGCCCCCAAAATGACTGCCGATATAGTAGTCGCCTTCATACTCCTCTTTACCGATAACGTGTTGTAAAACCATATCAATTTTTCGAGATTGTAATTTCAAGAATTCAACAACGGTTTTGGCATCATCATCAAGGTGTCGCAACTGCAACAGGCAGTCAGACTCGAGTACTTTAATATCACTGATAAGTTGTAGGCTCGGCGGTAGCATAAAACTCAGCTGTTCCACTGACGGGAGAGGTTGGCCGCTGTCCCAAGCTTGTAAATAGACATCAAAAGCATGATTAATACTAAAATAGGCGGTAGAGTCATTTAACAATGGTTTTGCCTCTTGTCTTTAGGGGGCTAATACCCCTATTATCATGCGCATCTTTATGATTTAGCAAGGTTAGAGGCGTAATTGCTTCTCCTTTTGTATTTCTAGAGTATCTCTGAGCAGTATTGTTTGAAATGAGAGAGGTTATTATCTTTTTATTATCAATCGTATTGGCACCAGAATTGAGTTGACTTTATTTGGGTTTTTTTAATGAATTTTTCATTATCATTTTATATTGGCTACCGTTATTGGCGAGCAAGAAAAGCCAATGCTTTTGCATCGTTTATTACCATATTCTCTGTTTCAGGCATTTTGCTTGGAGTGGCTGCACTTATTGTTGTTAGCTCCGTGATGAATGGTCTTGAAGGGCAGCTTAAAAAGCGCATTTTAGGTGCCGTGCCGCAACTAACGATTCATTCTCCCGTACCGTTAGAACATTGGCAGCAAGATGTGACTCAGTTGTCAGCCTTAAAAGGGGTGCAGGGCGCCGCGCCGAGTGTGTCGACTCAAGCGATGCTGCAATCGGCCTCTAATATTGGCGCAGCGCAAATCTACGGTGTATACCCAGAACAGGAAAAAAATCTGCTTAGCCTTACGCGCAATACCTATGCAGGTAACTTCGACGCGCTGCTCTCTGGCAAGTATCAAATTATATTGGGCGCTGAGCTGGCACGTAAACTTGATGTGGTTGTCGGTAATAAAATACGAGTCCTGAGCGGAGATGGCGTGGTCTATACGCCGTTAGGTCCGGTGCCAAGCCAGCGAAAGTTCACCGTGGCGGGTGTATTTGAAATGGGGTCTCAAGTTGATGCTAGCGTCGCTTATATCCATCATGACGATGCACAGCGCTTAATGCGCCAAAAAGCCGGTGAAGTAAAACAGTTACGTGTTTATCTTGATGATCCCTTCAATGCCGCAAAAATTGCCCCGAGCGTGGTGGATTATTTTTCCCACACAGTGACCACCACAGATTGGCATGACACTTATGGTCACCTGTTTGGCGCCGTTAAAATGGAAAAGAACATGATGTCATTAATGCTTAGCCTTATTATTGCGGTCGCCGCGTTTAATATCGTCTCTGCGTTAGTGATGATGGTTGTGGATAAAACTACTGATGTTGCCGTGTTAAAAACCCAGGGCTTATCGACGGCTAATGTGATGGGGATCTTTATGATCCAAGGCTCGCTTAATGCCATCATAGGCTTGATTACTGGGGTGGCAACGGGGGCGTTATTAACCCTTAATTTAAATGAGATCACTAATGCGTTAGGGATCTCTATTCTTGGCGCAGGTCAGAATTTGCCAGTACAGCTCGACTTTAATCAATTGAGCTCGATAGTCATAGGCACACTTGTCATTACCCTATTAGCCACCATTTACCCGGCGCTAAGAGCCGCGAATGTTCAGCCAGCGAGTGCCCTTAGACATGAATAGTGAGTTAACAATGAATTCAGAATTATTGCTAAAAGTGAGCAATGTGAGTAAGCGTTACAACGATGGTTCAGTCGAAACCCAAGTGTTGCATAGCGTTGATTTAGAGGTCTACAAGGGTGAACAACTTGCGATAGTTGGCAGCTCTGGATCAGGTAAAAGCACACTGCTGCATATTATGGGTACCTTAGATCGGCCGACAAGTGGCAATGTGACGATGCTCGATGAAGATCTCTACCAACTGTCTAACAAGCGCCAAGCTCAAGTGCGCAATAATAATATTGGTTTTATCTATCAGTTCCATCATCTGTTACCTGAATTTAGTGCATTGGAAAATGTATCAATGCCAGCATTAATACAGGGTAAAACACGCAAAGAGGTGGAAGGTAAAGCGACCGCTTTACTTGAGCGAGTGGGGTTAGGCCATCGTCTCGCACACACTCCTGCGGAGTTGTCTGGCGGGGAACGCCAGCGCGTCGCTATCGCTAGAGCCTTGATTAACGATCCCAAATTGGTGCTTGCTGATGAACCTACCGGTAACCTTGACGCTAATAGTGGTGAGGCCGTCTACGAATTGATCACTGAACTCGCCGCCCAATTAGGCACAGCATTTGTGGTGGTCACTCATGATCAACAACTTGCTGCGAGAATGGATAGACAGTTACACATGAAAGATGGCTACTTGGTGAATGCTGAGGAGCTCACTGGATGAAAAGCCTGTTAGCGATGCGGATAGGGTGGCGCTTTTATTTAGCCCGTCAGTCAAACCGTTTTATCAACTTTATCTCTTTTGCCTCTACTGCGGGTATTGCACTCGGAGTCGCGGTACTGATTATCGTATTATCGGCGATGAATGGCTTTGAGAAGGAGTTAGAGGAGCGACTTTTAGGGGTCGTTTCTCATGGTGAGTTAGTCGGTGTGAATGAGCCAATACATGATTGGCAGGCCGTTGTGGCGGATGCTGATAAAGTCCCTGGAATTGTTGCAGCGGCTCCTTTTGTACGGATGCAAGGTCTGGTGCAAAAGCCGGGTGGTTTTCAAGGGGTAACGGTTCAGGGGATAGATATAGAGCAAGAAGCGAAAGTATCAAATATTCGTCACTTCATGTCTGAGCAGAGCTGGCAAAGTTTACAAGAAGCTAAGCACAATAATATCGTGCTTGGTAAAGGGCTGGCGAATAACCTCGGGATTGAGATTGGTCAATCTATTAGCTTATATATGCCTAACAATAATAACTCGTCTCAAAATAAAATAGCCGCCGCTAAAAGTCACCGCTTTGTGGTCTCTGGTATTTTTGAACTTGGGGGCGAGCTAGATACAACCACCGCATATGTGCCTATGGATTATGCGGCTAAGTTGTTAAAGTTAGAACAAGGTGTTTCCGGTGTGCGTATTAAGGTCAAAAATGTTTTCGATGCGCCGATGTTGATCCGTGACCTCGGTTATAGCCAAAAGCAATATGTTTATATTTCGGACTGGACTCGAACTCAAGGACATTTATATCAAGATATACAATTGGTTAGAATGGTGATGTATCTTGTGTTGGCTTTAGTTATTGCTGTGGCATGTTTTAATATCGTGTCGACACTTGTGATGGCGGTGCGAGATAAGCAGTCTGAAATCGCTATCTTGTTAACCATGGGCATGAAAAAGACCTCGGTGATGCTGATATTTATCGTGCAGGGCGCACTCAATGGCATTTTGGGCTGCATCATAGGATCTATTGTAGGGGTGACAATTGCGCTCAACCTCAGCGATATTGCCAAAGGGATAGAATCGGTATTAGGTATTCAACTGTTGTCGGCAGATGTGTACTTTATTGATTTTCTACCGTCACAATTAGTGGTTAACGATGTGATTACGGTCGTGTCTCTCGCTTTTGTGATGAGCCTCATCGCAACGCTTTATCCCGCGTGGAAAGCCAGCCAAACACCGCCAGCAAGTGCATTAGCAGGCCGCTAGAGGGACTGTTTTTAACGACTCATTCAGGCGCTTTATAGTGCTTTGGTATTAGAGTGATCGCGAGTGCGGTCACTGCCTCTCTTCGGTAAACCTTACCTAAACCTTACGTTAATCTTACCCTACATTTAGGGTTAGCTAACTTCCCATACTTGATGGGCGTTGCAGTGTGTTTTTGCGTCCTCATTTATTCCGCTGTAGATGTACTTGACTCGCGTTTACTCAACCTTTTTCATCATTGTTGTTGCAGTCTAATTATCCTTATAAAGTGCTATTTTTTCGTTGGAATTGCTGTGCTAGTTTTTTAGTACTCCCATTTCAAAGGTCGTTTGATGCCTTTATGGCAGGGCATGGAAGCCTTGATTTGGTTAATTGTAAAAGCATGGAGCAATGACAATGAACGCAAAACCAGATTTAGAACAATTAGACATGAGCGTGCAACAGCTATCGTCAGTTGTGGCAGATTTAGAGAAGCAGTGTCCTGTAGCTGATAAAGGATTATCAGTTAGCTCAGCGCAAGGTTGCCCAGTCGCTAAATGTAGCCAAGCTATACCTTCAACTCGTCAGTGCGCGGTTAATCATCCGATAGCATCGCCTTTTGTACCTGATTATAATATTCCGTTGTTGGCGCCGGGTGGTGGCGATCAAAAGCCGGATGTTCTTGAAAAGTTAGGCCCGTTAGCCGATCTCGTTGGCACCTGGGTTAGCCAGCGATTTAGTGGCTTTAACGTGATGCCTATCCCTCAAGTCACAGCACCGAATGGCTTTATTTTAAAGAACTTTAATTATTATGAAGTTATTACTTTCAGCGCAATCTCTGGCAAAGTTGCAAACCGAGGAGGTCAGTACGAACAAGACTCATACACCTTGTTCTATGAGCAAAGAGTGTTTTTTGCTGATGGGCCTCAGATGGATGACTTAGTGCATGCTGAAAATGGTTCTTGGTTGCACCAAGTGTCGGCGCAGCAAGGTCAAAACGAAGTCAATACCGCGCCCTTCATTCCTACACCTCCAGCGCCAAATCCCATTCCAACGCAAAATCCGTTAACTGAAATCGTAAAGCAGGTCTCGGTTCCTCATGGAAACTCAATTTTAGCCTTAGGCGGAGTGACTAGATCTTACTGTGCTCCAACTATTCCCGTTGCAAACTGCTTGCCTATCGCTGCTCCAGACGCATTTAGCGCCGCCTATGGTCCAAATATTGCGACCAACCCAAGCATCAATCCCAATGCGGTGCTTGATAGTGCACTACTGAAATTAGCGGATAAAGGGGTGAGCGTTGCGAGTACGACGGCGCTAACAGTTGACAGTGATAATCATGGCGCTATCGCCAATACGCCATTTATGAAGAGTCACTCAGATGTATCGCGATTTACCACCACCTATTGGATAGAGCACTTATCAACCGGTCATCTACAACTGCAATATACGCAAAACATCACATTAGATCTGCCCGTCGGTGACAAGACCTATAAGTTTCCGCATATCACGGCAAACACCTTGACCAAAGTTCAGTAACCTATTTGACCGATTTTTAATCCACTTTCTGTTGTTAAAGATCGAGAACACATTTGATTCCTTGGGCGTTGTTGGCTCTGGCGTCAAAAAGCGTTCTCGAGTCGTGACAGCTATAGAAACACGACTCGAGGCGTTCACCTGTCTCAAAATGCTTATTTCGGGGCAATCTGTTAGCAATATCTAAGCTATTAATTTAGTTTCAAGGAATGAAAAATGAGTGATAAAACGATAAAGGATCTGCAGCTTCAGGTGACGGAGCTAACGTCCAAAGTGAAAGAATTAGAAGTTCACTATCACAACATCACAGCGGCGGATAAATGCCAAGTCTGTGCTACGACAGAATGCGTGGTATGCGATGGTGGTCAGGCGGTTCGTAAGTGTGACAATTGTTTGCCTTGCACTATCAACTTATGTAATCCGGGCATAGTCAGTTTTTGTGTACAGTGTGCTCAGCCAGCAATTAAGTGTGAAACGTGCGCTCCTGGACCTATTTACTACTGCGCTCCTTGTCAGCCGACAGTGCAATGTGTGACGTGTTATCCAAGCCCAGTTTCATACTGTGTTCAGTGCCAACCAACGCCATGTGCGACTGGATTACAGTGTTTGCCAGGTATTCCTACTGTGCATTGTGTGACTTGCTCGCCGAGTCCAGTCGCTTATTGTGCGCCCTGTGTACCAGAACCTGTGTATTACTGTGTGCCTTGTCAGCCCACAGTACAATGTGTGACCTGCTCGCCAAGTCCTATTGCTTATTGTGTGCAGTGTCAACCAACACCTTGTGCTACCGGTTTGCAATGCCTGACTTGTCAGCCCACGCTGCAGTGTGTGCCCTGTTCGCAGAGCCCGATTGCTTATTGCGTACAGTGTCAACCAACGCCTTGTGCTACTGGTTTGCAATGCCTGACTTGTCAGCCCACGCTGCAATGTGTGACCTGTTCGCCTAGCCCGGTTTCTTATTGCGTGCAGTGTCAACCCGCCACAAACTCACAATGTGTCACTTGCTTACCTTGTTACAGTCATCCACTGGCTCAATGCGTCACGTGTAGACCATGTGATCCAGGGTACCAGTGTGCCAGCTCGCCAGTGACATTCTGCTTATTGAGTGCCACTAGTTAATTTGGATTAATAACAAATGACCTAATAACGCTAGTTAATCACTAGGGTTATTGGGACTAAAGGAATATAAAATGAACACTCTTTTGTTATCACCAGCAGCCACCATTACACCGAATGCTCATGGTGTGTTATTACAATCGGATCTTGGCGACTTTCAACTGCATGGCAAAGATGTAAGTGAGTTTGTAACCGTTATTGTCCCTTTACTGCGAGGTGATAATACCGAGCAGGCTGTTTGTGACCAGCTTCCGAGTTATAGCCAAAGCAGTGTGCTGTCAATTATTGCTTTACTAAAGCAACATGGATTAGTGGAGGAGGTGGAAGCTAATACCGACTTTAAACCGCCTTGGGCGATGCACGAGAGATTTATCAATGCATGGTCAAGCAGTCAGCATTCGGAAGTGGCGCTAAAGGACAAAAGATTACTGGTTATTGGACTCGAGCCTTGGTCTGTCAAAATGGTTGATGAACTGGCTTGTTCTGGCGTTGGGCATATTCATATTATTGATAATGAATTGATTTCGGCAGATGATATTCTTTGCCATCGTCCGTTCGGTGAGTCTAACCTTGGCTTATTGCGGGGAGAGGTATTAAAAGGCTTGCTACAGCAACAAGCGCCTTGGTGTAATGTGACGCTACAACCGTTAGAAAAAGGCGACTGCGGCATCCATATCGCGAGTGAGCCCATTTGGGATCTGGTGGTGGTGACTCTCAGCAAAGAAGCCAAGCATTGGCTTTATCAAATTTCTAAAACACTACATCATTTGGGTTTACCTGCACTCTACGGCAGTTTAGATGGATTGGAATCTTGGGTGGGACCGGCGGTTAATTTACCACAGCAGACAACGGCAATTGACGCATGCTGGAACTGTTTACGTTTACGACGATTAGGCACTGAAGTGGCACCTGATTTGGCGCACGAATTAGAAAAAACAGCTTATAAAAATCAGCAAACAAGCCGAGCTCGCAGCATGTTAACCTCGATGGCTGCGTTGACGGGTCACCAGTTATCAATGGAAGTGTTGAAGCTGCTAGTGGGTTACATTCAGAGCGATCTCGTGGGAAAAGTGAATGTACAGAATCTAGTGACCAATAAAGCAGAGCAGCATCAGATCATTCCTGTACCTTGGTGTAAGGTCTGCGGCTATGACCACGATACAGCGGCCGCTCATATCCATTCAATTAATGAGCGTCAACGGCAAGCTGCAAACATGCAAGTGGGGGCAATGAGTGCTGTTTCTGCACATCAAATTTCACAGGCCAATCCGCTAAATAGTGTCGGTACGGCTGAGGATGTCACCGATCTTTTTGAAGGTTGGATAGATGCTAAGACTGGCATTATCCGTCAGCTCACAGGACACTCTCCACAGCTTCCTGACTTTCCGATCACGGCATCGGCCAATGTGGCCAACTTTACGTCTGGCCACTTTGATCCCAGAGCCGCTGGACATGTTGGTTCCGGTAAAGGTTTAGACAGTGTGTCTGCGCATATCAGCGCTATCGGCGAAGCTATTGAACGATACTCTGCTGCAAGATACCGTCTGGAAGATTGCCATTACGCTTCAATTAGTCAGCTGACGGGAGAGTATTTAGATCCAAACGACTTAGTTCTATATTCAAAAAAACAATACCATACACCGCAGTTTCCGTTTTCTCGTTGGAATAAAAAACGAAAAATACACTGGAGTAAAGGCGTGTTTTTAGGGACTCAAACACCGGTATGGGTACCGTCATTAGTTAGCTATTTTAACTTTAGCTGTCCTTATGAAGAGCAGTTTAGCCAAGTGTCATCCAATGGGCTCGCGGCAGGACAAGATAATGACGATGCTGCAATTAGAGCAACATACGAGCTTATTGAACGAGATGCCATGATGCTCACTTGGTATGCCCAGCATCCGTGTAAACGACTTAAACTCGATGCTGTTAATCACGGAAAAATGCGGGTGATGCTGGATGAGTTAACGGCAATGGGAATGAGCTTAGAGCTCTACTTGCTCGACGTCGGTATTCATGTGCCAACGGTGGTTTGTCTCGCGTTTGGTGACGGGATACGAACACCTGCAGTTTCGGTTGCACTGGCTTGTCATGGAGACATTGCGGTCGCGATGAAAAAAGCACTACTTGAGCAAGGGCATGTCATGCCTTACTTGTGTTACCTGATGGGAACGGGCGCCAAAGTGCCACAGCATGTTGGTGAAGTACAAAGTCTAGAAGATCACGCGGCCTACTATTTTAAAATGAATAACAAGTCTGCTTTTGATTTCATGCGCCAAGCTGATGAACACTCGATTGATATTGATCAATGGCCATATCCCGTTGTGAAGGATGCGGCCGATCTAAATCAGAGGTTATGTAATGCCAATGTTGACGTTGCCATTGTCGATGTGACCTCTCCAGATGTTGCACTGAGTCCATTTAGGGTTGCCAGAGCGGTGGGAAAAAATATGCAGCCAATTCATTTTGGAGAGCAATTTAAACGGATTGATAACCCACGCTTGCAGCTGTTACTCAAGGGTAAGGTTGTCAATATGTACCCTCACCCTATTGCGTAGTGATTGATTATTTGCAGTTGCCGCTAAGTGACATCTTAATGCTAACAGCAGGTAACACGTCAGCGGCAGCCTAAAAACTAAATAACATCAAGGATGAACAAATGAATGTACTGGTATGTGGTACTAATTATGGCGCAACCTATATTCGCGCGTTGGCAACACAACCGCAAAACCTTACTTTGGCGGGAATATTATCTACGGGCAGCAAACGTTCAATTGAGTATGCGCAGCAAATGCAGGTACCGCATTTTACCCAAATAGAACAGATCCCGTCAGGCAGCATTGATATCGCTTGTATCGCGGTGTCCGGTGAGGCTGGGCAAAATTTGACCGTGCAGTGCCTTAATAAAGGCATTCATGTTTTGTGTGAACACCCTGTGGGCGAAGAGTTTGTGCGTTACGCGCTTAGTTTAGCGGCGCAAAAAGGCTGCCGTTTTCATGTTAATGCTCATTTTGCTGATCTTACTGCACCGCAAGCATTTTACAGTGCGATGGCAATAGCTATGCAGCAAGGTACTTGTCTACATTTCGACTTGAATGTTAATTTACGCACGTTATATTCTGGATTGGATTTGTTGGGAAGGGCTATTGGCTCATTGGCTAATATTGAACTCCAATCAGCACCACAAACAGCAGGCCAAGTAAGACAATTATTTGAAACTATATTACTGAAGGGCCCTGAGTTATCGGTATCAATCTTATGCCAAAACTTTGCGTCAGAGCATGATGATGGAAGTGCTACATTACTTAATCATCGTGTCAGCGCGACCTTTGTTCATGGTAATTTGTTACTTTGTGAAACCGCGGGGCCGGTTTATTGGTTCCCATCACCGGTTTCAATGCCTGCAGAGTCATGGCGCAGTTATCTACCTGTTCAAGTCGAGGCTAGCGATCAGTACCAGTTAATGCAGCAGCGAGATAATGCCAATATTACGGCATTAAATAAACTCATTGTCAGTATTGCAGAGCCCAGCGCTATAATTGAGCAGCAGCCTGAATACTTGCTGGGATTGTCGAGTTTATGGGGAAAAACAATGGCATTTTTACAGAAATAACGCCTCTGATTAGATGTTACTTTTGATGGTGTTCCTAACCTTTTTACGTCGTACTTTAACGGGTTATTTTTGATTTATAAGTATAAATAAGTTGGTCGGTGATTTGTAGATGATGTTGAAAGTCTGGATGGAAAAAGACTGGGATAGAATGCTAGAGATTGTATTAGTTCCATTTACTTTACTTGGGCTAAGTGTGTGGATAGAAGCTGAAATGTCGTCTTGGCAGGAAGATATTGCAGTTACACAAATGGTAGACAGTTATTTTGATGGCATTACAGACATATTATCTTCAGAAGGAGCTGAATTATCTCACTATGCGGCTATTGCTCGTAGTCGAGCCCTATTTTTTAGGTTGCAAGAGCTGGAACGGAAAGAGGAAATGATTAACGTACTGCGCTATCTTTCGGAGGCAAGTCCCGATATTTTACGTGGCAGTCCATTTGAACAGGATCAGCAAGCCTCTCAGTACTATATTGATTTTAGTTATTCAAATCTATCCAGTAGCGATATTCAAATTATGGAACTAGAAGATATGATTTTTATATCTTCAAACTTTGAGCAATCATCATTTTATAATTTTTCATGTGAAGCATGTAGTTTCACTGCATCATCATTTCGTAACGCTGATTTTTTAATGGTTAGTTTAGCAGGAAGTGACCTTACTGATGTTGATTTTACAGGGAGTAATATAGGTGAGGTGGATTTAGAAGGAGCCATTCTTGATTATGCTAAATGGAGCGATGGAAGAGTGTGCGTAAAAGGTTCTATCGGTATATGTAAATAACACATTAGCTAATGAATAAGGATAAGACGCGTGCTGTCGCATCCTTATTCATTGACAACGAGCTCCTTTAAGATCCAGTTGTCCATCAAGAATACGTTCGGTTTGCAGTGATGAAGAGGCTTGCCTTACTTTAGTCTGTATGGCCATTATAACTATGGGCAAGTACTTAATTTATCTAATATAAGTGCGTTGTATTTACTCTACTCCGTACACATTGGATTAGTGGCGGTTGCGTTATTCATTTCGTGATTCGGTATTTAACATAGGCATAGATGGATTGCATCTCTGACCTAATAAAAACGATAAGCATATGTGCCGCTGACCGTTTTATGCTCATTTAAACTATACGCTTATTACTTAAATTTAAAGGTAAATTAACAGTATTGACTTGACTGAAGTACCTGGGTAAGACCTTTTGATTGCTGCCATTGTAGATAAAGTTTCACCACTAATAGATCATCTTTTTTAGTGGGGCAGTTGTTTTTGTAAACCCGCGTAACTCGATTATTTCATCATTCTGAAAGAAAAATAAAATACCTGATGACAAGCTAACAGAGCTAACTCTGAGTTTGTATACTTTACCTTTATAGCTCCATATTTTATTTTTTAATAACTTTAAGCTTGGGACGATACTTTGCAATCCAACTTGTTGGCGTAACGTTAATTTGTATAATACTTTTTTCATTATATTCAGGACAAGAATTTAAATGGTTATTAATATCAGATGATGACGGTGAGATATAAAAACTTTTACGGACATAATATAAACCTATGCAAGAATTTAAAGATAGTAGCTATTATATATCAGCATTAAGTTACATGTTTAAGTAGCAGGGCATGAATTGCTTATGACGTTGTTAATAAAATCTTCCCTCACCGCTGTATTGATTCTGGTGGCGTTTGCGGGTCTTCCATTCCCTTGAATCGTAGGCTTTTAGACACATGCATCTATTGCTGCATGTGTCACGGAGCCTCAATGGATCGAAAAAGGAAAGACAAATTTAACTATCGACATGTTTATGAAGCTCGATAATATTAATTTATCTAATTAAATAAATTGAACTTTATCTTTTATTATATAGAATATGTACTTATTCTTTGTAACAATGGACTGTGCACAATGATAAGGGAACCCCTCAAAATAAGCCTATTTTTCATGACTTTATTGGCCTCAGTAACGAATATCCAAGCTGCTGAATTAGCTATTATCTCCGATTACAAACCCAACTGTATTGTTGATATATTAGCGCCTATATCACTCACAGTGAATACACCAAAATACCAGGATTTAGGACCGCCTGAGGAAAGTACAGCTTTTGCACTTATACTTCATCAATTACGTGAAGAAGCCACTGCACAAGGTGCTGACATAGTATTATTAACTAATGTCAAAAATAAAAAGATCACAATAGCAAAAAGAAAAACAAGTAAATCTAGCTTAATAATACACATTGAAGCGCAGTTATACACCGTATGTGAAGCCGATAAATCTTTTAGTCATGAGCGAACCGCTTATACGGCTGATGGTTACGAACTACAAACAATGAGCTACCAATATACAATCTCCCCCAATGTTATAAAGCCAACAGAACCGATAGTGGTTGCCAATAATATGGTTTTACCAGCTGCTAATATCTCTTTTGCAACGGGTGTGTATGACATAAAGTTGGGAGCGAGCACAGCCCAAACAGCCGAAAAGTTGGGTCCTCCAAGTATAACTCTCACACTTTTAAACCACGAACAAATATGGGGCTACGGACGTAACCTTTGGTTTACTTATTCAGCTGATAGGTTGAAATCTGTTAGCTCAGAGCTTTCGTTATTAAATAGTGCAGGCCAAAATAGTATCGGCTATAGAGATGGTTTTGATGATATTGAGTGGCAACTAGAGGGGATCATCGCTGCGCACAATAGCCCAATTGAGCAAGTAAGAGATTCGCTCTCGCAGTACGATATTAAAGAGAGTTCAGATCAAATAGTTATTACTCAAAAGCAACAACGCCTTATATTACAATTTGATGATTTTCACCCTACAACAAAAGACAAACCAGTGACTTTACTCACTCACTTCACGTTAACGGATAATGAATATGAGGCGAAAAAGCAAGCACTTCCTCAATTGACATCGGAACAAGAGCAATGGCTGTATAAGCACTTGCAACCTAATAATGTAGAGCTGATGACGCTACCAAACTTGCTTAAGCAGATCCCGCAAACCAATAAAATAAATATAGCGAGTGATGAGAAGCAGTGGTGGCTAGTCGGTAATCATGTTCTTTTACAATTTGATGATATTGAGCTCAGCCAAGCTCATATTAGTGAACCGTTTTTTACAGACAGTAAAAGCGATTCATTTTCATTGTCTGTAAAATCGCTGCAACTGCCTCAGGATAAACAAGGAATGTTAGCTTTATATGAAGACGCTATCGATAACAATGATGCAATTGATATCTTGCGGGAACATTTTAACCTCATCGCAAAATTTGAGTCAGAGGAAGATGATGCGGTAATTTATGATTTGTTTTTTACTTATTATTGACCCTCATTGAATTCAATAGTCGGTCCCGTATTCAGCGGTTCAGTTACAACATCAGTTAACAGAAAAGCGCCCTTGCAATGGCGCTTTTTCATTAATACGTTTAGTTATAAATGCGTGTTACTCAACTAAAGGCTCAGCTTTGTAATACCAATTAAGCAGTGCATGGTTAACGTCGCGGTGCTTCGCATCGTCAGAGCAAGGAGAGGACTGTTCGTCGATATCAAAAACGGCCAGTTCGCCATGCCTAGCTCTCACCATAACGTTCATGCCTTTGCTTCCACAATAGTCTGTAAACTAGCGCTCAGCTGCATAATTCTTTTGCAATCACATTAATGCCTTGAATAAATTAAATGATGATTGAAATTCAAAGGGGTGATGTTTATGCTTCGCAGCTCTCAATACAATATAAAGACCTTAAAAAATTAATGTATTGTCGCGCAAATAAAAGGAAAATTAATGAACTCTTCACAACACTACCCTATAGGCTCAACCGGACAGAAATGGAGCGATGCTGATAAGTTAGCTTGGCTTGCTATGCAGTCAGTAAAGCGCTCATATCAAGAGCAAGTACTGAGTAAAGTGCTGGCACTAGGGGAACAATTCACCCTAGAGCAATATGGTGCGCTGTCGTGTGATGAGGCTAAATATCCTTTGTATGCGCTAAAGAGTCATAACTGGCAGCCGACAAAACAGATTATTTTGGTCACCGGCGGCGTACATGGTTACGAGACGAGCGGTGTGCAAGGGGCTATTCGTTTTATGGAGACAAAAGCGCAAGCTTACGCTGAACATTTTAATATCGTACTCATTCCCTGTGTTAGCCCTTGGGGTTACGAGACTATTAACCGCTGGAACCCAGGTGCTATAGATCCAAATCGCTCATTTTATCAAGACAGCCCAGCAGAAGAGTCTGCGGCTGTACTGAACTACTTGGCATCAATTAATGCAGACATTTTTGCTCATATTGATTTGCATGAAACGACAGATACTGATAATAGCGAGTTTAGACCGGCGTTAGCCGCACGAGATGCCGTAGTGCATGATAATTGGAGTATCCCTGATGGGTTTTATCTCGTCGGTGACACCATTAACCCACAACCTGCTTTTCAAAAGGCGATGATTGCTGCAGTCGAACAAGTGACTCATATTGCTCCTGCTGATGACAGTGGCAAGCTGATTGGTGTTGAACTGGCACAGTTTGGTGTAATTAATTATGCCACCAAGGCATTGGGGCTGTGTGCTGGCTTAAGCGGTGCAACATATGTATCAACGACAGAAGTGTACCCAGATAGTCCACTGGTGGATGACGAGAACTGTATTATCGCTCAGGTTGCGGCGATCACCGGTGGTTTGGATTATTTGTTGACACTTTAACTACCATCGCCCCATTGTGATAATGGGGCGAATTTGATCTCTATTAAATGCCTATATATATAAATTACAGAGGGGAAAGTGTTGTTTTTGTTCCAGAAACGATATTAGTCACTACATATGTAATCTACTTTAAAATAATTCACATTCAATTCTAACGTCAATTCAAACAGAGAATCCACTAATTAAGCGCCTACTAAAGCTAGGAGGCTGCACTTCATATTTTGTTTAAAACATTCATTTCTAAATCATCAAGTTAACTAGTACTTCCGTACCTGAAGTTTTTCTTGATACCTTAATTTCTAGTCGTTAGGTTGGCTAAAGAGGTCAGATGTCTGACCTCGTAAAAGACTATTCAGACAATAACAATAGAGATAAAAAATGAAGATCTTTAATCAATTCACCTTAACCTTACTGGTGTTGGTCGCTATCAGCCCCTTTGCACATAGTGCAACAGGGATCGCATTTATACATGGAACCGGACATCAAACTGATGCTCTTTCTGATTATTGGAGTCGAGAATTTGTCGATACCGTTAGGCAGGGGATAACTGAACCGGACAATTATGTTGTTGTAAATTGTGATTTTGACCAATACATGTGGCAAGAATCTGCGGCTGGTTGCTTAGCAGAACAGTTGTCGAGCTTTATCAACACTAAACAGATCGATTCCCTGACGATGATCACCCACTCTAATGGTGGCAATGTTGTGCGTTGGATTCTTTCAAATCCAACTTGGGACAGTCGTTATCCCAAGATTATTAATGTTACCGAGCGCGTGGTGGCACTCGCTCCCTCAAGTGGAGGTACGCCATTGGCGGATGCGGTAAATCAAGGCAATGTTTTTGAAACCTCTCTAGGTTGGTTGTTAGGTTATGGCAGTGATGCAGTCAAGCAGCAACAAGTTAGTTGGATGCAGTACTACAACAACACTTGGTTGCATGGAACCTCAGGACGACCTAGTTTAAGTCGCCCCTTTGAGGTGGTGGTTGGTTCTGATGTAGATTCTGCTATTTGGGATGGTGACAGTTATTGTGCTGGCTACCAGTATCAAGTTGCATTAGAAACGACTCAAAACTGGTTGGATGATTGCTCTGATGGCTTTTTAGAATGTAGCTCTCAAAGTGCCGCAGGAACGGTTTGGTTTACTGACAAACAACGCACAGCAGGAAAAGAGCCGTTAAGCCACCAACAAAGTCGACGTGCTTGTTTTAACCTTCATCGTCTAATTCGCGATCATATATAGGAGCCACCAATGAATATATTAACAAGTGCTTTGGTGACAATCACCGCAGGGGTTCTTTTTGCCGGCTGTCAGAGTGATGAACCGCAAGCCACAGAGTCAAAGCAGAGTATGGAAGTAAGTACTAAGCTGTTTACGCTCGCTACGCCACAAGTAGGAGATCTTATTATTGGCGAGGTTCAGAGCCCAGTTTTAGATGCAATCAATAGTAGCCGGGATTCAATTAGTTTCGTTAACGTCAATCCTAGTGAGCAAGCGTTACTATTACCCTCGTCGACTTCCAGTAGTCAAAGTGATGAGTTTTGGATGACGGTGTCGGGGGCAGAACTCAATAAAGGGGTTAAACTAGCCATAAGCCAGCCGTCAAGCATTATCAGAGTTGCCCCAAGAGCGGATAATCGCTCTGGAAGTATCATTAAAAGCCAGTCGATATCACCAGAGCAGATTCAGCTACAAAAAGTGGGTGCTAAAACTGACAAGTCTGTATCGTATATCAAGTCATTAACGGATGCAGATGCATTGGCTACTGCAGGGCTAGATGATAATTCAAGTGCACTCACATTATCAAAAAATGCCACAGCTGGGATATATAAGCTAAGGGTAGTGCAATCGCTTGATCAAGGTGGCCAATATTTAGTGAATGTGAAAGAGAAGGGATCTCCCTATCAGCTAACGTTATCGAGTATTAACCGTGTAGCAAGTGACGTATCAAGTATGCCGCTGTCTCTTAGTTTAAGTAATAGCCAGTCGGAGCTACAGCCGCAAGCAAGTTTGAAGCATGCAGATGGAAAAATTCAGACTTTAGATTTGAAGCTGGTCAATGGTCAATGGCAGGCTAAGTTACCGACAGCATCTAAGATGCCAGAGAGTAATTTAGGCTTGAGTGAAATCCAAGTAAACATTCAAACCCAAGTGAATGGCCAAGCCGTTTTTAGAACGGTAAAAACGGCTTTTAAGCAATTTGTACCGACGGCGAAGCTCAATAGCTCTGTAGAAAGTCAGTGGCAAGATCAAGTGCCAAAGCTGTTGATATTTGATGTTGCAGTAGAGCACGAGGGCCGATTTGGTATAAATGCTGCACTGACAGGTACGGACGAACTTGGCAATGACAAGCTTATTCTGACGACGCAATCAGCCAATTGGTTAACCTCTAAGTCATCTCAAATAACCCTAAATCTTGATGCGAGTGTCATTAAGGCGTCGGGGTTAAAAGCACCTTTTAAGATAAAGTCGCTAGAACTTGTGGATCAAGGACAGATGGCGAGGTTGAGCTATCTGCAGCAAGCGCTAATAATGCGTCTATAAACAGTAAGTCATAGCGCTAGAGTTGAGATAAGGCGCGTTACATATACCTGAACGATTTCACCATATTCGTTTTCGAACTCCCGTAGGATAGCTGAACAAGGCTGTGATTGAGATGATGGTTATTCTCATTTCAATATCATTAATGCAGTACAGATATTCTACGGGAACTTACGACAGGTATGGCAATATGTAATATACTTATTCATTATTAATCAAAAGGATAATAACATTTGGTGCTGTCACAGCTCGGCTCTCATTAACAACATATTGCGGAACCATATCTATATTGGACATTGCTTGCCCATTCGAGCTTAGATAACAATAACGGCTTTACTGTCGTAAGCAGTGAACTCTCGTATTCTTAGCCTGTATTGCATTGTACTCGATGATACTGAGGTGTTTTTTTTTGATAAAGAGATTGGTATTATTATCTGTTAAATAGAATCTCTTGAATGCTATGGAGATGTTACTTAATAAAACAGCAATGTAATTCAAAGGTTTACCCCTTAATAATGGAATGAGGATTATGATGAAGTATCTTTTAGTGCCCCTTTTATGTTTGAGCTTTAGTGCATCGGCGCTCAATGTAGATAGTATCGATATTCGCGCTGGAATGGTTTACCAAGAAAACACGGATATGTTGCTTACAGGCACTTATAATCAAAAACGTAGCAACGGAAAGCTTAAGAAAAAAGTTAATTATCGTAATGGTCTAAAATCTGGCTTGAGCACAAAGTATTACAGTAGTGGCACAGTTGAGACCGAATATAGCTATAAGGATGGTAATAAGAGTGGTGAATACCGTGCATTTTTTAAGAATGGTTATGCTGAGGAAATAGGGTATTACCGTGGTGATATAAAGCATGGTGAATTCACTCAGTATTCAAAAAAGTCGAGTGATTTAAAAGTAAGCCAGACTCACTATAGTGACGGCCACAAAAATGGCTTGAAACGTGAGTGGTATAAAAGTGGTGAGTTAAAAGAAGCTATTGGTTACCTCAATGATAAAAAAGATGGCGTAAAAGTTGAGTATGCTAACAATGGTTCATTAGAGAGCAAAACCGAATATAAGTTGGGTGAAAAGCAAGGGAAAGAGCAAGAGTGGTACAGCAACGGTAGCCTCAAAGAGGAAAAGAATTACTTACATGATGAGAAACATGGCACCGTAGTCAAATATTATGACAATGGCAAAAAGAAGAGCGAAGTTGAATACGAATATGGTAAAAAAGTGAGTAAGGTTGTTAAGTGGGAAGAAAATGGCCAACTGAAAGACTAACGCCGCTATTTTTTTATGAATAAAAAGGTCAGTTACTGCTGACCTTTTAGCTTTGTGTTGAGTTATTTCATAGGGAAATGGATAAAGTTCGGCAATAGTAATGTTTAAGATCTATGACTTGCAGAAGCAAGCATGAGTTGATACAACTCTTGAGCAGCGGGGCCTGTTTTAGCACCTTTAGGTAAAGTCAGGTGCAAGGGAACTTGGTATTGATTTGAATGCTCAACCCTAAGGATCTTTATATCATTATCATTATGTTTTTCGATTATGTGTCGAGGTAAACGGCAATAGCCTAAGCCTTGCTTTGTTGCTTGCCACGCATGATCAAAATTATCGACGGTAATGCGCTGGTTCGACTTTAGCCAGCCGACATCTTGCTTAGCGTGATGGCCTAAGTCTCGGATCACAATCTGCCTAGTGGCACTGAGATCTGCTAAACAGGGGTTAAGCTTCTCGGCTAACGGGTGGCTTTTGGCCACAACGGGTAACATGCTAGCCATCCCAAATGTTTCTGACGGGTGGTTAGTTATAGGCAAAGTGATAATAGAAATATCGGCACTTTCGTTAGTGACCATCTCTTGTGTTTTTGACAATGATGTTTCTACCACTTGAATTGATGTTGTGTGGTTTTGCTTAAAGAATTCAGCCATCGGTGCGTATAGCCATCGGCGATCACATAGATGATCGATAGCAACTGTTAATTCTGACTCGGTCCCTTGGGCGAGTTGAGTACTTATCTCCTCAAGAGCTTTGGCTTGTTCAAGCATAGATTGTGCTCTTCGAAGCAATGATTTTCCATCATCAGTGAGTATAGACCTGCGTCCCTCTACTTTGAGTAACGGCACTCCCAATTGATCTTCTAGTTTTCTCACCGAATAAATTAACGTGGTATGGCTTTTATTCAATGTCGCCGCAGCCGCTTGAATGCTACCCGCTTTATCAATTTCAAATAATGTTAACCACTGATCTAAGGTTGTCTTTAATCTCATATGTCTAATTTATCTACATCAACTGGCAGTATTATGAACTTTTATGTCCAATTTTTATAGGTATTATGACACCTCTCTTAAGGCGGAGAGGAGTAAAACTTCATTCATCTGAACTTGGAGCTATTACATCGCTCGCCAATTTTGCCATTAACTCGATCTTTGGAGATAAATTATGAACACATTATTACAAGTTGACTTTGATTATACAGGACCCTTTGGTGACGAAATGGCAGCAATGCTGACAGATCTTGCTGAGTCGATTAACAATGAAGCCGGCATGATCTGGAAAATCTGGACAGAAAACCAACAAGATAAACTTGGTGGTGGGATCTATTTGTTCGAAGATGAAACCACAGCCCGTGCTTATCTAGAAATGCATTCAGTTCGCTTAAATAAGATGGGTATTGAAAATATTAGAGGGCTGGTTTTAGCGGTAAATCCCTTACTTTCAAACATAAATAAAGGGCCTGTTGCTTAGGCAATTAATAGAGAGAAGATGATGAATAACCGAACATTTTTAACCGTGAACGGCACGATTTATGTGATCTTTGCATTGGCTTTATTTTTTATTCCTGCTTTGATGTGGCCGATGTACGGGGTTGAAATAAATGACCGGTATGCTTATTTCTTGTCTCAACATACGAGTATATTTCTAGGCGGTATAGCGGTGATTTGCTTATTACTAAGAGATATAGAAGTAGGCCAAACCGCTAATAAGCTATTTAAGGCACTGTTTATAACTAACCTGTTAGGGGTGATGATCACTGTCTATGCTGGAGTTTCGGGGATCTTTGTTGGTCTCGGCTGGAGCGACCCAGTGTTCTTTACATTGATGGCTATTTTGAGTTATTTACAGCTGGCGAAACAAAAGCCACACTAATAAAGTAATGTAAAAACAGCAACCTAAAAGGTTGCTGTTTTTATAATACTAGGCTTCAGACGCTATCACCGCTTTTATTCCGTGGGGGTGAACCTTTACGCACAGACCATTCTTCTTAAAGGCGATAGTCGGGTTAGCGAGTCGCTCTTTATCGCCCTTTGGCGAACTCTGCTTCACCTTAATATCGGTTGTACCGGCAATGATAGGCGCAAGTGTTGGCACGGCACTAATGAGCTGTTGGCTTAACGACTCACAATCAATGGCATCGCACTTAAATACCAGCTCGACATGTTCCCAACCCTGTTGTGGGTATGTTTTTTCACCAGGGTAAGGCAGTTCAACACAATGGATCTCTATATCATTTAGCATGAGTGGTACATCAAGCTCAATAATCAAAATGGGCCTGCCATTGATCATGTTGTCAGAGATGATATTACCGTGTTTTGAAAATTGATTTCGTAGCTCATTCGCTACGCCTGTGGTATTGACGCGTAAAGCGCTGTGGTCGCACTCTAGATTAAGTGTGTCTAGTCCCAGTTCACCGATAAAGGCGGTAATTGATTGGCTGAAGCTCGGCCAACTTTGGCTTAATTGCTCGTATGTCATAACAAAGGTTTCCTGATAAACGCCTGACTGAGTCGATGAAAGATAATTATTCAGCCTTGTAGGCTTAACAAATAACGGCTAAGGCCAGATTTCGATTGGAGTACCCGCGTCAATCGCACGCCATAACTCATCCATTTCAGCGTTGGTCACCGCGATGCAGCCATCGGTCCAATTGTAATTTTGTGCCTCTTTTGGACTCAGGTTTGAATGGGGGTTCTCACCATGGATCATTATCTGTCCTCCTGGCTGAATTCCTAAAGCATCAGCGCGTAATTTGTCTTCATCATTAGGGTAGGAGATATGAATTGAACGATAGTAGGCGCTGTCTGACTTTTTGTAATCGAGTAAATAACGGCCTTCAGGGGTGCGTTGATCGCCTTCGGTCAGTTTATGTCCTACGGGGTTATCGCCCATTGCTATTCGATAGGATTTGAAAATCTTGCCTTGGCTTAATAATGATAAGCTTGCTGTTGATTTGGTGACGACGACTAAATCGGCTTTGTCGCTAGCGAATGAGAGGCTTGGGATTAGGCTACACAACAGCAGTGTTACTTTAAGCATGGAAAAACAGATAAAACGCATGTACAACCCTGAGCATAACGCCCTTAGCTTGTGAATATATGACTTATGTTACCTCAAAAACCTTGATTGTTGATGTATACGGATAAGATTATTTTTGAGCTCTTGCGGTTTGCGTGTCACACTATTCGTATCATCTATTTTAATGCCTTGATAATTCGGTTTAAGTCGAATGAGTTTAGAGCAATGTATAGCAAGGAACAGCGGTCAAAATGGTAAATGAAACGGATTCAGAAAGCTTATTTAAGCTTAAACTTCGTCGAATAATTTTTGGAACTGATACCCCCGCAGGCCGCTTTTTCGATATCAGTTTAATCGTCTGTATTATCCTTAGCGTGATGTTGGTTTTTCTTGATACCGTTGGACATATCCATCAAAAATATGGCGAGATAATTGTTGTCTTAGAGTGGGGCTTTACCCTCATTTTTACAGTGGAATATTTACTGCGTTTATATTGTTCAGCCAGTCCGCTAAGTTACGCTAAAAGCTTTTATGGGGTAGTGGACCTGTTATCTATACTACCGACTTATTTAGCGTTAGTATTTCCTGGTGCCAATTTTACCATGGTGATCAGAGTCTTAAGGTTATTTAGAATATTTAGAGTATTCAAGCTTTTACGCTATTTAAGTGAAGGTAATATACTGTTACGAGCAATGATACAATCGAGCCGTAAAGTCTTTCTGTTTTTCTTCTCAGTCAGTTTAATCGTCGTGGTGTTAAGTTCAATCATGTATGTTGTTGAAGGCCCCAATAATGGCTTTACTTCAATTCCAAAATCTATCTACTGGACCATCGTCACCATTACCACGGTTGGCTATGGCGACATTACCCCAGGTACTAACTTAGGGCAGGCAATTGCCGCATTTACGATGCTGTTGGGTTACTCCATTATTGCTATTCCTACGGGTATTCTCACCGCGGAGATCTCTCAAGAGATAGGGAGAAGTAAAGATTTACGCCGTTGCAGTAATTGTTTGAAAGTGGGGCACGACAACAGTGCATTGTATTGTGATAAGTGTGGTAGCGAACTTGAAACGGATATTTAGCGTTGTTTGAGTGAAGCGAGTTCAGCCAATACACATAAATAAAGCTGCCCCCGAGATTAAAGATGCATCTAAATTAGCCACAGGCTAAGAGGTTTTATGGCAGTAGCCAAGTTTGTACAAGGATCGATTCTGCGGCATATTTTGACGATGAGTTCAACGGCTGCCGTTGGCATATCTGCGCTGTTTGTGGTCGATTTGCTGGATATGTTTTTCTTGAGTTTATTGGGTGAACAAGAGCTTGCCGCCGCCGTGGGCTATGCAGGCACCATTTCATTTTTTACGACCTCTATTGGTATCGGGTTATCCATTGCTCTGGGCGCTCTAGTGTCACGCTCTATTGGCGCTAAAGAGATGAAAAAGGCCAAGCGTTTGTTACTTAATAGCGCAGTGGTCACTTTGTTGATCAGCATCGTCGTGGCTATCAGTGTCTTTCTTTTTATTCCCGAGCTGCTGAGCCTTGTGGGCGCAACCGGTAAAACCGCGGAACTAGCTGCTGATTACCTCTATATATTAGTGCCTTCATTACCGCTAATTTGCTTGGCAATGGCGCTAGGTAGCGCCTTAAGAGCCGTTGGTGATGCAAAATTATCGATGATATCAACGTTAGTCGGCGGTGGCGTTAACGCGATCTTTGACCCTATTTTTATCTTTATGTTTGCTATGGGAATAGAAGGTGCCGCAGTGGCTTCTGTTTTAGCCCGCTTGGCGGTACTCCTGGTGGCAGCAAGAGGGGTAATGGTTAAGCATAATTTATTTGGTCGCTTTAATAAGGAGCATTTTATTGCCGACTTAAAGCCTATTTTTGCGATAGCGGGACCCGCAATGCTCACCAACGTTGCAACACCGATTGGTAATGCTGTTGTGACACGTGCGATTGCTGATTTTGGTGACAGTTATGTTGCGGGTTGGGCGGTATTAGGCAGGTTAATACCGGTTTCATTCGGGATGATTTTTGCCTTATCGGGTGCTGTGGGACCGATTGTAGGACAAAATTATGGTGCTCAGGAGTTTGGACGGGTGAAGGAGTCATTGACCCGTGCGATTCAGTTCTGTAGCGCCTATGTCGTGGTGGTCTCAGTATTGCTATTTTTAAGCCGTAATCAAATCGTCAACGTGTTCGACATGAAAGGTGATGCCGCAGAATTGATTTTATTCTTTTGTAGTTATATTGCGATATTTTTCATTTTTTCGGGGGTATTGTTTGTCGCAAACGCTTCATTTAATAACTTAGGTAAAGCTAAGTATTCGACGTTATTTAATGTTGGTAAAGCAACGATTGGGACTATCCCATTTGTGTATTTCGGGGCTAAGTGGGGTGGAGTTTACGGAGTACTTGTGGGCCAAGCTATAGGCTCGATTATCTTTGGTGTGCTTGGTGTGTTAATGGCTTATCGTTTAGTGGATAAAGTAAGAGGTCTTACCGAAGGACAGACTAAAACGAGTGACGTGCCGCAGACTGCTGAAGTGATAAGTGAGTTTGATGAGGAATTAAGTTTAAGTAGCCAAAGTCCGTTGTCTTCTTCATGTGCAAATATGGCAATGGTGACAGAAGAGCAGGATTGTGAAGCAAGTAATGAAATCGCTGAGCTTATTGGTGTGAAAGGCAAGGGCCCATCAACCAAGTAAGCTCAATAACACAAACCTAATTAGCTGGTTGGTGTGGCATCCGTTTCACTAGTATCGATAGATACTTCAGTCGCGGTAGCGCTCTGTGCTGCTAATTCTTCAGCTTCAAGCTTAGCTAAATTCTCAGCACGTTCAGCCTTAGATACGTATTTTTTGATCGTAGGAGGAGTGTGCTTATTTAAACGAGCCTTGGCACGCTTCGCCGTCATTTTGATCATTTTCTGTTTTTTGTTCATGTGTTCTCTACGATACGTCAATCTAAGACAATTTTAGCGCATTGTGCGCCAAGCTTGAAATCGGAAGCGGATTTTACCCTAAAGCTGACCGCTACGCCACAGTACCAACCTCAATTCCTTAAGTATGTCGTTAATTTGTAGATATTCAAACAGACAAATATGTGCTTAAAATGGCTCGCTAATACAGTTAGGGACATTTTGTAGCGGATAAAAGGCCGTTATATTGGTCTAGAACTCACTCTTTATTAGCGACGATTACATATGAGCTTTGCCTTGATATCACGACGTATTTCGGCACTATGCAGCAGTTGCGGGCCTAGTGTTATTAGCGTAATCGCCAAACAAACTTTAAATGCACAATTTTGCATGCCTAGAAGTGACAGAGTTCAAGGCATCAAGTCGCAGTAATTGTTATTCTCGGCTTTGGCATACGGTTCCGCTCTTGCTTCCGCATTTAATCTCCAGAGTGGGACGAGATCACTAGCCTTAAATTAACTGACACATTTGAGTAGAGATAAAATGCAAACGATCACTTTTTTCCAACGTTTTGAGAATGATATTCTGGCAGGTCGTAAGACAATCACTTTAAGAGATAAAAGTGAGTCTCACTTTGAAGCTGGCCAAACCGTTAATGTGGCCAATTTAGAAACCGCAACTTGTTACGGTCAGCTACACATTCTAAGCGTTGCTTGGGTTAAGTTTGACGACTTAAACTTGTTGCATGCCCAGCAGGAAAATATGACTCTGGTAGAGTTAAAGACCTTAATTAGAGAGATCTATCCAGAAATCCAAGCGCTTTATCAAATTAACTTTAAATTGCTATAGCCATAACTTAAACCATTTCAATCTGCTTAGACTCATCTCAGCGGGTCCAATGTCTATTCATAAGCAGGGTTTTTGAATAACGATAAATCATGCAATATCAACATCGAGCAAGTAGACTTAGCATTATTCAAGTGAATAACACTAAGTAGACCATTCATGACAGATCAAAAAAGCGAACCTGCTACCCAAGTACGCGACAGCCTTATCCGCGCTGCGCGTATCTGCTTTATTGCTTCAGATTATGACAAAGTGAGTATTCGCCAAATCGCTGAAGAAGCAGGGGTTAATATGGCGATGATCCGCTACTATTTCGGTAATAAGCTTGGCCTCTTTGAAGTTATGATTGCCGAATTTATCTCGCCAGTGTTACAACGTAGCAAAACGATTAACCAGGGTGATAATCCGCTAAAAATGTCAGATATCTTAGACAATTTTTATCAAACGATGACAGAGACTCCCGATTTCCCCCGTTTTCTGTTCAGGCTAATGAGTTCAGAACATTCACATGAAGCCAAAGGAGTCATTTTTAAGCTGTTCACGCCATTAGCTAATCTAACGCCAATGCCGAAGCCGCTGTTACACAAGTGCAGTGATACCGATCCCATGTTGGTGAAGATGTCGATGATGAGCTTAATGATCTTCCCCTTTGTGATCCCACAATCAATGGCCGAGCTGCATGGATTTGAATTAGATGACGATTTTTATCAAAGATTAGCAAAACACAATATTAAGTTACTCGAGAAAGGTTTATTTGGAGATCAAGACTGATGGATATAATTAAGGGTAAACGTTGGTACTTTTTCCCAGCTGTAGCCGTAGGTGTTGTAACGTTATTTTCAGTGATTATGTTTAAGGGCCATCCTCCTCTAGAGGAGCAGTTAGAGCAAAGTAAGTTGGTAGATGTTATTGCCCTGCACAAAAGTTCTGTTGTCGCTCAAGTCGATGCGTTTGGCCGTGTAGCGCCAAAGGTGCAATGGCAATTGTTGCCTGAAGTTGGCGGTAAAATTATTTACAAGCATCCAGATTTAGCCGTCGGGAAAATGATCCCCGAAGGGACTTTGCTATTATCGATAGATCCGCTCGATTATCAAATTCGTTTAGCGCAAGCACAAGCCGATAGAAAAGCATTAGAAGGTCAACTGATCGGTAAAGGGTTACAGCTGGAGAACCTTAAGTTGTCACTCGAAATTGAAACCAATCGCTATGATTTGGTCAAATCCGATCTGCAACGTAAAGAGACCTTAAGAAAGCAAAATTTGATCTCTCAATCTGAACTCGATGGTGAGCGCCAGAATGTGCTGGTTCAAAAGCAAAAAATCCAAGATTTAAACAACAACCTTAATCTAATGCCAAACGAAACTGATGTGCTACAAGCACAATTATTACAAGCCGTTGCGCGAGAAGATGAATCACAAAGCCAGCTCGATAAAACGGAAATTCGCCAGCCATTCGAAGGCCGAGTTTCCGAGGTTAATGTGGAAAACAACCAAGTTGTTTCGCCACAACAAGTACTGGCAAGGATCAATGGAACGGAGATCATGGAAGTTGAGGCGCAGTTATCGCTCGCCGATCTAATGACATTAATGAAAACCGTCGACAAGCCAACAACTTTGAATAAGCAGCTACCCAATGCTGAAACGCTCGGGTTAACCGCCGAAATCACCCTTAAAAGTGCTGCTTATGTCTTTAAATGGCCAGCAAAAATAAGCCGTATTGGCGAAACTGTTGACCCAACATTGGCCACCGTCAGTGTGGTTTTACAAGTTAAGCAGCAATATCGCGAACTCAAAATTGGCCAATCACCGCCGTTAGTTCACGGCATGTTTGTTAGCGCACGTATTAAAGGCAGTGCAAAAGACTACTGGATGGTGTCTGAGCGGGCTTTGCATGGGGACAAGTTGTATTTAATGGATAGCGACAACCGCTTGCAAATAATTGACGTGCAGGTGTTATTTCGTCAAGAAGGACATGCTGCGGTGCAAGGCGATCTTAATGACAATATGCAGCTGGTATTGACCGATATTATTCCCGCAGTAACCGGAATGGCGCTGCGCAGTCATAACAGCAATGCTGAGGTTTCAAACACAAACGAGGAAGCTGCGCTGTGATTGCCTTTTTTGTTCGTCATCCTACGGCAACTCATCTACTGATGTTGGCGCTTATTATTTTGGGTATAAAGGCCTTACCTGAGTTAAAGCGTGAAACGTTCCCTGAATTTTCGCCGAACTACATCAGTGCACGTGTGGTGTTACCAGGCGCATCACCGCAAGACGTTGAAGAAAACCTTTGTTTACGCATGGAAGATGCGATCGACAGCCTAGGCAGCATTGTTGAAACTAAATGTGACGCTTTGGAAGGCGTTGCGCAGATGACCATCAAGCTCGATGATAATGCCGATTTAGGCCGTAATCTGGTTGATGTTCAAACAAAAATAGCATCAATCAAAGACTTCCCCGCAGAGATAGAACCCCCCATCGTTGAAGAGCTTAACTTTAATGAGCCGATCATCGATATTGCATTGTCGGCATCAACCAGCAAACCAGAGTTGAAAGCGTATGCTGAGGATTTTAAGCGACGTTTAAAGCTTGATACCAGCATTCGCCAAGTTGAGATCGCTGGCTTTTCGCAACATCAACTATTAGTCGAGATCTCGCTTGATGCACTCAAGCGCTTAGGCATGAGTGTTGCCGATGTCGCTGCTCAAATTGAACAGCAAAATGTGCAACTACCCAGTGGGACGTTAGAGACCGCAAGTAAGAACATCTTGATAAGGTTCGACCAACGAGAAGTTGAAGCGGATAAGCTGGCCAATATCGTGATCCGTTCTAATGCCGAGGGCGGCGTGGTGCGCTTACGAGATGTCGCCAAACTGACGGACAGATTTGAGTTAGATGAAGATCATGTTCGTTTTGATGGCGAACCAGCGGCCATTCTTACGGTGTTTAAGAACAAATCACAAGACTCTCTGCGCTTGAAAGAGGAAGTGATGGGCTTTTTAGAGGCCGAAAAACTACGCACGCCCAGTGGCGTTAATATCAGTACCTCTAATGACTTAAGCTCCTTACTGTGGGACCGTCTTACCATGCTAACCAAAAATGGTTGGCAAGGGGTGTTACTGGTCTTTTTATGTATGTGGTTGTTTTTCAGCTTTCGCTATTCATTTTGGGTCGCAATGGGCTTACCTGTGGCATTTATGGGGAGTCTGTTCTTTATGGCGCAAGTGGGGTTGACGATTAACATCATGACCTTGGTGGCTTTTTTAATGGCGATCGGCATTATGATGGATGACGCCATTGTTATTGCTGAATCGGTGGCATCGCATATCGAACGGGGGTTAGATAAAACGGAAGCGGTGATCCAAGGCGTTAAGCGAGTACTGCCGGGGGTTGTTTCATCATTTTTAACCACGGTGTTTATCTTTTCTAGCATCGCCTTTATGGAAGGTGATATGGGTAAAGTGCTCAGAGTGGTCCCGCAAACACTTTTGCTTATTTTGACGGTGAGTTTGGTTGAAGCATTCTTGATTTTACCGAACCACTTAGCCCATGCAGCGAAAGGGAAAGAGCGTAAAACCAGTCGATTTAAAACCGAGTTTAACCGCAGGTTCGAGCATTTTAGAACCGTCAATTTAGTTGCAGCTGTGGAGTGGGTTATTGCTTGGCGCTATGCCTTTATGGGCGCAGTTATTAGTTTGTTGCTGATATCAGTATCGTTAGCTGCGGGGGGAATGGTTAAGTTTATTGCCTTTCCTGAGCTTGATGGTGATGTGGTGGAGGCGCGAATAATTTTGCCGCCGGGTTCTACATTAGCGCAAACAGACTTCGTGGTTGCCAAGATTGTTAGCGCAGCACAGGTGTTGAATGAGAAATACAGCAAAAATGAAGATGGTCAGCCGTTAATTAAGCATATTACGCAGCGGTTTAACTTCAATAGTGATGCTAACGAGAGTGGCGCGCATGTGGCGACGGTTAAGATCGACCTGCTCAGCGCCGAGGTGCGGCAAACACGGATAAACACCTTTATCCGTGAATGGGAGCAAGGCGTAGGCGAATTAGCTGATCCCATTGCCATTGTGTATAAACAGCCGAAAATGGGACCCGCGGGCCGCGCAATAGACATACGTCTGCGAGGTGATAATTTGCAGCAGCTTAAATCAGCGTCAATTGATGTGCAGCAATACATTAGTGGTTTTAACGGTGTATCGGGTGTCATGGACAGTATGCGTCCTGGTAAGTCTGAAATTTTAATGACCTTAAAGCCCGGTGCAGAGGCATTTGGTGTCAACGGCATGATGTTAGCGAGCCAATTGAGGGGCGCTTATTTTCATCAAACAGCAGATTACATTCAAGTGGGTCCAGAGAGTATTCAGATAGATGTGCAACTCGATAAAGGCGACGCTGCAAAACTTGAAAACCTGGCTAACTTTCCTATTACTCTCAATACGTCTGGCGAACAGGTACCGCTGTCAGCCGTGGCAGATTTCACTTGGCAACGTAATTACGTCAAAATTTCACGTTTAGACGGTATGCGCTTTGTGACGATCACTGGTGAAGTGGATACTCATCTAGCCAATGGGGGAGAAATTAACACCGCATTTAAAGAGGAACTATTACCCAAGCTATTAACGCGTTACCCAGGAGTGCGGGTCAGTTTTGAAGGTGAAGTCAAAGAAAGTTCCACGACTCGAAACTCAATGGTGTCCGGCTTTATTCTGGGGCTATTGGGGGTATTTGCTATCTTGAGTTTACAGTTTAAGAGCTACCTTGAGCCGTTAGTGGTGATGGCGGTTATACCGTTAGGCCTTATCGGTGTTTTCTGGGGACATTTACTGCTTGGGTTTTCCATGAGTATGCCTTCGATAATGGGATTTATTGCGTTGTCCGGAGTGGTGGTTAATGACTCGATATTACTAGTGCAATATATTCGTTTTCATGTGGATGAAGGGCAATCTGTGCATGAGGCGGTAGTGAGTGCCAGTAAGGAGCGCTTTAGAGCCGTGTTTATTACGTCACTGACCACTGCAGCGGGTATGTTACCGCTGCTACTTGAAACGAGTATTCAGGCGCAAGTATTGCAGCCATTAGTCATCTCAATGGTGTTTGGTATTTTTGCCTCGACCGCGCTGGTGCTATTTATGGTACCTGCTTGTTACGCAATATTAGAGGACTTTGGCAAAGTGAGTTTTAGCGCTAAAGATAATGAGCTAAGGGCATAGTACGGATAACAAGGGTCTCTTTTAAGGCCCTTGTTATCGCTGTGTTAAGAATCAAATCTGGCGATATCCTTCTCTGTGGCCCCTTCTTTGCACTCGCCTCGAATACTGCCACGGTCATACTGAATGGAACGGCTGATCTCGATATAACCTTCTCTGCAATATCCGGTCATCTCAATTGTCTGGCCAAGACCGTGTTCAATTTTCTGAGTCCAGGCCGTTAAATCCGGTCCTTGATAACGTTTTTTAGCGCGTTTCTTTTGTGATGCTCGCTGTTCATGAGGCAGAGGAGCTTGCTGAGCATTATTATCTTGAACGAGCTTAGCGCGATAGGTGAATAGTTTTAAGCCATTACTTTTGATATCTGTTTTAAATGAATCAGTGAGTTGACCTGCGAACTCTTCCGGCACTATTTCGCTAGTAAAGCTGCAGGCTGAAAGTAATAAAATTAACAGTAGAGGGTATTTTTTCATTATTGTTTTTATGTTAATAATTGGTTTCTATTGGTCAGCATAACGTATATTTAAGCAAGTTAGCAGGGGCTTTAGCTGTTTTTACATTAGGCTACTTTTGTATTAGAGGGCTTGGAGGCGGTATTTACTGATGACGGTGTATCTTACTACACTTGTCAGCAGTGTTAATTGTCACGTTTGCAATCAATACGCGATGGTTTATCAACGTCAGTGTCCACATCTGGGTACAATTTATAGAGTTGGTGATACTTCTACAGATGTTTGGTTGGTGTATAGGCAACACTATATTTGTTATATACCAACACCATTGGCTGTGTGATGCATCATCACTGACGACTGGAAAAATGTATTTGGGCATGCAATAACGGCCTTTAGTGAGGGGGCTCGTTTAGCTTCTCGATTGAGGGTATCTAACGCAAGTGTCATTTAAGGCTAACCACTTTAGCTGGCTGTCAGTGTGAATATGGTAGCTGGGCTGAACAGCATTTGGTTCATCCAGTGATACGATAGACAATGTTAGATAGCTGGGATGACGAGTATCTCTAAAGGTTAATTGCGAACCACAATGATGACAAAAACCCCGCCTTACAAACTCTGATGATGTAAATTCGGTTACCGAACCCACTAACCAGCTCACCTCATCGATATTAAAGTCCATCCACGCACCTAATACAGAACCCGTGCTCTTTTGGCATTGACGACAATGGCAAAAATCAGCGGAAAATGGTGTTGCCGTTAACTGATATCGTATTGCGCCGCAAAGGCAACCGCCTTGTTGTAAACCTGCTATTGTCATCAATCTCCCCCTGACTATTAGTTTTATAAGTGTGAGTGATTTCACCATATCCTGATTTATTATCTTTGTCATATACAGGTGCCTTCAGCGAGTAGAGTGTACGTTAGAACGCAATAAAGATTGCTAATAATAGTCACTCTCATCTGTTAGCGCGGCGTTAAACTCCCCCTAGCGTACTTTTGTGGTGATGTAACCCACCCCGTGGTAGTTAACACCATGACTTGGCTCACATATACTGACAATAATGTTAATCATTTGTTGTGCTTTGTGACGGTTTTGGCAGACTGAAGTTGTAGCCCCAAAGGAGTGAGTATGGCTTCAATTCTTCAGTTGTTAAAAGCAATGCTAAATAGCTTTAAAGATCTTATCCCAATCATTTTGGTGGTCAGTTTTTTTGAGATATTTGTGTTGCATCAAGCGCCAGATAATCTGTTCTCTATTCTAATCGGTCTTATTTTCATCGTTGTTGGATTAACTTTTTTTGTGTTTGGCCTTGAAATGGGGCTGTTTCCGATAGGTGAGTCTCTAGCGCAAGCATTGGCGAGAAAGGGCAGCGTATTTTGGCTGGTAGTGTTCTCATTTTCGCTAGGGTTTGGTACCACACTGGCCGAACCCGCCTTAACCGCGGTCGCTAATGAAGCAGCTGAGGTTGCCGCAGAGGCAGGCGCCATTGTTAAGAGTGAAGCTTCAATGGACAGTTATGCTATGGGGCTTAGACTCACCGTCGCTTTATCGGTGGGGCTTGCAATCCTATTAGGCGTGGTGCGAATTTTAAAAGGCTGGCCAATTCATTACATTATTATTGCTGGCTATATCTTGGTGATGCTGCTGACCTCATTTGCACCAGAGAGCATTATTGGCATCGCCTATGATTCTGGCGGCGTGACCACCTCAACCATCACTGTGCCCTTAGTTACCGCGCTCGGCGTTGGGTTAGCCAGTGTCATTAAAGGGCGCAACCCGATGTTAGATGGCTTCGGTTTAATCGCTTTCGCCAGTTTAATGCCGATGATATTCGTACTTATTTACGGAATGGTGGTGCTGTAATGGAGATGCTGTTAAAGGTACTTAACACCTTGATGTTAACCGCGCGTGATGTCGTGCCCATCGCAATTATTCTATTTGGCTTCCAGCTGGGGGTGTTAAAACGTCCTATTGCCAACTGGCGCAAAGTCGCCGCGGGTTTCGTTTACGTTATTCTAGGCTTGAGCTTTTTCTTAGTCGGTTTAGAACTGGCGCTATTTCCCATCGGCGAGGCAATGGCAGAACAACTGACCTCACCCGCGTTCATCCATGCCGACGACCCCTCTATTACCATCAACGCATGGCAAGATTACTACTGGGTTTATATCTTTGCTGCAGCCATTGGTTTTAGTACCACGATTGCTGAGCCCTCGCTCATTGCGGTGGCCATTAAAGCCAATGAAGTCTCTGGCGGCACTATTAGTATTCAGGGGTTACGGATCTCCGTAGCCATTGGTGTCGCCTTTGGGATCAGCCTTGGTTGCTTTCGAATTGTGGTTGGCGATCCCATTCACTACTATATCTTAGGAGGCTATATTATCGTGGTGATCCAGACTTTTTACGCTCCAAAAATGATTGTGCCACTGGCGTATGACTCTGGCGGCGTAACAACCTCCACCGTTACCGTGCCTCTGGTGGCTGCACTGGGGTTAGGGCTAGCGACCAACGTCGATGGTCGTAACCCGCTGATTGATGGTTTTGGCTTAATTGCTTTTGCCAGCTTATTTCCGATAATCAGCGTGATGGCTTATGCCCAACTGGTTGAATACAAAAATAGAGCTCAAAAGGAGCGAAATAATGCGCTTTAAACTCATTATTGTCTTTATTGACGATGCCTGTACCGACGACATACTTGATGCAGCAAGAAGCAAAGGCGCCACCGGTGCTACTGTGATTAATCATGCTCGTGGCGAAGGGCTCAAGAAGCAAAAAACCTTTATGGGCTTGTCACTCGATATTCAGCGCGATGTGGTGTTGTTGCTGGTGGAAGAGCACCTTAGCCGAGCAATTCTAGAAACAGTCAATAAAGTTGGAGGTTTTGATAACGACTCCGGAAAAGGCATCGCTATTCAAATTGATGTAGAAGATGCCGTTGGTGTTGCGCACCAAGTACAACAATTGAGCCATGATATTGAGGACCAGATATGAATAAACCAACCCCAGTAAGAAACCATGATGTGATGTGCCAAGATTATGCGATGGTAGATGGGTTACAAACCGTTGCAGAGGCCATTGAGCAAGCCGTATCACATAAGGTGAATGTGTTGTTCGTTAATAAGCGCTACGATGACGACGAATATGGCATGGTGTTGATGAGTGATATCGCCAAAAAGGTACTCGCGAAAGATAAGGCGCCTGAACGGGTTAATATCTACGAAATCATGGTAAAACCGGTACTGGCTGTTAACGGTAATATGGACGTTCGCTATTGCGCTCGCTTATTTGATCGCTTCGGTATTACTAAAGCACCAGTGGTAGAACAGGGTAAAATTGTCGGACTCGTGAGTTACCACGATATCGTGCTGAAAGGGATGATTAACAGAGGGTAGTTACGGTTATGTTGCGGCTGAAACCGTCGAAAAAGGGACGTTTCGGTGAGTTTACAGCGAGCCTCAGGAGTATCTGCACATACGCTGATCACTGGTCATTGGAACCACATAAGCCCAAAGGTCACTCACTTCTCTCTAAAACGAGCTGGCGCCGGCATGTTGTGCTATACAGTATTATTAGGTTTTTTCGAATATCGCATAAAATTATGCGGGTTCAGTGCTCGAGTTGCTATTGAGTACAAATAAAAGCAGCGTAAATTCAAGTCACTAAAAGCGTGCATGCGCGCTTTGCAGCAGATACGAGGCAAGTTAATCCTCTATTCTCGTTTTACCAGAAACTGTATTTGGAATGAACGTTAAAAACAGTTATAAATTAGATGGTTATTGATACACGTTTTGACTGGCTGAACCTGATAAACGCGCAAGCGTTTATGCACATGTTATGTGCCACATCCTGAATTTATCCGCGCTTTTACGGGGATTGTAATTTAGTTTGTTAACATTAAAAAACAACTAATATAGGTATTACAATGAGAATTAAAAGTTGGATTTTTGGTACATTAGCTGCGGGTGTTTTTAGCTCAGTTACAAACGTGTGTGCAAGTGAAACTGTGACTGTCGATAATTTTGTCCGAGCTGAGACCGACATGACAATGAAGCGCTACGAAGCTGCTGGCGGATTCGGTAAAATGTTCCATATACGTCAGCCGACACCCTTAGATAAACAAGATGTTATTCGGATGAATCAAGATACCCTCTATTCTATTGGGATTTTTGATTTAACAACACCGGTCACGATCACTAAACCAAAAACTGACCGTTGGCAGTCATTGATGCTAGTTAACCAGGACCATTCTATCCCTGCTGCTATTTATAAAGCTGGTTCGTATACTTTTACACAAAAAGAAATTGGTACACGTTATCTAACGGTCGTATTTCGAACCCTTGTTAATGCCAATGATGAAAATGACATCAAACTGGCAAATGCGATTCAGGATCAGATAACGGTTAAGCAGGAAAACGCTGGTTCACTTGATATTCCAGAATGGGATGAAGCGTCTCTGACTAAAGTTAGAGACGCTATTAATGTATTAGCCGCTACGTTAAGTGATACTTCAGGAATGCTGGGCGATAAATCAAAACTTAACCCAATTCACCATCTAATGGGAACGGCAATGGGGTGGGGGGGAAACCCTAAAAAAGATGCCATTTATGTCAATGTGGTTCCTGAACAAAATGATGGTAAAACTAATTATGCTTTGACTATTAAAGATGTACCCGTTGACGGGTTTGCCTCCATCACGGTTTACAATGCCAAGGGATTTATGGAAAAAAACGAGCTGGGCATCAACTCGCTTAACAACTTAACTGCAAAACTAAATAAAGATGGTGGAGCCACTGTTCACTTCGGCGGTTGTGAGGATGGTCGCATTAACTGTATTCCAGTGACTGATGGCTGGAACTACATCGTGCGTATGTATCAACCCAAAGAAGCTGTTATAGATGGCAGCTGGAAATTCCCTGATCCGACACCAGTGAAATAGACTTGAAATATAAGGCTGCCAAAGCAGCACATTACAAAGCGTTGCACCGGATTAGCCGGTGAACGCGGCGTTAGCACTATAAGGAATATCAGTTGAGTCTCGGCAATCAAATAACAGGTAAACTAAATAGCATAGAGAATTTCATTGAGAACTCTTCAACCTTGTTATTTCCGGTTAAGGTATTAGGCTGGATAGTGCTTCTTTTAGCCTTGATTATTACTAATTTTATAGCAATAGGTAAATGGCCAATTTCTGCTATATCCAAAAAGCTCAATAAAAAAGAATTAGCTTTAGGAGATCCAATTAATATAACTTCTGACGATGAGCTTCAAAAAATAGTCTCTCAACAAGGTACGGTGTTAGTAGATTTTTGGGCTGAGTGGTGCGGACCTTGCCTACTAATGGATAATACTATTAGTAAGTTAGCACAAGAATATGCAGGGAAAGTGTGCGTTGTTAAAGTCGATGTGTCATTAAACTCAACCCTAAGCAAGTTATACGCAGTAAGAGGCTTACCAACAGTCATAGTATTTAGAAATGGCGATGAGACAATTAGAAAAAGTGGTTCATTAACAAAGAGTCAGCTAGTAGGGTTGATTAAATAAAATAACTAGCAAGCTGTTAATTAGGACAAAATACAGTTGGGTTTTGCTCCTTTGTCGCTATTTTGCCCGCTAAATTCTGCCTGTTAACAGCCGTTATACACTTAGAGGGACTATTCGTGTTTTGGATTAAACGTCATTTGTATTATCAAGTCAAAAAAGGCGAAGTTACTGTCACTTCGCTTGAAGATGGTAAATCCATAACGAGGGCTTGTAGTGCCCTTAATCATCCTCGGACCCTTATGGGTAACTTCATGGAAATTGAAGATTGCTTTAAAAGTATTGCTAAAGAACTAGCTCCGCGACGCTTTTTGCTTCAAGCCCCTATTGCTGTTGTGCATCTCCTAGAGTCTGTAGAGGGTGGCTATACAAATGTAGAAATTCGAGCATTTCGTGAGGCTGCTTTAGGTGCAGGGGCTAGAGACACCTTTATGCCTAGTAATAAGTCGAAGCTATCGGAGACACAAATATTAAGTCGAGACTTTGCGGAGTGGGACTGTGTATAACAAGTTGCACAAGTTCGGATTATTGAAATGGGTGGCTCATTAGGAGCGGTTTGTCCTAAGTCAGCCATTTTAATCAAGCTATGCTTGGCCAACATCGTGGCACCTCGGCCATTTTCTAATAAAAAGAGTCGAGCAAAAAAGCTGTGCGTCTCATGTGAATGGGTTCAGGAATGCCGTGGTCAATGAGGCTCCCAGCATCATAATGACCCACTTTCCTATGGGACTAATGAGCAGAGCCGCCCAATCTCCACGCTTAACTTCAATAGATCACCCATAGTATTAGTGGGTGCCTCTGCTCCTATTAACGACAACGTATTCGATTACTCTATAGATTCTAACTCATGATATTTTCTAAACGATGAGATTATTACCTCAACCAAGGAGAACCTTGGATTGAAAATAACTTTACTAATTAGGAAATGACGATGAAAAACATGAAACTTATCGCTTTAGCAACGACTTTAGCAGTATCACTTGTAGCGCCAATGGCAGCGAATGCAACAGGCTTTTATTTAGGGGCGAATGCAGGTTCTGGTCAACAGAGTAACCAGCTCATGGATAAAGCAACAACTACAAACGTAGGTTCTATCAAGGCTGGTTATGATTTTAATGATTATTTCGGTGCTGAAGTCCGTTACGGTGGTGTCAATTCAAGTTCTTCTGATATCGAACTGAATAGCTTTACGTCTGTTTATGCCAAAGCACAACTTCCTGTAAGTGAGTCATTCACAGTATATGGTTTAGCAGGTGCGACTTCTGCAAATTTACCAGGAATGATATTGGATGATAAAAATAGTTCTGAGAGTAGCGCTAGTTTTGGTGCCGGTGTTAGATATTCTATTACCGATAGCCTTGGTGTGAGCCTTGAAGCTACACGCATTTCATCACATGACGCCTATAAGCTTGATGCCGTTATGCTGGGTGTTGATTATAAATTTTAATCACTAATTTAGGGTAGCCATGCCTACTACTCCCACCGGGTGTGGTTATCCGCCCTATTTCATAAGCGAAAATGAGAAAGACAGTTTGAAGTAAAGATGAGCAGCTATAGCTAAAAAGTCATATTACTTAGACAAAAAAGGCAGCATATTAATGCTGCCTTTTGCTGTGTTCAATAATTTGCTGCTTAAGCAAATTTCTTATCTAAAAAGCCGATGATCTCTGATGACTCATACATCCAAGTGGCTTGGCCAGCTTCTTCAACTTTCATGCAAGGTACCTGCAACTTACCACCTTCGGTAAGCAAAGTGCTTTTATGTGGTTCTTGCTTCGCATCAAGGGTCACAATGTTAAGACCTTGACGGCGCAATGAGCGACGCACTTTCACACAGAAAGGACAAGCTTTGTACTCGTAGATGGTCATGCTTTTAGTGGCATCATCCACTTTTTGCTGTTCAGCGATAGGACGCTTGAGCTTTTTTGGAGTAAAAATAAAGTTAAAAAACAAAATGATCCGGCCTAGCACCCAACGAATAACAAACATTTACTGCCCTTAATGTGTTTTGATTCGCGGGGATTTTACCCCATGCGATACAGGGATAACAGCCTTGATTAGAAATCGTTGGTATAACACTATTTTTTAACCAGCTGAGGTGAGCCATAGAGTGTTAATTTATTGCCAGTCAGTAATAGTGCGTCATTGTCACCACACAAGTAAACTGATTGGTTGAGTGAGTTAAGCTGTTGGTTAAATGAGTCATCACTCAATTGAGTGGTTTCAAAATGCGGCACGAATTGGAAAGGAACGAGGTTTAATGCACTCAGTGCTTCTGGTGACGCTGTAATGTGATCACCACAAAGTACTGCGCTGTCGATTGAGGGCGTTAACAACATAGCGCCTGCGCTTACCCCCACTATTGCGCCGCCATTCATTGCAAATTTTGTGAGAGGTGCAATGAGCTGCCGCTGTTTTATCGCCAGTAAAAATCGCTGGGTATCGCCGCCTGAAAGATGGATCAGGTCACAAGTTAATAGTGCATCAAGCGCTTGCTGGGAAAACTCGGATTCAAGTTCCAAATAAACATCCATCTCAGCGTTAAGGGCTGAGTAGATTTGTTGGGTTTGTCTGAAATATTCCCGTTGTGGATCCGGCGCTGAAGCGATATAACCAATTTTCGGCGTAGTAGTCTTTAGTATCGAGAGGAGCTTACTGATGGCTAATTGTGCATTGGCCGCTGTGGGCTGGCTGATAAGGGCGAGATTGATGATAACGATTCCATTAAAGCGACATTCAAATAAAGTGCTATTAAAAATCACTGCATTAAACACAGCTTAAAACATTACCTTAGCGAAATAAATTAAGAAAGGGTTATCTATGGGAGTGAGTCGATTAAGCCGAGGTTTAGCGGTGTGTTAACTAAATAAACGTAATAAAAAGGCACCTAAGTTAAGGTGCCTTATATCGTGTGGGATGTGCTTAAATCTACAGCCGTTTTAGTTCGCCGTTAATGTCAGTAACGCTTGGCTGGCGCCCGTATTTAAATTGACTTTGCTATCGAGCAAAAAGACTCTTTCTGGTGCCACGGTTTTATTGTCTGCTAAGAAGTTCTTCACTGCGCTGGCTCGTTGCTGTGCCAAGTCACCTAATGCATCATTGGAGATCCGCTGGTCACCGAGGCTGAAATTGTATAACGCAATATGCCAACGGATAGCCAAGTCTTCAGCCGTAAGTGCATTATCGCCTTGATGATCGGCTTCTATAGCTTTTTTTACATCAATGGCTGGACTGGCAATTTCAGTCTCATAAAGTAATTTAAGTGCATCAGATAAAGCGCCTGATGTTGGGTAGGTACTGGCGGTTAAATCCGCTGGCATCTGTTCGATTTCTAATTGAGCTAGCTGGGCTAGTTTTTGTCGCAATTGTGCTTCGGCCAATGCACGGTTGTCTTCAGCAACATTAACGGCGCCTTCAACATTCAGTTTTAGCATGGGTCTATCGGCTAAGCCTTTGGCGAGCATGGCTAAGGTCTTTTTGGCCTGTTCGTCGAGATCAGCGGTACCAGCAGCGAAGTTCACTTTATCGAGTTCATCGTCCTCGCCACCTAATAAGCCAGCTAGAAGCGAAAAGGGCGCGGTAACGGCTTTAGTGATGATGTTAGTAAATGCGGTCATCACAATACTGCCGATACTGAAACTTGGCTCGTCTAAATCACCGGATACTTGCAAGCCTAAATCAATAACGCCATGCCTATCTTGCAATAGGGCAATTGCCAGTGTGACAGGCAGCGTTGTCGCGAGACTACTGTCACTTGGTTTACCCAGTTGAAGTTGATCGACCACTAAGTGGTTGTCACCTACTAATTGATTGTTCTCGAGGCGGTAATTAAGATCTAACGATAATTGGCCTTTATCAATATAGTAACCTGCGTAAGTGCCCGAATATGGGTTTACGGAGGTGAGCTCTACATGTTTGAAACCGAGTGCTAAATCTAAAAAAGGTTGTTCAAGTAATGGGTTGATATCGCCTTTTAAGGTGACGGGGGCATAGCGATCAATTTTACCCTTTATGTCAACTGATGCAGCCTGTTCACTCGATGATGATAACTTAGTGATCTCCCCATTAAGTTGTTCGATGCTGGCGGCAAAATTAGGCGTTAGTGAGCTATCAGCGAAGAAAGTAGAGCCGTCTTCAATACTAATTTTGTTAATGCTAATCGCCATAGCAGTGGGCGTTTCATCGCTATTTGTGCTCGTTATCGGTGCTGATGTTTTTTGTTCTGCTTGCGCCTCTTTTGACTCATCACTCGCAGCCACTTGGTTATTGTTGCTCACCATTAATTCGCCAAAGTTGGTGCTTTTATCTTCAGCGATAATGATACGGCCATAGGGCTGCTTTAGTGCTATATGATCAATTTCAATGCTATTGGCGGCTTTATCGAAGCCAAATTGATTTATATCGACACTTTTCCATTTTAGCAGTGTCTTTTTTTGCACGGTATCTTTAACGAGCAGATCGTTAATGTTGATCGCACCATTATAACTAAGTTGCTCTGCTTCATTGTTTAACGCTAGCGTCCCTTGGGTAGAGAGTTTGCCCTGTTTTAAATCAATATTGAGGTAAGGGCTAAGATAGTTCTGGAACTGATTTAAGCTTAGCTTTGACAGTGTTAATTGATTAATCGATTTTTGCTGTCGAATATCAATACTACCCGTTGATGAAAGTGAACCTTGTTGATTAATATTAAGCGAGAGTTGGTAGTCGATAGGCGTTGATAGATCGGCATTAATCTTTTCGGTGAGTAACTTGATGTCAGTGATCTGCCAAAGCGTTCCTTGGGTGACTATTTTCTCGGTAAGATTAACCTGGTAATTCTTTAGCTCAACGCCATTTAAAACAGCTTTCCAAGGCAAGCTCTCTGTGGTGTTATCGATATTAGTTGGTGTTATTTGCTGCTTCGTCGCCGTTGATATTTCTGCGAGTTTTGGCTGTAATAGTCTTTGTAGGTTGCTGCCTTTTTTGTCGAGCGTGGTGTTAACAAGCAAGCCTTGAGAGCGTATCTTATCGACGGTTACTTTTTGCTCATGTAAATCAAAGTTAATACCTTCAACTGCAAAAATGGGCAAGCTTGCAACGATGTCATTGCTATTTTTGACGGTAATATCTTCGAGCTTCACCACGCCATTGTTAGCCGTAACTTGAAAGTAGTCACTCTTTTCCTCAAGGCGATATTGGCTATCGACACTGAGTTTACCGGTGGCTAGGTTGGCTATAAATAGTTTATCAACAAATGACCAAAACTGCGGCAGTTGGATATTCGTTAATTGAATATCACCGACAATGGATAGCGGTTCTAATTGAACAATACCCTGCGTCGCAATTTCTCCGCCGTTATTGCCTACAAGATGGATTGCATAGTGATTGCTCTTCTCACCCTCTTTATTTTGCATTACCGCGGAAAGGGCATTTTGAGAATCAAAGGACTTAATATTTAGATTTACTTGCGGGTAGAGTAGCTGCCCTTGTGTGATGTTGTCGATAAAGCGCAAGTTAGCATTAACGATAGCCAAGTTCTTGACCATAAAGTGTGGCAGGCCGGTCGATGGTGCTGACGTCGGCTCTGGGGTTGATGCGCTATTTTGTGCCAGAGTATCGATAATATCACTGAAGTTGAATGTTAGATCGTTATCAGCTTTGAGTCGTTCAACACGAATAGAAGGTTTTAATAGTGTGACATCGGCAATGCTAAAAGCGGCATTGAAAATAGAATGCCAAAAACGAAATTCAAAAGTAAGCTGTTCAAATCCAACAAATTCATTGCTGTTTAGGTTAGTCTTAGCCTCTTGTATTTGAAATTGATCGATAGCCACTTTCAAAGTGAAAGGGTTTATGCTGACATCGCTTAATGTAACGGTGCGCTGTAGCATATTTGATAATTGCTTCGGCACTTGTTTAACGGCAATATAGGGTATTAATAACCCTAAAATAGCGGTAAAAAGAAGATAAAGGGTAACCGCGATCGCGAGCAGGCGCTGGTAGCGTGGTCGTTGGCGGTATTTATCTCTAAATCCAATGAGTGTTTTTGAGGCAATAGACATACTGACCTTAACTTCGTTTAGATGAATGAGCACTGGTTTCTGCTGCTGATGGTTGGTACTCGGTTTATGCTGATTAGCCACAAGACCGTTACAAAGCAAAAGTGGGCTTCCATAATTTTAGCTACATTATTAAGGAAGTGCGCCAGAGATCATAATATTTTTCATTATTAATTGAGAATAAACGTTCGCCAATGACAACTTTCTTTTTAGATGGCCAAGCTTTTGATTCCGCGAAAGATGAATCAGTACTAGAGACCCTAATACGTAGTGGTAACTCAATAAACTATTCCTGTAAAAAAGGCGCTTGTAAAACGTGCTTGGTGCAGCATGTGGGGGGAGAACTGTCCCCTGGTTCGCAACGTGGCTTAAGTGCTCGGCTCAAAGCCAATCATTACCTTTGTACTTGTCAGTGCCAACCCACAGAAGGACTCAAACTCAAAACTGTGATTGAGCAAGATTTGTTTGTGTCTGCGCAATTGGTTGAGCGCATTTTCATGACCGAAAGTGTGATGAAAGTGGTGATTAAATTGTCTGAAAACCTTGATTGTTATGCTGGGCAATATATCAATCTCAGACGATTTGATGGACTGACACGCAGTTACGCCATTGCTAAGGTGTTTGACGACAATGTTATCGAGCTGCATATTACCCGAAAATATAACGGTCAATTTAGCGGCTGGCTATTTAGTACCGCCAGTATCGGTGAGCAACTCCTTATTCAAGGGCCTTTAGGTCAATGTATCTATAAAGCAACATATCAGCAGGATAAGCTTATCTTAATCGGCCATGGCGCAGGTATCGGAGCCGTGATGGGCATTGTTGAGCAGGCACTAGACATGTCGCATCAAGCTGATATCTATCTCTATCATGGTGCTCGCACAGTAGAGGAACTTTACCTGCATAAAAAATGCTTATCTTTGATGTTGGCGCACAAGAATGTCCACTATCGTGCATGTATTACCGCTACGGCCCCGGTTGATTTGGTTGATAAACGTTGCCTGCAAATACAACCCTTTGAGCTTGCTGCCAAGGAGCACCCCATTAATCGTCATAACAGAGTGTTTCTTTGCGGGGAACCTGAAGCCGTGGTTAAAGCGCAGCAGCAAGCATTTTTAGATGGATTTGAATACGCAAAAATTCACGTATTACCATTTGAATATAAAGATTTACGCACGGTTAAACGAGCTTGATTTGAATCTGGTGTTGATCATTTATCGGCATCAATGTAGCTAATAGCGGCGATAATGGCCCCTTGTGGGTCTTTTAACCAACAAAAACGCCCAATACCAATAATATCTTCTGGGCCAAATAAAATATTTGCGCCGAGTTCATGGGCTTTGTCAGCGACCTCATCGACATTTTTCACTGTGATATAACCAGTCCAATTACTTGGCATTGCCGGTGCAGGGCTTTGCGCTATGCCGCCGATATCGACGCCATTATTGATAATGATATGGTAAGGCGCATCGGCAACAACAATGGTCTTAAATTGCCAACCAAAGATTTGACTATAAAATACCATTGCTTCTTTACTGCTGCTGGCGGTTAATTCATGCCAACTCAATGAGCCTGAACTGTTTGATGTGGGGATCATCAGTGTTCCTTGATAGGTATTGCTGAAATAAGTGTAGCCTCAACATTGCCGTAAGGGGGAAATAAACCGAGGTGGCGGCTATTTCACTGCGGTTTATAGTCCCTATTAGCCTCCTAAAAGGTGGCAGCTCACTGTCATTGAGCGATATCGGTAATCTTACCTTCTAAAGAGACTGATGAATGAAGCAAGTCAATCCAAGACCATGCTATCCAACAATGGCTTACTCTGCGTTGTCTGCCGCGAATTGGAGTAACGAACACATTATTGTGTTGCTTAGTGTCTTTAACGGGAGGTAACATAGCCCGTTTTCAATCATGCTCATGGGGAATTAGCTTGAATAAAAGTGTTGTTACCAATTTAATCGCTGCGATAGCAGTGCTCGCCGGCTACCTTCTAGCTTCGCCTATTTTATTGACGGTAGGGCTGTTTGCATTGTCTGGTGCGGTGACTAACTGGCTTGCTGTTTATATGCTTTTTGAGAAAGTGCCTGGCCTTTATGGTTCTGGCGTGGTGCCTTCGCGTTTTGAAGAGTTTAAAGAGGGTATCTCTCATCTAATGATGAAGCAGTTTTTTACCGAAGAAAATATTGAACGATTTTTGTCACAGCAAGGCGATGCTGAGAAGCACATAAATTTGGCACCCGTCATTGAAAAACTCGATCTTTCGCCTGCATTTGACGCACTGGTTAGCACTATTTCACAGTCTTCATTCGGGGGAATGTTAGCGATGTTTGGCGGGACGGAGGCAATACAACCACTGCGTGAGCCATTTATTGAAAAAATGAAAGCGTCGCTGAGTGATATATCACAATCAGACCAGTTTTATGAATTATTAAAAGCTGAGCTAGAGCAGAGCAACATGATTGATGACATGCGCGTTAAAGTCGAAGAGATTGTCACGCAGCGTTTAAATGAGTTAACACCTCAACTCGTAAAAGAGATAGTGCAAGATATGATTAAGAAGCACCTAGGTTGGCTCGTTGTTTGGGGCGGTATTTTCGGTGGTTTAATCGGCTTAGCTGCAGCGTTGCTTCAAAGTTAATTTAACTTGGGTTGATGGCAAGTCATAGATTATGAAAGGGAGCTTAGGCTCCATTTTTTGTGGCCTGTGTTCTATACCAAGCCATATTTTTCTGCATTATTTATTGATAAGAATAGATATTGAATCGCAATAACGAGTACTGCTATGACATGAAGACCACCACATCGGGAGAGAATGTGGTCAATGTAGGTGGCAATAAACGACCTAGAACCCAGTTACTTTTCGGCATACTGAATCCTGCATTTTGAGGTCGTTTGGCTATATAGCCTTAAGGCTGAACGTGATATGGTTTTAGCCATATAAGTTTTTTCGTTACAGGGAGCAACTGATGAGCCAGCATAATACGATTAACTATTTGGAAATGCCCGTGAGTAATATTCAGGCAACCAAAGACTTTTTTAGCCAAGTGTTTGCTTGGGAGTTTGTTGATTACGGACCTGAATATAGCTGTTTTTTGAACGCAGGGATCACCGGTGGATTTTACCTTTCGAAGCAAAATTTCACTTTAAGCAAAGGCTCACCATTAGTGGTGCTCTATTCAAATGATCTAGGCCTATCAATGCAAAATGTGACCGCGGCTGGTGGACAAGTGAGTAAGGACATTTTTTCATTTCCAGGCGGGCGTCGGTTTCACTTTCTTGATCCTAATGGTAATGAATTTGCTGTATGGTCTGAATAGTAAAGCAAACTTAAAATAAGAAGGGCTGAACATGCCACATTGTGTCATTGAATACGCTAAACCGTTAAAGCACATCATATCGGTAGAAGCATTAGTTGAAGCCACACATCAAGCTTTGATTGATACCGGTTTATTTGAACCGCAGGCGATTAAAACCCGCGCTCATGGCGTTGAGCATTTTCGAATAGGCGAAGATGAAGCCAATACCTTTGTTCATATTCATATGGCCATTATGCCTGGGCGCACCGACGAGCAAAAAGCGTTATTGCTTGAACGGGTATTTGAGTCTATTTCGCTGATCACCAATGTGGTTAGCAGCGTTACTATGGAAATCGTCGACATTAACAAACAGCATTATTTAAAAGTGATTAACTAAATCACTTTTAGCTTTTTCTTAAGCAAAGAAAAGCCACTCAATCGAGTGGCTTTTTACTGAGACCATTATCAGTTTGGCTTAGTAAGCACTGTCGTGGACAGATTGCACAGCTCGTCCTGATGGGTCGATGATCCCTTGTAGACTTTCATCCCAAGCTAATGCTTCTGGGGTCGAGCATGCTACCGACTTTCCACCGGGTACTGTTTCAGCTGCGCTGGCAAGCGGGAACAACTCTTCAAAGAAGGTGCGATAGAAGTAGGCTTCTTTCGTTTCAGGTGTGTTGTATGGGAACCTAAATTTTGCATTTGCCAGCTGCAGATCATCAACTTTAACTGCCGCATGCTCTTTTAGGCCGTCTATCCAAGAGTAACCAACACCATCACTGAACTGTTCCTTTTGGCGCCAAGTCACCTCTTTTGGTAACTTATGCTCAAACGCCTTACGTAAAATGTGCTTTTCAATCTTGCCATCTTTTGACATTTTAGCTTCTGGGTTAATACGCATTGCTACGTCCATAAACTCTTTGTCTAAGAAAGGGACGCGCGCTTCTAATCCCCATGCCGCCATGGCTTTGTTTGCGCGTAAGCAATCAAACAGGTGCAACTTATCGAGCTTACGCACTAATTCTTCATGGAAGGCTTGTGCATTGGGGGCTTTATGGAAGTACAGGTAGCCACCAAATAACTCATCAGCCCCTTCTCCAGATAACACCATTTTAATGCCCATGGCTTTAATCTTACGAGCCATTAGGTACATAGGTGTTGCGGAACGAATCGTGGTCACATCATAGGTTTCAAGATGATAAATCACATCTTTAATCGCATCGATGCCGTCTTGGAAAGTAAAGGTGATTTCATGGTGAATAGTACCAATGGCATCCGCTACTTTTTTTGCAGCAATCAGATCGGGAGCGCCCGCAAGGCCTACGGCAAAAGAGTGCAACTGTGGCCACCATGCGCTGGTTTCGCCATCATCTTCAATGCGTCGTTTAGCAAATGTCTGGGTAATCGCTGAAATGACTGATGAGTCTAAGCCACCAGAAAGTAATACGCCGTAAGGCACGTCAGACATCAATTGACGTTTAACGGCAGCTTCGAGTGCATCTCGCACCTCTTCACTGCTGGCTGGGTTGCTTTGAACCGCGGCAAAATCACGCCAATCACGCTGGTAGTATTGAGTCTGCTCGCCTATTTCACTTGATAGATAGTGACCCGGTGTAAAGGTTTCAACTGTTTTACATACAGGCATCAGCGCTTTCATTTCTGAAGCCACATAAAAGTTGCCTTCGCTATCTCGACCGGTATACAGCGGAATAATGCCCATATGGTCGCGACCGATTAAATAAGTATCTTTAGCTTTGTCGTATAAAACGAAGGCAAATATACCGTTGAGTTTATCTAAAAACTCAGTGCCGTATTCCTGGTATAAAGCCAGAATGACTTCACAGTCAGAGTTTGTTTGGTAGCTATACTTATCGCCAAGTTCTGCTTTAAGCTCTTTGTGGTTATAGATCTCACCATTTACTGCCAGAACAATACTTTCATCTTGGCTTAGTAATGGCTGCGCGCCATGTTCAATATCGACAATGGCTAAACGTTCATGGGCCAGAATAGCCTTATCACTGCTGTAAATTCCAGACCAGTCCGGTCCACGATGGCGTAACAGTTTTGACATTTCAAGTGCAACTTGACGCAGTGGCACTGCGTCAGATTGAATATCTAAAATAGCGAAAATTGAACACATAGGTCACTCCAAAAAATGTCAGTCTTAATCTCAATTGAGTATTACTCTGCCATTGAAAATGAATAAGTACAAATTAGTTTTTGATGTTTTATCTATAAAACACGCTATTAGGCATTATTATGTGTAGCTTTTTAATTAATAAAATGAAGAAAGTTTAAAAATTAGCGTTATTTGTTGACTAATGCTCATTTTGCTGTGCGTGGTCTGGCTTCTACTCAATATATGATAATGCACAGCAGATAATGACAATAATTAGCGTGCTTCGGTTAATTAAGTGACGTCTGGCGCAAAATCTCGACTAACTTGGTTTAATGACCGTCGCGAACTAGGGGCTGTAGATCTTTCACGGTTGTTTTTGCCGCCGTTTATTGGCTATTTTAACAAGGCGGAGGCTATGTCGTTTAGTCATTCTCCACAAATAGCTTACAACAGCGTAAAAATAGCCAAGAAGCGTGGCCCTTAGGGTTCGTTTCAATGCTTTTATTCTTTTATGACTAGAATGGGTTACGCGCTTTTCGCTTAGACTGCTAAGCATCATCGCTCAAGCCTTGTACTAAAATCATCATTCTTTACGGGAGAGAGACGAACAAAAAACAAGCTCGAAAGATCAACAGCCCCTGATCAATAAGTACAAGGAAATGTATAAAAAACGCTCGAAAGCGGATAGCTATCGAGCGTTAATTACCATAATTAGTCGTGACTCAGGCTGTGATTAATTCTATTCAGCTTTTGCCGGTCTGAGTGAATGAAACTCTGTGCCGTTAAAATAGCCCGGCCAGTCGCTATTATTACCCAATACTGTTGCTGCATCGTAGTAGATGGCTAAATCTTCTAACGCGCCACTTAAGTCCCAGTCTTCGCGGTACTCGTCACAGAGATTGTGATAACAGCCTTTCATCTTTTGCTTCATCATTGTTTTGTACTGTGCTGTGGCCTCATCAATGGGTTCACTGCCGCCACCAGCGAAGACGGCGGGTACGCCTTGCTTTGCAAAACTGAAATGATCAGAACGGAAGAATCCACCCGATTCAGGGTGCTTTTCACTGGTTGCAGTACGATTTTGTGCTGTAACCGCCGTAATCAGATAATTCTCTAACTCCGACTTACCTTTACCGACGATGGTGTAATCTGCAGTGCGACCATAAATGTTGGTGCTGTCTAAGTTAAACACGGCAACGGTTTTATCCAATGGGTATACCGGATTTGATGCATAATAACGAGAACCGAGTAAGCCTTGCTCTTCCCCTGTTGTTGCCACAAAGGTGACTGAACGGGCAAGTGGGTTACCATTCTTAGCTTGCTTGGCAAATTGACGTGCAATTTCTAATATACCGGCTGTGCCAGAGGCATTGTCGAGTGCACCGTTGTAGATCTGATCGCCGTCTTTTGTTGGGTCAAGGCCGAGATGATCCCAGTGAGCGGTGAATAGGATCTGCTCATCTGGACGGCTTTTTCCTGCAAGGGTAGCAACCACATTATAGCTGTTGGCGTATTCTGCTTTATTCTCGAACGCGATAGAGGCCGTTTGGTTAAGCGGTATGTTAATGGCACTGCTCGCGGCGCGATCCGACACAGTGCTAAGAGAAAGACCGGCTTTTTCGAATAACTGAGTGGCGACATCAAGCGTCATCCAACCTTCAACTTCAATCCACTTATCTTGCTCTTCTTGAGTACGAACAAGATCTTGCTGTGCACCAGTCCAACTGTTTTCAACCACTGACCAAGGGTAAGAGGCTGGCTCGGTATCATGAATGATAATGGCACCTAGAGCACCTTGGCGGCTGGCTTCTTCGTACTTATAGGTCCAGCGACCGTAGTAGGTCATTGCTTTACCGTTGAACTTTCCAGATGTTGGTAGAGCAAATCCTGGATCATTGACTAAAATCACTGCAATTTTGCCCGTCATGTCAAGATCTTGGTAATCGTTCCATTGATACTCCGGAGCGTTGATCCCATAACCAACAAAGACTAGCGGCGCATTGGCGATATCAACCTTACTGATATCATGACGGCTGCCTACAACCACATCTTGACGATGCTGCAATTGCATATCCCCGAAACGAATTGACTGCTGCTCAGATGCGGTATAGGTCACCATTGGCACTGCTTGAAGGTAATCTTTGCCATTGGGTTTAGCTAAGCCCATTTCAGCAAACGCCTTGCTAAGGTAGTCCAGTGTTAGCTGTTCGCCCTTGGTGGTTGGCGCACGTCCTTCAAATTTATCTGAAGCGAGCACTTTTATATCTTGGCGGAAACGAGATTCATCAAAAGAGACTTTTTCTGGGGTGACTACGTCTGTCGTATGTTGGCTGCACGCGCTGAGTAAGGCGAGTGCACAGACTGGGAGTATAGTGCGCATTAATAGGTCCTATTATTGTTGTTTTAGACTTTTTTGTTGTATTTGGTTGTTTGTTGAGAACTTTAGGTGACAATAATGGCGGAAAGTAGCCCATGATGACAAGAGGGCGAGGGCTTGAAAGTGTTACTTAATATTGCATTTTGGTTATTAATATCGCCAAGTAAATAACCATCGTCATGTTTGATAGCATTGAACTTGGCGATATAGGGTTAACTCAGTTTTTTCCGCTAACGTTATCCGGAGTTTTAGTTTAAACCACGTCAATATCACCAGCGCAGCTAAAGACATGATTTGGCCTAAAGGGCTCTTTCTCTATATCTTCCAAAGAGCTCACGCCACTGGTGACTAATATGGTTTCGAGTCCAGCTTGAAAACCCGCGAGTATATCGGTGCGCATGTTATCGCCAATGATAATGGTATCTTCAGAATGGCCATCAATATGGTTGAGTGCTGAGCGGATAATCCATGAGCTTGGCTTACCTACATAAAAGGGCATCTTGCCGGTAATACGCTCTATCGGTGCGCAAAGAGCACCACATGCAGGGCTAAAAGCGGGGCCATGAGTGTCTGGATTGGTGGCAATAAATCGCGCCCCAGCGCTGATAAATTTGGCTGCTTTATGGATCATCTCCCAATTATATGAGCGCGTCTCGCCCACGATGACAAAATCAGGATTTATATCGGTGATGGTAAAGCCGGCTTTATATAGTTCATGAGTCAGCGCACCTTCGCCAATCACAAAGGCTTTAGTGCCTGTTTGATGTTTGAGAAAATCAGCTGTCGCCATCGCCGAGGTGTAAAAGCACTCTTCGGGAATGTTAATGCCTGCTGCCCCTAATCTGTTTTGTAAGTCCTTGCCAGTTTGGACGGGGTAGTTTGTCAACACAACCAGAGGATTACCTTGTTCTAATACTCGATGAATAAAGGTATCACTGCCGGGGATTAATTTATTGTCATGCAGTAACACACCATCGATATCGCAAATAATATTCTTCATCGGTCTCTCTTTGAGTCTAAGGACATGCATTTGGAGTGTTGTTTATATAATGCCAAATCAGCTGAGAAAACAATGATTTTTATCTTAGAGACTGCATTTTGTAACGCGGGTTATGCGGTGCTTCATGGTTACTTGAAGCAAATCGACTAAATTTAGCGACTAACACTAAGGAAGCGTAATCCAATTGAAGGATTAAGTTCGTTGTAATGTATTTATTTTAGCCAAGGCTGGGGGATGCAAGTGCAGGGTAGGTGTGTAAAGGTTGTGTAAGTAAGTTGCTTTTTCTATTTAAATGTAAATAATAGTCGCTCTCATTCGCATATGGAAAGACAAGTGAAATTAAGTATTTTAGGATTGGCGGTATTAAGTGCTTTGGCAGTGACATCGACTCAAGCAAAGGAAAATACACTGCCGACAGTGGAAGATGATGGCGTAGAGCATATTCTGATAACCGCTTCCCCATTTGCGCAAAAGTTAAGTGATACTCCCAATTCAGTTTTTATTGTCTCAGAGGAGGATCTCGATCTTCAACGTGTTGTCGCGCGTAACCTTTCTGAAATGATCTCTAATCTGGTTCCTGGTTTTTCCCCGAGTACTGAAACGATGTCGACCTTTGGCCAAAACTTTCGTGGCGGTAAAGCGATAGTGATGATTGATGGTGTGTTGATTTCAACGACATTGCGCGCCGGTGGGCGTGATCTACAGTCAATCTCAGTCGATGTCATTCAGAGCATTGAGGTGATCAAGGGGGCAAGCGCCATGTATGGCAACGGTGAAGCCGGAGCCATTATCAATGTGATTACTAAGAAGCCTACTGTTAATTTTGAAATGCAGACGCGAGTTGGCGTTGAAGCTTTTTCGGATGAATTGTCTGATGCAGGCTACAGTGTGTCACAGAGCTTTTCGGGTACCACTGACTTTGATTTAGGCTATTTGCTGAATTTGTCTGGTAAAGACCGCGGCAATTTGTATGATTCGAATGGTAACCAACTGCCAGGAGCACCTAATAGCCAAGGTGGCATGGGCGATGCTGATGAATATGATGTGCTATTCAAATTAGAGCAAGAGATGGATAACGGTCGTTTTGCACTGCTCGCACATCACTACAATATTGAGAATAAACTGCACTATAAGCGCACTGTTAATGATGAAAATGGCTTAGTTGAAATTGACAAAAGCGCGCCATATACCGGCTCTAATCCTAAAACCAAGCTCAGCACGATTCAGCTTACCTATGACAATGACGATGTCCTTAACCAGCAATTAAGTCTGTCTACTTACTACAGCAAAGTGAATGTTGGCTATGAGTCGGACTCTGAAATTGTGTCTAAGCGCAGTGGATTTAAAGCCGCACTGCAGTGGACCATCAATGACACTAGCCGTTTGGCTTATGGTGTTGAATATGGGCGAGATAATACAGAACAAGGCAGAATGCGAGATGTGATCGTGGGTCAAGATGTAGGTGATAATCTTGAAAAACAGTCGCAGTATATCTGCTCTGTTTGCGATTTAACTGAAACCAAGTTAAGCCCATTTGCGCAATACTGGAATCAACTCACTGATGACCTCACCTTACAAATTGGTTTGCGGTATGAAAATTTTGAAATAGAGGTACCAGATTACCAGCGTTATAAAAAAGGGGTATTGTCAGAGAAACAGGGTGATACGTTAAAATATGATAAACCACTGGTCAATCTAGGCTTAGTATATCGGGTCGCCGATAACACAGATCTCTTTGCGAGTTTCTCGCAGGGTTATTCTCACGCTGATATGCGTATGCTCAGAGATATGCCGGTTGATAGTGTTAGTGAGTTTGCAGATGATATTCCGGCAACTCAAACCAATTACTATGAAACCGGTTTGCGCTACGGTGCTGATTCACTGCAAGCGAGCCTGTCTTTCTTCTACTCAGATGTTACAGATGGTTACGCATACGACTATAATGTTAATGCTGAATTGTTGAAGAAAGTAGCAGCCGTTATTGTGGCTGATGAAAAGGTTTGGGGATTTGAAGCGACATTGGACTATAAGATTAGCCAAGCCGTTAAGTTAGGCACTAGTGTGTCTATGTCTGAAGGGAAACGTACTAATAGTGAAACAGGCGTTGATTATTGGATGAATGGCACCAGAATCACTCCGATTAAAGCATCTATTTATGGCGACTATCGCTTTAACGATATGGCGTCTCTGCGTTTACAGGCTAATTACGTCGGCGATAGGGATAAGAACAGCCCTGAGAGTGATGCGGGTTACAGCTATTACGAATCGCCTTATGATGGCTACACCTTGGTCGATTTGGTCACTACATTTGATACTGACTACGGGCGTTTAACCTTGGGTATTGATAATCTGTTAAATGAAGATTACCAGCCGTTAGTGTCACAAATGAACAAAGAGGTTGTTTGGGAGCAATATCGTAATCAGTTCTCTGGTTACGGCCGCCGTTTAGCGCTTGAGTACACTATCAACTATTAATGGGTGACTATAGCTAAGATAATTTTTGAGCATAAGAAAAAATATCTTGAGCTGTTCAACCATACTTAATGGGCTCCAATCCTTTTGTCTAGTGGTTGGGGCTCAAGGTGAGGTTGAAGGGATTGTTACCTCATCAGACTTCGTTAAACGGTGTGCAAGCTTATTGAAAAAGTAACGCATCAATGTGTTATATCTCTAGCTAAAATAGATAAAAAAAGGGGCTGATTTCAGCCCCTTATTGATAAGTGCAGTTTAGTGACGTTTAGCCACGAGTACACTCTTCTAGCAGATAGGCCAGATGACGATAAGAGATGCCGCTGTGCTGAGTAAGACCGACTTCACACATACGGTTAGCGTAATACCCCTCTTTCACATCAACCGGGATCAGCTTCTTAATATTACGCAGAGCACTGGCATTTATCTCAGGCTTATAGAGGCCTTTTTCACCTGAATAACCACAGCATTCGATCCCCGCTGGACGAATAACCTGATGACAACAGGCATCCGCTATTGCGGTCATTTTAGGTTCAACCTTCATCGTTTTAGCGCTACAACCAAGATGCAATGCAGCGTGCGATTTCTTCTTAATGGTCAGTTTAGGCAACAATTGGTCATGCATAAACTCAACCAGATCAACTATCTCTACTTTCTCTATTAAAGCCGCATCGCCACCTAAAGTTCGCTTAGTACATGATAGCGCATCGACGATCACTGGCAGCTTTCCGTCTTGTGTCATAGCTGAAACAGCTTGGATCAACTCGAGACGTTTTGCATCGGCATTTTTAAAGTCTCCCTTAGATTCCCACATCTGGCCACAGCACAGATCTCGCGTCTTCTCTGGAGTGATAACGTTATAACCTGCTCGCTCCAGTAACGTGACCACAACTTCAGGCAGCGGTCGCTTATCGGTATCGACGGGTGTAGGGCCGAAGGTGCGACCACCACAAGCAGGGAAGTAAACTACCGTTTCCTGTCCAGGCTTAGGGGCAGAAACCTTGGGGAGTTTGCCGCCTTTAGCGAAAGAAGGATTCCAGTAGGGAACCTCACTGCTGAGCAATCGTCCGGCCTTCATCATAGTGCCGGTGATGCCGTCGCCAGTGATCTTGTGGATAACGCCCAACATATCGAAACCAGTACTGATCACGCCGTTTACCAAGCCAAAGTGCTTAGCTTGAAAATCGAGGAACTTTTGTTGGCCACTGCTGATGGATGGGGTTCTCAATTTACGTACCAGTTGCCCCATTTTATTATCTACTGGGCAGGCGATAGTACACATCTGACAAGCGGCGCAAGTATCGATAACATCGTACTTAGCGGCTGCACGCATGGTATCGGCGGCCTGCTGATCACCGCTTTGCTCCAGACGAGCAATCTCGCGTAAGGTTGCAATACGCTGACGCGGAGTAAGGTTCAGTGCCGATGTTGGGCAGGTTTTCTCACAGAAACCACACTCAAGACATTTGTCGACAAAGTCATCGACTACCGGGCAAGGCTTGATGTTCTTGACGTGGACTTTGGGATCATCGTTTAAGATGACTCCAGGGTTCAGGATCCCTTGGGGATCGAATAGCTGCTTGATGTTCTTCATCAGCGCATAGGCATCTTGTCCCCACTCCATCTCAACATAAGGCGCGACAGCGCGACCGGTGCCATGTTCGGCTTTCATCGAACCGTCGTACTTGTTGATCACCATGTCGGCAATTTCATCCATAAAGGCATGGAAATTGTCAATATCATCCTGAGTAGAGAACGTTGGCGTAATGATGAAGTGGAAGTTACCGGCCAATGCATGGCCATAGATGCAGCCTTCGGGATAGCCGAATTTGTGCATTAGTGCGGTAATATCACTTGCGGCCGTGGCTAAGTGTTCAAGCTCGAACGCCACGTCTTCGATAATAACCGACGTGCCTTTGGGACGTTCACCGGCAACGATAGGGAATAGGCCTTTACGCATAGCCCAGTACTCGCCATATATCGCAGCATCGCTGGTAAAGCTGATCGGACGTAAAAACTCAAATCCTTCGAGCTTGGCGATCACATCCTTGGTGTGGGTATCTAAGGTATCGGCATCATCGGCTCGGGATTCGATCAGCAGGATAGCTGACAGCGGTGGCAAGTCGGATAACCAATCTGGCATGCCAGGTTTGCCCGTAACGGCCTTGATGGATGGCCAGTCGAGTAGCTCGGCAGCTGCGACACTTTCGCCATTGATCAATGGGATTGAGCGAGCTGCATCTTCCATATTATGAAAAACGGCTAGCGCCGATGCTTTAAATTTGGCTTCATTGACCGTGTGGTAGGTGACTTCGTTGATGAAGGCCAATGTGCCTTCCATGCCGACCATTAGGTGGTTGATAATGTCAAATGGGTCGCTGAAATCGACTAAGGCATTAATGCCATAACCTGTAGTATTTTTGATAGAATATTTTTTACGAATTTTGTCTGCAAGTACAATGTTATGGCGCGTCTTATGTGCCAGTTCAAACACATCTTCAAGCATTTTCCCATGAGACTTGGCAAAGGCGACTTTAGATTTTTTACAACCCGTGTCGAGCTCGGTACCGTCGGCGAACAGCAACTTGGCTGACGCTATAGTCTGGTAACTATTTTGTGCAGTGCCGCAGCACATGCCTGAGGCATTGTTAGCGACAATGCCACCCACCATGGCCGAGGCAATTGTCGCTGGATCTGGGCCTATTTTACGGTTAAGCGGGGCTAACGCTGCGTTGGCATCGGAACCTATGACAGCGGAGCCAAGGGTGATCTGTTTAGCATCATCGCTGACTTCAATCTTTCTGAAGCCATCATGGCCCAGAATAAGCAAAATCCCTTCACCAAGAGCTTGACCAGCCAAGCTGGTACCCGCTGCACGGAAAGTTACCGGCGCATTATGCTCACGGGCAACGGCTAGAGTGTGCTTAACTTGTTCCATGTTTTCGGCGTGAACAACGACTTCTGGAACAATTCTGAAGTAGCTGGCATCGGTTGACCAAGCGAATCGACGAACATACTCATCCGTCACAGGTTTTTCACCTAGTTGCTTACGTAAATCACTTATTACAGCTTTATAATTTATCGACATGGACATATCTCTTTACTTGCTATTATTAAGAGCAATCAGAGCCGGAATTTGCGCTCTGATTATTTGAGTATTATGTTTAGAATCCGCCCCACACGAAGGCTATGCTGCCTGCGATCATGGCGTAACCTAGCGCTACCGGCATTGTCTTACGAATAATTTCTGATTCACGACCCGCCATACCGACTACCGTAGCGGCGGCAACGACGTTCATCACACACATCATGTTACCGGCGTTGGCGCCAATGCCCTGCAGTGCGAGTACCATCGCGTGGTTCATGCCAATGCTGTCGGCGACGCTGTACTGTAGGCCGGAGAACATCATGTTGGAGAAGGTGGCGCTACCTGATAAGAAGGCACCGAAAATACCGACGATAGGGGCAACCCAAGACCATACCGCTCCCATGCTGCCAGCCAAAGTATCAGCTAGGGCAACAGGCATAGATGTCAGACCCGCAGCATTTTCACCGGAGTTAAGGAAAATCTTCACCATAGGCACAGAAGCGCCTAGCGAAATGATGGTTGGAATCATAGAGCGGCACGATACCGTAATAGACTCTTTGATGGCTTTCTTGTTCATTTTGAACAGGAAGAAACCTAGGATACACACGGCGATGAAGAAGGCGCCTGGTGCATACAGTGTCTTGAACCCAGCACCCAGTTCGGTACCTAGCAAGCCGGTCCACTTGACGTTAAAACTCAGCAACCATGATTTTAGCGGGCCAATAACACGAGACAGCACCAACAAGGCCGCCATGATGATATAGGGAGTCCAGGCAGCAATTTGTGAGAACTTAGCCGTAGAAGCCACTTTAGATTCTTTCTGGCCGTCGTTTTCGGCAAAATCATTCCAGGGAGTTTTAGGCAGCATAATGCCTTTTTTAGCAACTGGGATAACAATAGCCATACCCACAAGGGCACCGATAACCGATGGGAACTCGGGACCGGCGACGAAGTTAATGATCCAAGCCGGAACCGTGAATGCCAGTCCGGCAAACAGCGCAAACTTCCAGATGGCAAAGCCTTCGGCGAATGATTTGTTACGACCGAAGAAGCCGGTCAGTAAAGACACCATGACCAGAGGAATTAGGGTACCGGTAACTAGATCTATGGTGATCATGTGCATGGCAATAAACTGAGCATAATCGGCAAAGCTGCCACCATGCTGAGCAATCTGTTCGGCCGCCATGTTAACGCCACCAGAAGTCAGACCCTGTTCCATACCAAACAGTACTGGTAGACCAATTGCGCCGAAGGATACGGACGCAGAGTCAGCAATCAGGGCAACAACCGCAGCGGCAATAGGGGGAATACCCAATAACACCAGTAAAGGCGCGCCGATAGCCGCCGGTGTACCAAAGCCCGCACTGCCTTCGATGAATGAGCCAAACAACCAACAGATAATGATGACCTGGACGCGGGCATCGGCACTAATATTGGTGAAACCTGCGCGAATGGTATCCATCGCGCCTGAATATTTCAGGGTATTAAGTAAGAACACGGCACCAAAGATGATACTCAATGGTGTCAATGCAGCAAGCAATCCTTCGACGACAGATGCTGCCAAAAAGGTCGTATCCATCTGCCAGACAAACACAGCGGCTAGGCCGGTTAAGATTGCAGAAATGGGCATTGCCCGTGATGCGGGCATCTTCAGTAATACTAAAAATAGCATTACGCTGATCACCGGCGTTAAACTTGCGAGTAGTTGAATAAAGGTCATGCTTGCCTCTTATTATCGTATTTTTTATTTAGAGTTATTTCTAGTTAATAGCGGTTTTGTTGACTCGTTGGTTACTGTCATTTGCCCTGAGCGCTGACCTGAGGTCAGATGCCCGGGAAATGTATTATCTGCAGCTAATCATATGGCTTTATATGGGCTTTTTTTATCCGTGTTTGCACCTAATGCCACTAAGGGTTTACACGTAGATAGGTCGGTTTATCCGTGTTCAGGTTTGCGTTTTTTTGAGGTGGTAATTGAATGTGTGTTATTTTTGTTATTAAATACAGGTGGTTATGAGGTTTATGTTTGGTTATGAGTTAACGTGTTGCAGGGCGGAGTGTAGGCGGCTGGTGATATGATGTAGATCAACTTTGTAACGATTAACCGTGAAATGTGTTATCGATGAGTGTCGAGATACGGTAGTAAGATCGGTCAATGGCACTGAAGCAGGAACGGAAAACGAACATGATCATTTATTCCGATTGTAAACCTGCATTTTATATATAGTTTTTTGATGGCTCCGCTACATATTTTTAATATTAATGACTGTGAGAGTCTGGTTTAGGTGCTGTAGTTAAGATGAATTATTTGCCCTTCCTTTGATTTAACCCCCATATAAATGGGTATTTGTTGCAACTTTGTGGTTGATTAACTGTTAGTATAACCCCGTTTTCTGAGGGGCTATCCCTGATATAGCGGAGTATTAATCAGCGATGAATATTAATCATAAGTTACAGCTAATCACCGTACTTCCACTCATTATATCTCTGATGCTGGTGCTGTTTGTGACTCAAATGCAGTATAGAGACCTCTCCCAGCATGTGGTCGACGTTTATAGGCAGAGTATTATCGATCACCGCAAAGAAGAGTTGAAAAATTATCTGGCGATCGCCAACGTGGCTATTAAGCATCTTTATCAAAATAAGAGTGATGACAAGCAACAAACCCAGCAAGAAGTTAAGTCTATGCTGGCCAATATGCGCTTCGGTAAAAACGGGTATTTCTTCGCCTACGATCTCAATGGCAATAGCCTGGTCTTACCCGAGCAGGAGTGGCGTGTCGGTAAAAACTGGCTAGACTTGGAAGACGACAACGGAGTCCACTTTATCCAAGAGTTAATCTCAGGGGCGAGGAAAGGCGGCGGTTATCTGACCTACCTATTCAATCAGCCCTCTAATGATGGCCAACTGGGACAAAAACTCGCCTATGCCGAGGTGTTGGGACAGTGGGAGTGGATGTTTGGTACTGGCGTTTATATTGATGATATCGATGAGGAGGCGGCATTATTGAGCACCGCTATTAGTAGTCATATCCGCAACACCTCCCTCATGACTCTGACGATAGGTATCTTAGCGGTCAGCGCCGTGTTTATAGGGGGGATCTTTATGCGTGTGGGTGAAAAACGACTCGCAAATGCTAAGCTCAGAACCCTCAATGAGCGAATTTATCAGACTCAGGAAGAGGAATGTAAGCGAGTTTCCAGAGAGTTGCACGATGGGGTTAGCCAAACGATTGCCGCGGCCCTGTTTGCTATGGAAACCGCCCAATTGAAACAGGAATATGGTGGCGATTCCAGTCCGGAACTGGATAAGTCGATTACACTGACGCGACAGATTATGCTCGATATCCGTAATATCTCGCATCAGCTACATCCTGCCATCCTTGAGGATTATGGGCTGGGCGCTGCGTTAAAAGAGTTGGGCAGGGAGTTTTCGTTGCGCACAGGTATCGAGGTCAAGGTGCAGCGATTATCAGTGCGCAAGATCTTGTCAACCGAGCTTAGTTGCGCGCTTTACCGCATTGTGCAGGAGTCATTGACTAATATTGAGCGTCACTCGGGAGCAAAAAAAGTGCTGATTTCGCTGGGACTGACTCCGGGATGGTTGACCTTGGAGGTTCATGATGATGGTAAGGGATTTAACTATGAATGTTTTGAGAGAAAATCGACCCCGTTTGAAGGAATAGGCTTGAGAAATATGAAGGAAAGAGTGAGTTTTTATAATGGTGAGCTCAAGGTAGAGTCAACCCTTGGTAAAGGAGTGACGCTGGTGGCACGTATTCCCCAGAGTGAGTTGCGTTATCGAGCCGATGCTGCCACTGGGGGACTGTCATGATCCGTGTGCTTCTGGTAGACGATCATCCGCTGTTTCGTGAAGGATTACGATATCGTCTGAGCTTAGACAATGACATTGAGGTGCAGGCTGAAGCCGACAATGGTGTCAAGGCACTAGAGATCCTCAAGGAAATGCCAATCGATCTGGTGTTGACCGATATTAATATGCCACAAATGGACGGCATGTATCTGCTTGAGCTGATTAAAGAGCAGGAGATGTCATGCAAAGTGGTGATGCTGAGCATGCATGACAACAGAGAATATATTATGGCGGCAATGCGCTACGGTGCTGATGGCTATATTCTCAAGGATGTACCCGGTAAAGAACTGATTGAAGCCATCAAAAAAGTGGCCGCTGGCAAGCGCTATTTCAGTGCCGAAGTCGTAGACACCTTGTCGCAAGAACTCGCCAGTGGTAAGCAAGTCCTGGTCACCCAACGTGAGCAGTTGGTATTACGGTTGATATCGCTGGGGATGAACAATAAACGCATTGCGCTGGAGATGAATGTCAGCGTACGCACAGTCGAGACTCACAAACGTAATATCAAACAGAAACTGGCGATAGACAGTACGGCGGGGCTAGTGCGTTATGCCATCGATCATGGCTTAGATCGGTAACACTATTCACGCCGTATTTTCATGAAAAAAATACCCGAAGCGGTGTTATGCTTCGGGTAAAACCATGGCAAACTAGCCATGTTGTGGGCGTTAAGTTAGGGGTTTTTTGCCCTCATGTTTATGGTCAGAGGGACAAGGTCAACCATCCCACTGGTTGACCTTTTGGAGCTTATTCTCTAGGGGCAGATAGATGACTGCCAGTTTGAGTTCTTTCTTTGCCGCCATGCTTGCTTGATATTAGGGTAAGTAGGGGAACTTTCACAATACTCAGAAAACCGGCGACATAAATCAGCTTATGCCGCGTCGTTTCAGAGTACGTGCTTGGTCGAAAGCACAGTGAATAAATATTTTATACGTAACGTCTGTTATTAGGAGCGGTTGATCTTTCACGGTTGTTTTTGCCGCCGTTTATAGGCTATTTTGACAAGGCGGAGGCTATGTCGTTTAGTCATTCTCCACAAATAACCTACAACACAGTCAAAATAACCAAGAAGCGCGGCCCTTCGGGTTCGTTTCAATGCTTTTATTACTGCGTTACGAGCTTTTCGCTTAGCCAGCTAAGCAGCATCGCTCAAGCCTTGTACTAAAATCATTGAATTCGAACAAAAACTAAGCTCGAAAAATCAACAGCCCCTAGAGTACATACTTAGCCGAAAGTTGGATGTAATCAGAGTTGGCACTGTCAGTGGCAGAGATATCCGCATCATAGTTGCCGAATTCAACGCCCACGCTTAACTGCTTGTTAAGCTGCTGGATCAGGTTGACGCCATAGTGATTGCGATCTGAATCAGCATTCACACCATTGAAATCTTCAACTTCAGCGTGACCGTAGTAAACACTAGAGCGCAAGTCGTCAGTCCAGAAGTGGCGATAAGCGACGGTATAGGCTTGCGTTGCTAGTAAGTCACCACTGCCATCAGCATTGACCTTGTCACCAGGGTTGTGGCCAGGTGAAATATAACGACCTGCAGCGCCCGCGTTGTAGGCGAAGCGGAAGTCATCTTTACCGAAGGTATTAATTTTACCGCTTATGCTGTAAGCAAACTGAGTGCCGTCGGCATTACCAGCTACACCATTGTCATCGAAGGTGCGAGCCAGCGCTGCAACCGCTACTTGGCCAAAATCACCTTTGTACGTATAACGCGCCACGGCATCGGGGATACTTTGGTTGGAATCGGTAGCATTGGCTGGGTTTTCTAATGCCAGTTCTAGACCACCGTTGGTATAACGGATCTGGGTTTGACGAATGAATACCTGACCAACGTGCGCTCCACCAAAGTCCAGTGCATCAGCGATAGAAGCCAGTGGCATAAAGGTTGACCATGTCTGGCCGACTTTCCAGTTCTTGTAAGCAATAAAGGCATGACGCATACGTGGTGTGTATGAGTTAGAAACGAGTGCGTTACCGCCACCACCGTAGAAATCATACTCGAGGAATCCAGTCACTTCGCCATGAGTGAACTTTACGTTGAAACGCGATTCTTTGGCCTGGAGGCTGGTTTGATTGGTATCTGGCGCGCTGGTACTGGTACCAATCCAGTAGTCACGATAAGCCTGGTCGCCACTGACATTACGCAAGTCTGCTTTGAAGTAGCCGCCGAAGGTTAACTTCGAGCTATCGTCGATTTGAATTTCATAGCCAGCGAAAGAAGATGCTGAGAAAAATGCAGCTACCACTAACGCCGTTTTAGTTATTCTATTCATCAAGGTGCCTTATTTGGATTTGTTGATCAGTTGGTTGTTGTTTGTCTTGAGCGGTGATCTAGGATCAGATGCCCGGCAAACTTATGGTTTATCTGGGGCTACCATATGGCTTTATAGAGGCTTTTTTTATCCGTGTTTGCACCTAAGACGACTAAGGGTTTACCCGTAGAAATGCCGGTTTTCCTATGTTCAAGCTTGCCTTTTTTTGAGGTGGGTAACGGATGGTTAATATTTTTAACAAATAAATACAGTCAGTTACAGGCTTGTTTCTCGTGTGTGAGTTAACTGATCTTCAGGGGTAATTCTAGGCAGCTGGGGATATGATGTAGATCAACTTTGTAACGATTAGTCGTGAGATGTGTTACCTGTGGGTGAAGGAGAGGTCACAAGATCGGATTAAGAGAGCGAAGCGAATAAGGTCAAATATTATTGTAGATGCGGCCGTGACTATCAATGAAAAGGGCACCATGACTGAGCCTACTGGAATTGTGCTTGGGGTGTGTCACGAAAATCTCTGTAGCTGTACAGCGGTGTCATCATCGACATTGTTTTTCTAATATCGCTATTTAGCAAATGGTTTAGGTGAAAATATCTGTGTTTGTATTCGGTCTAATTTACTTGATGGCAAAGGATACTAGGGGAAACTCTTGAAGAGGTCTCTACATAGAGTAAGCGCATGAGGCTGCGTTAGGGCTGAAAATAAAAAAGGGCACAGAAAGGTGCCCTTTGTAATGCAATACTGGTTTTAATGCCGCTTAGTCAACAGCGTAACCGTTTGCAGCAAGTGCTTGACCATCAAGCTGTGCTATACCATTAACCATCTGCAATCGGTTCTGGCTAAACCATTTTACAACGAGTGGATAGATAGCATGTTCTTGTTCGTGGACACGACCTGCCAGGACCTCAACAGAATCATCTTCATAAACAGGGACATTGGCTTGCAAAATAACCGGACCTGAATCTAGCTCTGGTGTCACAAAATGCACACTCGCGCCATGTTCAGTATCTTTTGCGTCAATGGCGCGTTGATGCGTATTCAAGCCGGTATATTTGGGCAAGAGAGAAGGGTGGATATTAATCATCTTCCCTTCAAAGCGCATGACAAAATCATCACTCAATATGCGCATAAAGCCAGCCAAGACAACTAAGTCTGGTTGATACTTTGCTATCGCACTAAAAAGTCTTTCGTCATATTCAGGTCTGGTTTCGCCTTCATGAGCGATGACGCAGCTGGTATCAATTTCATTCTGGTGAGCACGTATCAATCCAAAAGCGTCAGGTTTATTACTAATGACGCCAACAACTTCTGCTTGTACGTTATCATCACAACCATCAATAATGGCCTGTAGATTACTGCCATTCCCAGAAATTAATACTAAAACGCGACAGCTCTCAGACATTACAAGATCTCCACTTGCTCTTCGTCACCGTTACGCTTAGCAATGTTACCGAGCAGCCATGCGTTTTCGCCTTCGGCATTCAGTAGCTCAAGTGCTGAGTCTACTTTATCGGCTGGAAGTGCGATAACCATGCCTACGCCACAGTTGAATGTACGGTACATTTCAAATTCTGCAATGTTGCCTTTTTCCATCAACCAGTCAAAAATAGCAGGCCACTGCCAAGAGTCACTTTTAACCACAGCTTTGCAATCTTCTGGTAAAACGCGTGGGATATTTTCCCAGAATCCGCCGCCAGTGATGTGCGACATTGCATGAACGTCTGACTGTTCAATCAACTTTAGCAGTGATTTTACATAAATTTTTGTTGGTTCTAGCAAATGGTCAATTAGCGGCTTTCCAGCAAGTTCTTGCTCTGGATCTGCTTTGCTGACTTCTAATACCTTGCGGATTAGAGAGAAACCATTTGAGTGAGGACCGCTTGAAGCGAGAGCGATAAGTGCATCACCATCTTGCACCTTAGTGCCGTCAATGATGTCAGCTTTTTCAACAACACCGACGCAGAAACCAGCTAGGTCGTAATCGTCGCCTTCATACATACCTGGCATTTCAGCAGTTTCACCGCCAATGAGTGCACAACCAGATTGTACGCAGCCTTCAGCAATACCTTTCACTACTGCGGTAGCAACTTCAACATCGAGTTTGCCTGTGGCGTAATAATCGAGGAAGAATAACGGCTCAGCACCTGAAACGATTAAGTCGTTTGAGCACATGGCAACGAGGTCAATGCCGACGTTATCATGCTTTTTATAGTCAATAGCAAGGCGCAGCTTAGTGCCAACACCATCAGTACCAGAAACCAGTACTGGATGCTTATACTTAGTTGGTAACTCACAAAGTGCACCAAAACCACCTAGGTTGCCCATAACTTCTGGACGACGAGTACGTTTAACGGCTGACTTGATGTTGTTAACTAGTGCATTTCCGGCATCAATATCAACGCCTGCATCTTTATAGCTTAGTGGGGTAGTAGGAGTGCTCACGGTGATCCTCTCGGGTACGGGTAGATCATTATAGGATTTTATGCGGCGCTATTCTAACAGTTTGTGAGTAGCCTCGAAAGCTTAGTTTTTCAATAAAGTTCGCGACAGAGGTCACGATTTAACGTCTTTTTAAAACTTTAAGTTTTCCTATGCGAACAAATCTACTAGAATCGTTGAAATTTACCGTAAAAAATACGTTAGAAAATTAGGAGAACAAGATGAAAGTCGTTGAAGTTAAGCATCCTTTGGTTCGTCATAAAATTGGATTAATGCGTAAAGGTGACGTGAGCACTAAGCGCTTTCGTGAGCTAGCGGCGGAAGTCGGGAGCCTACTGACGTATGAGGCAACGGCTGACTTCGAAACTGAGAAAGTCACTATCGAAGGTTGGAATGGTCCTGTTGAAGTTGAACAGATAAAAGGCAAGAAGGTCACTGTCGTGCCAATCTTGCGTGCCGGCCTTGGCATGATGGACGGTGTACTAGAGCATGTACCTAGTGCACGTATTTCAGTTGTTGGTATGTACCGCGATGAGACAACACTTGAGCCAGTGCCTTATTTTGAAAAGCTAGCCAGTGATATGCCTTCACGTATCGCGTTGGTCGTTGACCCAATGCTAGCCACTGGCGGTTCAATGATCTCAACCATTGATCTGCTTAAAGCCCGTGGTTGCACTGCTATCAAAGCCCTTGTGCTTGTGGCAGCGCCTGAAGGCGTTGCAGCACTTGAAAAAGCCCATCCAGATATTGAACTGTATACAGCCTCTATTGATGACTGCTTAAACGAGCAGGGCTATATTTTGCCTGGTCTTGGTGATGCGGGTGATAAGATTTTTGGTACTAAGTAAACTCTATATTTAAAGAACGCATTGATTAGGCTGTTGATAAAAAGTCACTAGCAATAAGAAAGGGAGCCAATAGGCTCCCTTTTTGTTGGGCGTTTTTTGACTAAAGCACCATAGCTGCAATCCAACCAAACACTAACAGCGGAATATTGTAGTGAATGAATGTTGGAATAACACTGTCTCTAATATGGTCGTGCTGTCCATCAGCATTGAGACCTGCTGTCGGGCCTAAGGTTGAATCAGACGCGGGTGAACCGGCATCACCAAGCGCTGCCGCTGTGCCGACGAGGGCAATCGTTGCGGCAACAGAGAAACCAAAAGTCATTGCTAACGGCACGTAGATAGTAGCAATAATCGGAATAGTTGAGAAAGATGAGCCGATCCCCATGGTAATAAACAGTCCCACCAGTAACATTAAGAAGGCGGCCAGTGCTTTATTATCACCGATAATGTCACTAAGAGAGGTTACTAAAGTACTGACATCACCCGTTTCTTTAACCACTGCAGCAAAACCTGCGGCAGAGATCATGATAAAGCCGATATTGGCCATCATGCGCACGCCTTGGTTAAATACATCTTGGTCGGCAACATGTTTAAGTGCCCCTGAGAAGCTAAAGATAATAAAGCCGATGAGTGCACCAAAAATCATTGAACCGGTATAGAGCTGAGTGACAAGCGTGGCGACAATAGCAATCATCGCGATGGCGATATTACGCTTATTAACCCCTTCCTCCGGCTCTGCAATGAGGATGAGCTCCTCTTTATATTCTCTTGGTTTTCTGTAAGTGATAAATACAGCAATCAATAGACCGGTAATCATGCCTAACGCCGGGAGTAACATTGCCTGTGGGATCTGAGAACGAACCGCTTCTAATCCATTATTGTTAAGGTTGGCTAGTAATATATCGTTGAGGAAAATGCCACCAAAACCCACAGGTAATATCATATAGGTGGTTACTAGGCCAAATGTCAGCACACAAGCAACCAAACGTCTATCGAGCGACAGCTTTGACATTAAGTGTAATAAAGGCGGGATCAAAATAGGAATGAAGGCAATATGAATAGGCAAAATATTCTGTGATGATATTGCCATCGTCAAAATGGCGAATAGCAGCGCCCAACGGACTTTTTTGATGTTCTGGCTAGATTGTTCCTTACCTAGAGCGCCAATCATTTTTCGAGAGATAAGCGTGGTTAACCCAGAATGAGATAAGGCTACCGCGAAAGCGCCAAGCAGTGCATAACTCAGAGCAATTTGAGCGCCTCCGCCTAGACCGGTATTAAAGGCATCAACGGTTTGTTGTAACCCCATCCCGCCCACTAAGCCTGCAACGAGTGCGCTAATGGTAAGAGCGATAACTACATTTACTCGTGCAAGGCTTAAGCCCAGCATTAAGCAAACGGCAATGACGACAGCGTTCATAATATGGTTAATCTTTTTCTTATATTTAAAGTTGTGGCTATTTTTGCCTGTTAACAGCGCTGATGTCCAGTACCAGCGTGCTATATATTGATTTCAATGTGAGTTGTTAGATCACTGTAGCCTTAATTGCGCACAAAGTGTAAATATCATCACCGTGAATAAGGGTATGCTGACGGCATATTGCGCAGTTAACACGATAATGATTTAAAAAGGTGATATTGATCTCAAATAGCTTGTGTGTCGTAAAACACTGCCTATAATGCCTTTAGATTTAAAACGAACCAGCGTTTTTAGCAATCCATAGATGGAGAAATAAAATGAGTGTATTAGTAGGCCGTCCGGCTCCTGATTTTACTGCAGCTGCGGTACTTGGTAATGGTGAAATTGTAGATACCTTTAACTTGTCTGAAGCAATCAAGGGTAAGCCAACCGTCTTATTCTTCTACCCACTAGACTTTACATTTGTATGTCCTTCAGAGTTGATCGCTTTCGATCACCGTATGGACGAGTTCAAAAAACGTGGCGTTGAAGTTATCGGTGTCTCTATCGATTCTCAGTTTACTCATAACGCATGGCGCAACACTCCTATCGACAAAGGTGGTATTGGCCAAGTTCAGTACACTTTGGTTGCAGATGTTAAGCACGAAATCTGTAAAGCATACGATGTTGAGCATCCAGAAGCCGGTGTTGCATTCCGTGGTTCTTTCCTAATCGACAAAGAAGGTCAAGTTCGTCACCAAGTGGTTAACGATCTTCCATTAGGTCGTAACGTTGATGAAATGCTGCGTATGATCGATGCACTTCAATTCCACGAAGAGCATGGTGATGTTTGTCCAGCTGGTTGGGAAAAAGGCGATAAAGGCATGGACGCAACGACAGAAGGTGTTGCTTCTTACCTAAGTGACAACGCAGATAAGCTATAATATTTGCGTTTAGTTGTTGAATGAAAGCCGCGTTTAAACGCGGCTTTTTTGTGTCTGCGGTTTGTTGCTAATACATTCGTGCATTAGGCACGTTAACCTATCAAGCAGTGCTTTTACTTTGATCAAAAGAAAGGTCGTGGCGCTTTGCTCATTCTGTAGTAAAGAGTCGGGTAAAAAGGACTGCTTTTCTGATATGAATGGATTCACGAATGCCGCGATGGCATGGTTAATGATGTTCCCTACATCAATGATTCCGATTGCGGGAAGAGCATGCGCTGCGAGCTTTTTGGTGTTTATAGCTAATTATCTGTCTTACTGCTTCCTCGACGCTGATAAGCAATCACTTTTCTTAATACCTATCGTCATGAGTGCCATAAGTGTGCGTTTCCCCCGACCATAGACAGCGCTCACGTGAGCGGACTCACAGCTTCAACAATTAGTGAATTAAACATCACTACATAAGCAATAACGATAGTAAAATCTTCTTCCGCAGGGAAAAGCAGTACCAAAACTCCTAATAAGCTTCACCTGAACGTCTCAAAGCATCCTTATCCAGTTTGGGATGGTTTGCTCCATCGCTTCATATAAAGGTTATTTATGGTTTTTGTTGAATTGTTCGTGGTCCTCGCGTTTATCTATCTTGGTGCTCGGATTGGTGGCATCGGTATTGGTTTGGCAGGCGGAGCAGGTGTCTTGGTTCTGTCGTTATTTTTGGGTGTCGACACGGGACACATTCCGGTAGATGTGATTCTCATCATTATGTCGGTAATTGCGGCCATTGCCGCGATGCAAGTCGCCGGCGGCCTAGAGTGGCTAGTTGATCTATCAGAGACCTTCCTGCGCAAGAACCCTAAACGTATCACTTTCTACGCGCCTATCGTAACTTATTTTATGACTCTGTTGGCAGGCACCGGCCATACGGCATTTTCAACACTACCAGTTATCGCCGAGGTGGCTAAAGAGCAAGGTATAAGACCATCGAGGCCACTTGGGATCTCGGTTGTTGCCTCACAGATAGCTATTACCGCTTCGCCGATATCGGCTGCGGTGGTCTTTTTTTCCGGGATTTTAGAACCTCTTGGCGTGGGTTATCTGACTCTGCTAGCAATCTGTATCCCCACGACTTTTATGGCCTGTATGGCCGGGGCTTTCGTCTCAAATTTTTTAGGCTGTGAGTTGAAAGATGATCCGGTTTATCAGGCACGTCTTCAAAAAGGGTTAGTTAAACTAAAGGGTCAAACTCAAAGGGATATTCTCCCGACGGCCAAACCCGCCACCTATATCTTTATCACGGCCATTGTCGGTGTCATTGTTTATGCCACCATTATCTCAGACACGGTCAATCTTATTCCAAACCCATCTCTGGGTCGCAATGAAGCGATCATGGTGTTTATGCTTTCGGCGGCAACCGCGATTGTGACATTCACCAAAATAGACGCCTCTGAGATTGCTAATGCTGCGACCTTTAAATCGGGGATGAGCGCCTGTATCTGTGTGTTAGGTGTTGCTTGGCTGGGAGACACCTTCGTGTCTAGTCATATTGACGACATTAAAGCACTCTCAGCAGATGTGCTTAATCAGTATCCGTGGATGCTTGCTGTTACCCTGTTTTTTGCCTCGATGCTGCTCTATTCACAAGGGGCGACGACAATGGCACTGATGCCAGCAGCCTTAGCCATTGGCGTGGCTCCCATAACGGCTATCGCCTCATTTGCTGCCGTGAGTGCCTTGTTTGTATTACCTACGTATCCGACACTGTTAGCCGCGGTGCAGATGGATGATACCGGTTCAACGCGTATCGGAAATATGGTTTTTAACCATCCATTCCTTATTCCAGGATTAGTCACCATATCAACCTCTGTGGGCTTGGGGTTTATCATCGGCGGGATGATTCTTTAATGAGGGAATAGCGTGAGAAAGTATGGCTAAGGGGTCAGTTCAAAACTGGCCGCTGATGTTGGAAAAATCATTCTTTATGGATACACTTACTCATCATATAAAATTAATCAATGCGAATGCCCCAAGCGATAATCTGGCTTACAGTCAGTTTCCAATCTATTGAAGACGTTATTCATCATAAGTTAAAGAACAAAGCTGCGAACCGTCAAAGCTCATTACCGACAGGGTGTTGTTGTGCAGTACGCCATAACTGGCAGCGTGACCGCCGCGAGGCATGGTGACAGAACCGGGGTTAAACTCGATAAGGTCATCATGTTGTGCAGCAACGGGAACATGAGTATGACCAGAAGCGATGATATCACCACGACACAAGCGTGGATGGTGAGCAATGTTATAAAGATGACCATGAGTCAAAAACAGACGACGCCCATTAGGAAGCAGCACCAGATTATAGTCAGACATTATGGGGAAATCGAGCAGAACCTGATCGACTTCACTGTCGCAGTTTCCTCTTACGGCGATGATTCTATCACCGTAACCATTCAGTAAATTTGCCACCTCGATCGGCGCATAGCCAGCAGGCAGCGTATTTCTGGGGCCGGGGTTCAATATATCCCCTAATAATATCAGGTGTTTGGCGTCGCTTTGTTCGAATGCGGCGATCATTTTCTGAGTGCTATCGAAGCAGCCATGAAGATCGGAGGCAAAAAAGAGTTCCATAAGAGATGCACCATAAAAAAACAGGAATGAAATATTACGCCTATTCCTCCCCTTTTGCTATGAGCTAACCCGCTACAATCCTCAACCTCGAGAATATAAGCCTCTCCTGTAAAACCACTTATCCCTAATCCCTTGGTTGCTTCGCCTTATTACTGTTAGACAGGTTAAGGCCTCAGAGTATTTGTTCTCGCTTAATTTAATCGATTTTTCAGCTAGACATGTCCAGAGGCAAAGAATGCTTAACGACATCCGAACACTAATAGCCTATATAGGGTGTATTAGGGACCTCTATTGCCCTTGACTGAACAAGTCATAACAAATGTAATGGTCACTCGCTCACGACGCCTATGAAGTGCTGATAGCCGTCAGGGCCTATATACCTAGCTGCTGCACACCATGCCATTGAAAGTGGTTATTGGGTTTTTTACTCACAATACCCTCATTAAACAACCGGCTAAATATCTGATCCACTTCATCTGTAGAGATATTGAGGTATTTACTGACCGCGCGCTTACTGCAATTGACCTGATTTGCCGTTAAGGCATCAATAGCCATTTCATAAGCGCTTTTTGACATCATGGGCGAAGTACTGACATCTTCAACCTCACTGGAATAGTGTATCGAACTGACTTGATGTGGTTCGAAATTACTGAGAAGGTCCGGAGCCTTCAGTTCCTGAATAGAGAATGCATCGATGGTGATAGGCTTGGTGTGGCGGAACTGGTATTTGAATCGATTTTCTTCCCCTATTAATCCGACAAAGAATGCAGCAAAAAAATCGAGGAGTACTGAGAGAAAAATTACTAAGCTTAATTGAGCTGTCTGAGTCGATACATTCAAGGCGTTGGCCAGACTATCGATCAAGCCAATGACCGAGCCTTGGCTTATCAGCGGCAGGCTGTCTCGCTCCATCGCTAAGTGCTGCTGCTCGCTCCGAAGTTTATCGTTCTCTTTTTGAATACGCATAACCCCAGTTGCAATAAGTTCCATCTGAATGTATTTTTTAGCCGCTACGTTATTAAGCTCGATCTGCTTCTCTATTGAGTCAATCTGCATGTTGTAAGCGTTTACTTTACTTTGATGAACATTAGCATGCTCCTGAGCCTTGTTAGTGGCACTGTTTATTCCCCCCACTGAACCACCGATCGAGATGACGGCCAGTACAGCATAGAAGACCAAGGCCAATATCATCCCACTATAGTTTCGTCGAGCTTGACGTTCGCCCACTTCATACCAAGCAAAGAATTTACCCAACTCAAAAATCACTGCAAGCGAGCCAAACATAACCTGCATAAATGGATCATCATCGATGGATAAAAATAACAACATAGAGAACACGATTGAGGCGATGATGGATGCCCCTGTAAAGCTATAAACGCTCCACATGGCAAAATTCCCTTTCGGGTATCTAACGGCTGGATTTTCGGTGTAAAACATAACGGACTTCTTTATCGGTGAGCGGTGAGCTCAAAACCTGTCAACGGGATCGTCAGGCAAAAATGGTGCGTAAGGATATATCATAAAAACGGTTATGCCCTTATAAAACATAGCCTACCAAGTGTTCCTGCTGAAATTTCACACGCCAATTGTGTAAGTGTTCAAAAGGTGTTCAGCCGCTGCTTATTAAGCATTCACTCATAAGTAAACCTGAGGTCTTACATTGATGATTTGCAGGTTAAACAGGTCGATTGATTAAACTGCCCATTTATATTGAATGGGCAAAATAACTATTTGCAGTGGCATTGTTAATTTGACCTAATTAGAGAGACTGACTCAACAGTCTCTATAGCATTTTCTAGCTTTACCCTATTTATCGTAATGTGAATAGGGAGGTTTAGCTTTCAAACCTACTGTGTCATCCTCAGCCCTCAATTGCACTGGGGAACTACAATTTGTTTCTTTGACAAGCATTTGGCTATGCCGCACTTATGACCAAACTATATTGTGACTATAGGCTAGGTTATCGGCTGCTATGAGTGAACAGCGTCCCCGACACCATCAAATCCAAGTCATAAAAAAAGCCGCATTATTTGCGGCCTTTTAATGTAGCAATGAAAGCAGACTCTATGACTCTGGCTTAGAGTTGGACTCAGCTTCTGATTCCACTTCAACTTCAACTTCAGCTTCTGAATCTGAGGCTGTTTCATCGGCAATATATGGCCAGCCGCCTAGAGACTTCCAACGGTTGACGATTAAACAGAATAGTTCTGCTGTGCGTTCTGTGTCATATAACGCTGAGTGTGCTTCTCTATTATCAAACGGAATACCCGCCATGGCGCAGGCTTTTGCCAGCACAGTTTGGCCGATGGCAAGGCCTGCGAGTGCGGCTGTGTCAAACGTGGCAAAAGGATGGAAAGGCGTACGTTTTAGACCATTACGCTCGATGGCTTGGCTGACAAAACCATGATCGAAAGCGGCATTATGGGCAACAATAATACTGCGATGACATCCAGATGCTTTCTGTGCTTTTTTGACTTCTTTGAAAATTTCTAAAAAAGCTTCTTTCTCACTCACGGCGCCGCGAAGCGGGTTAGTGGGGTCAATACCGTTGAATGCTAACGCTTCGGGTTCTAGGTTAGACCCTTCAAACGGCTCAATGTGATAATGCAGCGTCTTATCTAATCCGATTACGCCGTCGTCATCCATCTTTAACATAGTGACTGCAATTTCTAATAGCGCGTCGGTCTTTGAATTGAACCCGGCTGTTTCAACATCGATAACCACTGGGAAATATCCTCTAAAGCGGTTTTTCAATTTGTTGGGGTCGAAAGTGTCAGTCATTAAATTTTCCAAAAAGTTAGCAGGTGCCTATTATGGGGCAACTGATAATGACTGTCATGTGCGTTTGGTCATTTTATACGCTAAAGAAAGATAATATTGTGCCGATAGAGTGTAGTGACTCAATTATAGAGGGTAGTTTTATGCGGCTTAGCGTTCTTTTTGCAACATTAATATGCTTACCATTTTTTGCCAGTGCTGATTTAAAGCAATATGTAGCTTCATTAGAAGAGTCGCAGTGGCGTGTGAGCGGCAATAATCCGGTAATGTGCCGTCTTGAGCACGATATTCCTGCCTACGGTAAAGCGGTATTTACCAGCATTGCCGGTAAAGATCATAATCTGAACTTTACGCTGGATATGTGGGTTAAACCTGATCAAGTTACGCAGGCAACATTAATGAGTATGGCGCCGGCATGGCGACCTGGAGTTGTATCAAAAGAGATCACTGAGCTCACCTATCAAAAGTACTTTAGTGGCGAAGTACCGCGCAATGCTGCATGGTCAATGTTGGCTGAACTTGAAAGCGGTATGCAGCCCACGTTTTATTATGCTGATTGGTACAACGAGACCAATAAAATTGCAGTGGGTTTGTCGGCGGTAAACTTTAGACGGCAATACGCGCAATTTAAATCGTGCTTATCGACACTATTACCATACTCTTTTGAAGATATTGCTTTTACGGTATTAACTTATGAGTCAGGCGGCACCGAGTTAACGCGTTACGCTAAATCACAAATTAGTAAGGTACAAGAGTATTTAGCCTATGATCAAAATGTTGATCTAGTCTTAATCGATGCTTACACCGACAGCTATGGTGGACGCAGTGTAAATGAAAAGGTGTCGGTGCAGCGTGCTGACTCCGTTAAAGATTTGTTTGTTGCTAGTGGTATACCACAAAGTCGTATTCACACAGTAGGTCATGGTGAGCGCAGACATGTGGCATCAAACCTGACTATTAATGAGCGCGCAAGAAACCGCAGAGTAGTGATTAGAATAAGTAAGCCGCTCTAAGCGCTTCGCTCATCCAAGCTACAATGATAGGCCCTGTATATATTGCAGGGCTTTTTTGTGATTTAGGCTTTGGTAAAAATAAGATAAAAAAAAGCCCGCTTACATTAGCAAGCGGGCTGCAAAAATATTTGATTTGCAATCAACAAATTGAAGGAAGGAAGTCAAGCTAAGAACCAGGGATGTAACTTCCGTGGATAACCACCAAAGTTTAGAGTTCTTTGTTTTCAAATCTGCTAGGCAGACACTTCCTGAAAACGAGGTGAATTATAGAGCGAGATTAGTAAACTGACAAACTAGAATAATTGAACTTAAACATTAGTTTTACTAATGAATTAAAATTGTTTAGATGGTAACTATATAGGCTTAAACACTGTTTTTTGAGTGCTTAATCACGTTTTATGCATAACTTAACATAATATATAATTAATCTATGTTGCAAGATTGATAATGAATAATGAGTGGCATAAGGTCAGCTTAGGCGATAACAAACTTTTGCGCTGTTTTTTATTAGTTTGTATAGTGCATCTTGAAAATGGCTATTTATGCCAACTTAATAAAAAAGCTTACCTAGTCAGGCTGTTCTGTTGTGCTACGGATAAGTGAATCAGGGATACAAATAATGCGAATTAATTCTTTTTTTGCCAAAAGACAGTTATTGGCTATCGGATTAGGGTTTGCCATCGTCGGATGCCAATCTCAATCTGTTGAAGAGTCACAGGAAAAAGCTGTTATAGCGGACCAAGATAGTGTCATTGAAACCATTCATGGTGTTCAGGTTGCCGATCCTTACCGCTTTTTAGAAGTTGAGTCAGATAAAACCCATCAATGGGTGAAGCAGCAACAGCAAGACGGTAAAGCTTACTTAGGGGCGATTGAAAACAAACAAGCGATTGTTGATCGTATTACTGAACTGTGGAACTTTGAAAAAATTTCAGCACCAAATGAAAAGGGCACTAACACCTTTTACTATCGCAATAATGGCCTGCAAGCACAGTCTGTTTTATTTGTGAAAGATGCAAAGGGTAACGAGAAAGTGTTATTGGACCCAAATACGTTTTCATCTGACGGTACAATTGCACTGTCGGGTACGTCGGTAAGTGATGATGGTAATACATTAGCATACGGTGTTTCTAAATCAGGTTCGGATTGGCAAACCTGGCACTTTGTCGATATTGCGAGCGGAAAAAAGTTAACTGATCAGCTAGATTGGATAAAGTTTTCCAGCGCGGTATGGAATAGTGAAAACACTGGCGTCTATTACGCTCGCTATGATGCTCCCAAAGGGGGAAATGCGCTCGCCGATGTTAACTTTAACCAGAAAGTGTATTTTCATAAAATAGGCAGCAGTCAGGCAGAAGACACCTTGGTATATGAAAGACCACAAAATAAAGATTGGGGTTTTGGGATTGAAGTGACAGATAAAGGCGATTACCTGCTGCTTTATATCTCTCAGGGGACAGACAGTCGTAATCGATTTTTTTATAAGTCATTAAAAGAGCCACAAGCCGAGATGGTTGAACTTATCCCTGACTTGGAAGCGGAATACAGCTTTATTGGTAATGATAAATCGACGTTCTACTTTAAGACCGATTATCACGCGCCAAATGGTAAAGTGATTGCTATTGATGTGAATAAAAGCAGCAAGGATAATTGGAAAACGATTATTCCTGAGCTTAAAGATCCAATAAGTAATATTGCTATCGTTAATGATCACATTGTTGTGAGCTACCTGCATGACGTTCTGGGTAAATTAACGATTTACAGCATGAATGGCGACAAGCGCCAAGATGTTGCTTTACCGGGGAAAGGAAAGATAGCTGGGCCTTATGGTAAACGTAGTAAAGATTACTTCTACTATGTCTTTAATAGTTACATTCAACCGCAAACCACCTATAAGTTTGATTTCAAAACAGGTAAGTCGACACTTTATTCAAAGCCTACTGTCTCATTTGACCCTGAAAATTACACATCAGAGCAAGTTTTTTATACCAGTAAAGACGGTACAAAAGTGCCAATGATGATCTCATACAAGAAGGGGATTAAGAAAGACGGCAACAATCCAACCTTGCTTTATGCCTATGGTGGGTTTGCTATTTCACTCACCCCGCGCTTTAGTCCTGCCAATATTGCTTGGATGGATATGGGCGGTGTTTATGCGGTGCCTAACCTTCGTGGTGGCGCTGAATACGGTGAAAGCTGGCACCAAGCTGGCATGTTCGACAAAAAGCAGAATGTATTTGACGATTATTACGCTGCGGCCGAGTATCTGATCAGTGAGAAGTATACCAATAGTACTAAGCTTGGTGCTTATGGTCGTAGCAATGGTGGTTTATTGATGGGCGCGGCATTAACTCAGCGTCCTGAGCTTTTTGCGGCAGTGCTGCCAGCGGTAGGTGTGTTGGATATGCTACGTTTTCAAAAGTTCACCATTGGCTGGGCTTGGACCAGTGAATATGGCAGTGCAGATAACGCAGAACAATTCCCTGCACTTTATGCTTATTCGCCATATCACAATGTAACAGCACAGTCTTATCCTGCCACTATGGTGATGACAGCAGATCATGATGATCGGGTTGTACCACTGCATAGCTTTAAGTTCGGTGCCATGATGCAAGAGAAACAACAAGGCGATGCGCCAGTTATCATGCGCATAGAGTCAAAAGCGGGTCACGGTGCGGGTAAACCAACGGCAATGAAGATTGATGAGTTTGCTGATATTTATAGTTTCTTATGGCATAACTTTGGGTTAAATGTGCCAGCGAAAATCGCACAATAAGTTTTGATTTCGGTTTATTAAAAAGGGAAGCTCAGGCTTCCCTTTCTTTTGCCTGAAAATGATACCCAAGCCCACTTCGTTGTCGCATTCGCTTAATTAGGGAATAACGGGCAATGTGCCGTGAA
>NZ_PJBL01000028.1:0-160573 GCF_002836135.1 Shewanella sp. GutCb | reverse complement strand
ACGTTAATAGTGAGGATTATTTATGCCCCTAAAGAAATAAAGTTAGAACCTTTTTCGGGTTTTTTGGTTATTGACAATAGAGAAGTCAGTTTGGAGGGGGTGAGGAATATTGATTTTATATATTGTAAAAAACGGATGTCTTTAATGGTTGTCAACAAGGTTGGAGAGGTAGTTTTAAATACGAAAATAAATTATTCATGCAATAAGTCTATCGATGAAATAAAAGAAATAACATCCGATATTAAAACAGCATCAATTTATTATCGATAGAATAAAAGTGCTTATAAGTCATTTATTGACACATACTTAAAGATATTTCCAGCCCTTTGAAAATATGTACGGGGCGCTAAGGCAAGCCCCCCCTAAAGAAAGGCCTGTCCAGCTTGTCTATCACTCCCTATTAACGCAGTTTGTTTCCCACCCAAATATAAGATCAAAAGCACACTATTAAAGACCAAGACCAAGACCAAGACCAAGACCAAGACCAAGACCAAGACTAAAAGCGGAAGTCAAAACAAGTACAGCAACAAAGCGTGGTTACACTGCTGGCGTAAAGCATGCCTAGCGGCCACCGCTCTCCAATGCAGCGCCCCCTAGGGGCACAGCAGGGGCGTGTTACGGCTACTTAATCTGATTATCTGTCATTGTTGTTATCATTTGCTTTGCCACAACATCTACTTCCTCATGCATACTGAGTTACCAAATTGCTTGTAAATTTGTCCTTGTGATTCAGTCACCGAAGCTATTTTAATAATCTATTTTTATAACACGCATGCGCTTTGCCAATACCAGTTGTAAAAGTGTCCAAAGCATTTTTCCGTAAATTTCAGATGAAAACAATTTGCTACCTTGAATCGTTGTAAGTCATATCCAATACACTTTCGAGGAAAACTAGTTGCACACCTTGTCCGTCCTGTTATCTAAGAAGTTCAAGCGTGTACACTTTCACCTAACTGAATTTACGCCTCTCTTTCTTTTCACTCAATAGCAAACCGTGAACTGATTGCGCATAATTTAGAGACTAACCGCACAAAACCAATAATACTGCATAAAAGTACAAGCACTGGTTAACTAAGAGGTCGTCGTTAGACGGAACCCATACCTTTCTAACTGATGAGAAAAAGTATTACAAAGAGGTCAGTGCTGCATAGGACAAATTACTGGAGATAACACATAAAGGGGCATAAACGAGCTGGCTTTTGGCAATGGTGGTTCCATTGACCATGCCACTGCGGCATTTGTAAATCCATCGACATCAAATGTCCCATCGGAAGCATTAGGCTTGAATAGATAATTCAGGCTGTTCCCACTTCACTTCACGGCATACCCTGCGTCTGACTGCCTAGTATTTCCGCCACAGCAGCTCTCATCATTGACGGTGGCTGAGATAAGTCGGCCCCACCTGCAATAAAGAACGTCGGGATATTACCCGCTCTGATTTTTGCCAACTAATATCGCTCTTGGCATTTTGACCATGTCGAGCGGAATGAGTCAACTTGTGGGGTATTGTTTTCACTTAAAATGATATTGAACAGGACATTAAACAGGAGATCATCTAGCAGTTGTAAATCAGCCTCTTGCAAGCTAGTGTAGATGATTAATTAATCAAAAGCGGTATAAGTGATAAGCACTGAGTGCTAGGGAATAGCGAATGGATAATAATCAAATATCGGTTAATACCTTTGATAAGCTGGCTCAAAGGTATCAGGATAAATACATGGATCTTGCAATGTATTCAGACACCTTTGATTCTTTTATTAGCCATTTACCCACCGATGATGCTCGCGTGTTAGAGCTGGCTTGCGGGCCGGGCAATATCACTCAAATGTTATTATCTGAAAAACCAAATTTGTCGATATTAGCAACGGATCTAGCACCCAACATGCTGATGTTGGCCAAGAAAAACAACCCCAAGATAGAGGTTCTGCAGCTAGATAGCCGCCATTTAAACCGCGTTGAAGAGCAGTTCGATGCCATTATGTGTGGTTTCTGTTTACCTTATCTTGATAGGCTGGAGGCAATAGCGCTGATTGATGCCGCGGCGCTGCGCCTTAAACTTGGAGGAATTTTGTATCTGAGTACCATGGAGGGGGAATGCCTGAACGTGCGCGAAGATACTTCAAGTGATGGTGATAAGGTCTTTACTTACTTTCATCATGCGGAGCAGTTAGTGCCGGCACTGAATCGTCGAGGCTTTAAATTGTTGGCGTTACAACGCAAACAACAAGCTAGCCCGATGGGTGAAGTCACAGACCTGTTTATCACCGCTCGGCTAGACTCAGAATAAGAGCCGTTTAATACGCGCTATTGAACAAGCGTTATCAATAACAACTATGGCGTTGGCAGTTAGCAATCACAGGCTTTGTTATAGCTGAGCTAACGCCATTAGTTTAGGTAAAAAGGTATTGTCTTGAGAGGCGATAACCGTTTGCTCGGCAAGTACCTGCTGTAAAATCTCATGGGTCGTGAGTGGATTGGCTAACACGACTCGAAACACCACGGCTTTGATCTCCATCAGCTGCTTGTTCTCAGGATTAATACGGGTGCGTGAGACAAATGAGGTGCCTTGTTCACGCTGACGTTTCTGCACAAATTTAGTTAAGCCATCCAATAATTCATTAAACTCAGTCAGCTTTTGTACATCCTTGTTAGCTCGCGCCGTTGCCATCGCCGTTTGCACCACCTGCGGAACATATCGGTAGGTTAATAAGCAAAGCTCAGGCTTGGACACTAATTCAAACTCAGTATGCTTGTTAATTAAGCTCGCAAAGTAGTGCGCTTTCTCTAGACTGTTGTTGATCAGTATTTCATAACCATCGCGGCCAATAACTTGCAGGCAAGCATGGACTAGCATTGCCATGCCGGGACGCGATCCCTCTAACGTTTGGCTGCCTAAATCTTTTGAGCCTTTTCTGAGTATGTATTCGGCGTGGTGTTTAATGGCATTGGCAAAAGTGGGATCTTTAAAAATCACCATTCCTGCGCCCATGGGCACATACATCTGCTTGTGAGCGTCGATAGTCACTGAATCAGCCCGCTCAATTCCGGCTAATAGATGACGGTACTTTTTAGATAATAGACTAGCGCCCCCCCATGCGGCATCAACATGAAAGTGACAGTTAAGCTCTATTGCTAAGTCTGCTAATGCATTTAATGGGTCGATATTACCGGTTTCAGTTGTTCCCGCAACACCCACAATGGCCATCACTTTAATATTGTCTTCGGCAAGCTTGGCAGCGATTTTTCGCATCTGTACGACATCGACTTTGTTATCGTTTGAAGTCGGAACTTGAACAATGTTTTCGCGGCCGATCCCGAGTAAATCAGCCGTTTTAGATAATGAGTAATGGCCACGTTCAGAGACCAAAATCGCTAAGTCATCAAATCCATAGTGACGTAGCCCTTTAATCACGCCTTGAGCTGCAACGCCGCGATACTCACCATCTGCTTTAAGTAATTGGTTACGTGCAGTCCATAGAGCAGTGATATTAGCGACGGTACCACCTGAGCAAAACGCGCCTAATGAAACGTTAGCGCTGTGCATCCAACTCTGATAAAAATCATCATTCTTTTCATAAACAAGATGATGCATCATCCCCAAAACTTGACGCTCTAATGGCGTAAACGCTTTTGAGGTTTCAATTTTCACCAGATTTTGATTTAACCCCACCATCATTTTAGATAGCGGCAATACAAAGTAGGGCAGTGCAGATGTCATGTGGCCAATAAAGCTGGGTGCTGAGGTATGCACTGAATGCGCGACCAGCGTCTTCATCATGTCGTCAGCATAGTCTGAGACAAACTGCGGCGCGGCAGGTATTTGGTGTTGTTGAAAATCCAGCTCAATTTCGGTCAATGGCTTTTCAACGGCCACCACGCTGTCTTGTAAAAAACCCATTAAGTTCTGTGAGATATTTTGTTCAATAACACTAAGGGTTGAATCGGGGGCTTCTGGAACGGTAAAGATTCTCAGTAGTGCTTCTTCAGAAGCGGTGGCTCGTCTTGGTGTCATCGGCTAACAATCTCTATTCACCACACAGTGATTGTGTGCTGGATCAGTCTTTAAAATGGGATGCTCACTTTACTTTAAGCTTTCTAGCGCATCAAGTAGAAAAGTAAATTGCCATTATTGGCAGCGGCTTATTAAGTTTGCGATTAGCTTACTAAAAAGGCGCCGTAGCGCCTTTAATCGGACGTGGTTTGAGGCTATTTTGCTGGCATGGACAGCGAATAAAGTGCGGCAACATTTTTGCTGGTGGTATAAAGATTTGCTTTGGCGTTTGCTAACACTTCAGCTAAAGGTAAAGCGCGTGGCGTGATTGAAAATAGTGCTGTAAAGCCATGTTCTAATAACACATTGGCATCGTCACTGACACAACCTGCAATCGCGAGAACGGGTACATTGAACTGGTTGGCAACTCCCGCAACTCCCATCGGCGTTTTGCCGTGTAATGTTTGACTATCTAGCTTGCCTTCGCCGGTGATCACTAAGCTAGCGCCTTCAATATGGCTAGCTAAGTCAACGGTGTTCATCACAATGTCGATACCCGGTTTGAGCTGCGCATTGAGAAAAGCCATAACGCCGAGCCCCATTCCGCCTGCTGCACCAACACCCGCTAGGTGACGGTTGTCTTTGATGCCCGTTTGCGCAATAACATCTGCATAATGGTTTAGGGCACTGTCCAGTTGCTGCACCATGGTGGTTGTCGCGCCTTTTTGAGGGCCAAAAATAGCGGAGGCGCCATGTTCACCGCAAAGCGGATTATTAACATCGCAAGCCACTTCAAAGCGGCATTGTGAGACCAGTGGATGCAGATCCGTAATATCAATATGTTGTAACTGACTTAAGGCCGCACCACCTGGCGCTAGGGCGGTTGAATCAGCGTCTAAAAGATGTACCCCAAGTGCTTGTGCCATTCCTGCGCCTCCATCGTTGGTGGCACTGCCTCCGAGGCCGATAATAATATGTTTGATGCCACGATTAAGCGCGTCAACAATCAGCTCACCGGTGCCGTAGCTGGTGGTTAACATTGGGTTACGCTGGTCTGCAGCGACTAAATGTAAGCCTGATGCAGCGGCCATTTCGATTACGGCTGTTTTTTCATTGCCATGATAACTGTCGCCTAAAATGCCGTAAAAAGCGTTAACTTTGTGGCCTAATGGACCGGAAACCTGCGTCCAAATAAGGCGACCATTAGTCGCATCAACCATTGACTGCACGGTGCCTTCACCGCCATCGGCGACGGGGATTTTGAGATATTCAGCATTGGGTAATACCGTGCGAAATCCTCGCTCAATTTCGTTAGCCACTTCCATTGCGGAGAGGCTTTCTTTAAATGAATCGGGGGCTATCACAATTTTCATGCCGTCTTCCTATTTTCAGCGCAAGGCTGAAACTGTTTAAGCGAACGATTAGCCTTGTTCTAGGCAAATGTCTTATTAAGAGTATGAATAGTCGTGCTAACACGACTGTTCAAATGAGGAGGAAGGCGAGTAAGCACACTCGCCTTTTAATTGAGCTTAGATAAGAAACCTAGATAAGGAATAAGCTCAGTATATACACCACCGTCATGGCGGTGAGTCCTTGAATTAAGGTGGCCATGGTTTGTGCTTTATAAGCTTGCTTAACGCTCATGCGGCTAAACTGGGTAACAACCCAGAAGAAGCTATCATTGGCGTGTGATACGGTCATCGCACCTGCACCAATCGCCATGACGGTGAGCACTCTGCCCATGTCACTCGCAAGGCCGATATCACCCAACATAGGAGCGACTAACGCTGAAGTAGCAACAAGTGCAACAGTAGAGGAACCTTGAGCAGACTTTAATGCTGCAGCAACGATAAACGGCATAAAGATCCCGACGCCTAATGCCGACAGCGAACTGCCTAAAAACGCGCCAATTTCAGTTGCTTTGAGTACCGCGCCAAATGCGCCACCGGCACCAGTGATAAGTAGAATTGGGGCTGCTACAACCAGACCTTGGCTGATACGCTCGCTGAACTCTTTGACCTTGTTGTTACTTTTAAGCAGTGACAATGATAGGAAAAGACCAATCATTAATGCATTGACCGGTTGACCCAGAAAAGCCAACACATCAAACAGTGTCCCATCCCCTAATGGAGCTGATGGGAAGTTGGCAATGGAGCCAAAACAGATTAATAGGATCGGCACGAAAATGGGTGCAAATGCTCGTATCGGGCTAGGCAGTTCACCATAATTTTGCTTGAGTGTTTCGTAGTCTTCAGTCTGAGTTAACAGGTCTTCTGCGCCTTCACCATCAGGTTGTACATTGGCAAATCGATTCGCCCACAGGGTGCCAGCAAGCGCCGCGATAGCGGCAACAAACACACCGACAAAAATCACTAATCCAAGGTTAGATTCAAGCCCAAGGTTACCTGCTGCAGCAATCGGCCCAGGTGTTGGTGGTACAAAAGTGTGGGTGGCATAAAGGCCAGTTGCTAGCGCGACACTCATTGACACGCTAGAGACCTTCATTCTATTCGCCATAGACTGTTTAAGTGAGTTTAAAATCACAAAACCAGAATCACAAAAGACCGGAATAGAGACGATGTAACCAATGATAGACATGGTCAACGTTGGAAAGCGAGTGCCAAGTAATTTAATGACGACATCTGCCATGGTGATGGCGGCGCCACTTTTTTCAAGTATGGTACCTATGATGGTACCTAGTACGATAACAAGACCGATATAACCTAGGATGCCACCAAAACCTGAAGTGATGGTTTTGGCAATATCGGCGCTAGGTAGGCCATAGGCAAAAGCGGCAATAAACGACGCTATTATTAAGGTTAAAAATGGGTGTAACTTAAATTTAGAGGTAGCGATGACGATAAATGCAATCACCGCCAGCAAGATCATTACGAGGCTCATAGCGTTTCCCTGTAGGGGTATTTTTAATTTATGTGTAGGGTTTGATGTTACTTAAGCCAAATATGACGTCGACTCATTGTGAGTCGAGGTCATAGGATTTCAGGCTTAGCTATTATGCGGTTCGATGGGATGTATATCTTTGGTTGAATGCACAAATATATATCTAAAAATAAATGTTTTCTTGTTCAATTGAACATTTTTTGCTTTGAGGCTGATGTTTAGGTCATATAGCCAAAGCGAATGATATGCAACATGAGTCATCAGCCTATTATCGGGTGGTTAACATCACTTGCCCTAGGTAGAGCTGCAGTAGACCATCCAATTTCTGTAAATTACTGCCGGTGATTTTTTCAATTTTTTCGAGTCGATAACGTAAGGTGTTTCGGTGAATAAACAGCGCATTGGCACACTGCTGTTGATCGCCAAAATGTTGTAAGTAACAGGTCAACGTTTTAGCCAGTTGACCATTTTTATCGGCACTGATTAATGATTGATATGGGCTTACTAGCTCTTGCCCACGCCAGTTATCTTTGAGGGAAGATAACAGCACTAACAGAGAGAAATCTTCATAAAGATATTTACTCTGCTCTGGGCGCATTTGAGAACCGATAGAAAGAGTCTCTAAAGCGGTTTGGTAGGAGCGATTAATTTCTTGTGGTTTCACAAAGAAATGCCCGAGGGATATTTTTAATCGTTTTCTCATTTCACTCGGTAGACGAGCGATAAGCTGATCAATACGCTCACTCTCAAGTGTTGCATCCCACTTCTGTCCATCAAGAAAAGCAGGTTTGAGGATCACCAGCTCAGTCATTGAGGTCATGGCGACTAAGTTACCGCGCGACGGATTTTCCAGTAAGTGCAATATCTGTTTTAGCATCGAATTAGCCGAGGTTTCCTCTTCGTCCGCTTGCACCTGAATAATGGCCGCAACACGAGGGGTGTCTAAGTTGATATCGAGCTGCGCCGCCCAGTTTAGCTGATGTGAGGTAAATGCACCGTCGGACTTAATCAAATCGATGATCAACTCCTCTTTTTGACGGTATTGCCATTGTGCCAGTTCAAGGGAGTTGGCTTGCTCAACAATGATTTCGGCGGTCATTTTAAGGAGCTCACCGTAATGACCGAGCTCTTTGGGGTCACCGGTGATGCCAATAACACCAATGATGTCGCCTTTATAATGCAGAGGCAGATTAATCCCCGCTTTGACGCCTTGTAAGGTGTCTTCACTCGCATGGCTAATTGCAACAGTTCTTTGTTGGCTAATGGCCAGTAATGCGCCTTCATGCACCTCACCAATTCGATGGGGATCGCCTGAGCCCAATATAATGCCGTGTTTATTCATTACATTGATGTTGTGACCAATGATTTTCATGGTGCGATTGACTATCTGTTTGGCAAGTAAGCCATCTAAAAAATACATTGATACCCCTAATGAAACTGAGCTGTAATTGAACGGTTTAGGTTTGCTCTGGACTGATGAGCGTGGCGACACGTTGCTGCAATTTGGGGATGATTTGTTGTTCGAACTCGGGGTGACGCTTTAGCCAAATGTTGTTTCTTGGGCTTGGGTGAGGCATGACTAACGTGTGTGGCCATAAGGTTTGCCATTGTTCTACTGCGTGGGTGACGGTTAATTTGCGCTTTAGATGCCACTCAATAGCGTATTGGCCCACCAGTAGGGTTAATTCAACATTGTGTAGTTCATTGAGCAAAGGTTGTCGCCATGCAGCTTCGCATTCGGGACGAGGTGGCTTATCGCCACTTTTCTTATCGGTTGTTGTGTAACTGCCAGGAAAACAAAACCCCATCGGCAGAATGGCAAACAGATCGGGGTTATAAAATTGCTCTCGCGTAACCCCTAGCCAAAGCCTGAGACGCTCGCCACTGGCATCGTCAAAAGGATGCCCTTTATGGTGTGTCTTTTGCCCTGGCGCTTGGCCAGCAATCAGTATTTTTGCATTGCTGGCAAGTTGCACAATAGGCTTGGGCGCAAACGGCAAGTGCTTAGCACAAAGCTGACATTGCTTTACTTGGCTAAGTAAATTGGTGAAGTTAGCATTTTCTCGCATAAGTGGAGGCGGACTCAGTGACGATGCATTTAGCTGTGCAGCGCAATTTGATAAGCCCAATACCCTAAATAGCTGTAGCCTGTGATGAGTGTAGCGTAGCTCAGCAGTTTGACACTTAGCGTGCCACGACTTGACGCTGCAACATGAGCGATGGCCAAGGCAAATATGGTCAGTGGCGCGGCATAATAGGCAACAACCATGAGCAATAATGCGACGGTCGCGAGAATTAACGGTGTTTTATCAGTAGGTGCATTAGCTGTCGGGCTCAGTTGTACTGGCAGTATACTCAACGCAATACTGACAATGATCACACCGATATTGAGTGAAATAGCACCGGCGCCTTCGATGTAAGTTATCGCTAATATAAAGGTTAATAGTGCAGGTAACAGCGAGATCAGTGTATGGATTTTGGCAAAACGTCTGCTGTGGTATTGACCTGTGAAATAGAATAAGCCAGTTAACAGCAGATTAAAAAAACAAAAGCCGCCAAGCGAGATTGCCAGCATTAATATATTGGTGGTGTCGGATTGAAACGCGAATGCAGGCATAGGCGCTAACAGACATAAACAGAGAAAAGGCTTGAGCAAAGAGGGCATACGGGTCATCGGGAGTCTTAGTAATCGAAGAGATGGCTTACAATCGCTTAAAGTGAGCCTAACTTCAAGATGAAAGCCGAGTAAATCGTTAGATTTAGATCTACGTCAGGCTATAAACCTTATTTTAGAGGCATAAAAAAACCCGCGATTGCGGGTTTTTAACGAAAGGCTAACGACTACAGACGGTAGCTCATGCTAAGCATGATGAGGTGCGCGTTGTAGTCATGGCTGTTACTGCCAAAACTTAACACGTTCCAGATCCCGTCTGGCGCAATATCATTGCCAGCGTCGTTATCTTTATAATTTTCCATCTTATAGTCTACGCGTACGTCCATCTTGTCCGTTGCACGGTATAAAGCGTAAACATTAACGTTATGGACTTTGGCATAGTAATCGCCGTAATCACCCGTAATACCTTGGGTAACTTGGGTGGTACTATTCGAATCTGAGTAAGTGTAATCAACACCTAAACGCAGTTTCTTTTCCATAAGGTTGTTGTAGCTAAAACCGGTACCAACCACATCGACTTGATCTTCAACAACGCCATACCAATTTGGGCTAGAGAAGTTGGTGCTACCTGCTTGATCTGAATCGATGTTTTGACGGTTGTAGAACGCCGTCAATGTCATGTCTTCAGTGAGCAAATAGCTGACACTTGCATCGTAACTCATATCTTTCGATTCAGTTAAGCCGATTTGTGTGTCGCTGTAATCGTCGAGCGCATAACGCGCACCAAAGTCGATAGTCAGCGTCTCAATTGGGCTGTGTGTAACACGGGCTTCAACTTGAGTACGGCTTCTATCCGCTAGGTTGTACTTACGCAGCAAGTCGTTTGACTCACTTGAAGTCCATTTTGATGCTTGATACTCAGAACCATCACGGTCGCTATAACTGCCTTTAACCCACATGTCCCACTTATCAAAGGCACTGACGCGGTACTTCGCCCAAACAGTGCTTTCTTCGGTGGTTTCGCGGTCTTGGTAGTTACGCTCATCTTTACGGTAGTCAAATCCACCTTCAAGTTTATGGCCACGAGCAAGACGGTAGTCAGCTCCTAACTTAGCTTTGTGAGTGGTGATGTCGTAAGGCGTGTTGTAAGCTGCTTGACCCGTTGTTGAGTCAATACTTATTTGCGTCCACTCTTCAATGTTGGTCTGGTTGTCACGGTCGTTGTAATCGTAACTCGCGTTTAAACGCAGTTGACGAGTAATACGTGACACAACTTTAAGTGTGGCGCCCGTGGTTTCAACTTTACCGTCGAGTGACTCTGTCGGCATTTGATAGCCGTAGCCTGAGCTGCTGTAGTCTTGGTCTTGCGTCATTTGACCATAATGAACTCGGCCATTGATGATCGTTTTGCCTGCTACATATTGACCCATTAACGATACTGTGTGTGCTTCATTATCTGGATCAAGTGACATATAGCCGGTCGTTTGTGCGCCAAACGTTGGGCTAAAGGCATTATCAAAAGACAGCTCACTGTACTCATTCTTAAAGATAGAGCCGTTGTAATTTAGCGCTGTAAACCAATTGTCACCGCCAAAACGAATACCCGCTTCAAGCGTATCAGTCGAGTAATCAACAGGTTCAGCAATCATCATCGATTGATTTGAGAAGCTACCAGAAGCTTGTTTAAGGCCGGTTTTGTCTTCACGCATATAATTGATGTAGGTGCTCCATAAAGACTCACCCTGCTGATTGACAAACGCGTAGTCAATACCTAACCCTGCTCGCTTACGTTTTAGCGATAGCTCAAGCGGGTTAAGGCTTGAGTTCAAGTTGGTCATGTCCGCAGTGCTGCCGCCGTTTACCCAGTCACCAGGAAGGGTTAGGTTATCACTGCCAACTCCTTGGTAAGGGCTCATGGCGCTATCCGTTTTGTAGGTAGCAATCTGGCGATAATTTAGGTTTAGATTGTATTGACCCGCTTTGCCGACATTGATATCAGCTCGGCCATTTTCCATGCCGAGATTATCAGCTTCGATAGAGGCTTGGTAACCGCTTTTACCTGAGTATTTAAGGTCAGCATCAACTTTAGCTGCGAATTCATCTTCAGCGGCAAACGCATTTGCTGAATGAATATCGCTACTGTCGTTGTAACCTACACCGACACCCACAGTGCCGCTATAACCGGTTTCGACTGCACAACGTTTACAAGCCCATTTATCGAATTTTACTTTAGTGGTATTCGCATTTTGAATACCGTAACCGTCAGCTGCTATTGCGACGCTAGGTACAATTGCACCAGCACTTGCAAGTAGGGCGAGGGTGACTAAATTTAGTTTGAATTTCATCTTCTCGTCTCCGTTAGCGCTGGAACAGCTTGCCAGATGGATGGTTTGAACCATGGATCTGGTTATGACAGTTTAGACAGCTGCGGCCACCAGTAAAGGCATTATCGCCGACACTCGAACCTTGTCCTGTATTGCCCATGTAAGCTCTGCTTTCATGGCCATCGCTGGCATGACATTGTTGACACAGTTGCGGAGCACGCGTTTTTAACATGCCTTCATTTACACTGCCGTGAGGGTTGTGACAAGTAACACAATTCTCAGTAACGGGTGCATGCTCCCACAATTTTGGGCCACGTTTCTCTGCGTGGCATGAGTAACAGGTTTCGTTAACGCTAGGCTTAACGAGATCTGAATCACTCATTGATCCATGTGGGTTATGGCAATCGCTACAGACCATTTGGGCCCATTTCATTGGGTGGCTTGAGCGTTTGTTCATGTCGGCTTTCTGTTTGGTATGACAGCTAGTACAGACTTCCATTTCAGTATTTTTTGATAATACTGGATCTTTGGCTGCATGAATTGAGTGACAAGAAGCACAAGCAATATCAGCATTGTCATGGTGTCCACCATTCCAATCCATACGCTTGTCATCTTTGTGACAACTCATACAAACACTGTTTTGCTTTTCAGCAATTAGCGTAGAGTCTGGACCAAAAGCGATCATCGGCTCGTTGCCGCCACGGTTATGTTTACCCATTGGGCCGTGACACGCTTCGCATTGAAGGCCTGCCATCGGACTTTTACTTGAGTCTATAGAACCGTGAACACCGTCAAAGATGGCCATGACTTTTTCTGACTTCTTGTGACACATAAGGCAAGAGTCTGCGCCTTTTGGCGAGTATTTGCCTTCGGCGAATTTCTTGTCGAGTGTGGCTTCAACTTCATCAGGGCTCATCTTCGCATCCCACTTTGACGCCATTGCTGTGTGAGCAAAGCTAAGTGAAAGTACTGCCGATGCTAATAGCGCTGGAAGTAAGGTTTTTAGTTTCTTGGTGATCTTCATAATCGATTTCCTAAACTTGCACAAACTTAGTGAAAGTGGGGGAGAGGACTCCCCCCCGATTTCAACACTTTTTAATTTTCAAAGTTGTTTTAAGTGGTGTACAAATTACATCTTAACCGCAGTGTGATCCGCTGGAGTTGGCGCATGGCAGTAGAAACACGTTTCTAGTTGAGCAGCGTTCGTCGCTTCCTCTTTAGATACGTTGACTAATGCACCTTGACCTTCAACGTGTGTCTTGAACTTGTCCATGTTGTAGCTGTGGCAAGAAGCACAAGTTGCCGCGATAGGCGTAGTGTATTGACCACCAGCAGTTGCAATCGCGCCTTTTTTCTTAAAGGCATCACGGTTGAAATCGTTATGACACTGGTCACAGTTCATTCCTGGGATTACCGCGTAATCACCTTGGCTGTGAGTCTTATGGAGTTTAGTCTCCAATGCACCCATGTTTACACCGCCAGCATAGGTACCGTCTGGAGTGTGGCAAGCTGCACAAGCATCTACACCGATGATCGGTTGGTCGTTAGCATCTTTGCTATGAGAAAGTTGCTCTGACATAACGAAACCAGCATGGTGACCACCTTTGTGGACTTGGAACTCAGCACTATGACATGTTGCACATGCGCTAAAGTTAACAGAGTCAACGTGACGCATACTTGGCGCTTCACCAGAAAGGGTAGCGAAAGCAAGATCGGCTTTCATACCTGTGTATTTGTCAGTGTCATTACCATCGAAATCAGGATCATCACATTTAACAAATTCGCCGTCAGCAGAACACATAGCCCAACCAACAAAGGTGAAGGCTGTTTCGTCGTCAGCGCCAACAGCGCCAAGCTTAAGGTCTTTAGTTGTTGAGTAGACTAACTTACCATCTTCGATAGCGGCATTAGTATCAACAACACCGTTCTTAATCGCATTGATAGAGTCTTTGCCACCGTAACCTAGGGTTACGTTGTTTGGACCGACGTTAGTGATAACTTCAAAACGCTGCACCATTGGCAGGATGGTGCTGATATCAACTTCAGCGCCACTAGAGTCAACAACTTGAATACTAATTGTTGCCGCTTGAGTTGTGCTATCAATTGTAGACGCAACGTTGATGCCGTAAGTGTCGATTAGCGCTTTAGTGTCACTGAAGCCGCTAGTGTGTAGTTCAGCTGTCCAGCTGGCACTATGACAAGCAACACAGTTTGAGTTGTCAGCCTGTTGTGAGTGACCTTTACCTGCGACAAAATCGATACCTGTGTGACAGCTAGTACAAGTTTCCATTGTAGGAATACGTGACCAGTTGCCCCATTCCGTTAGCTCACCGCTGTCAGCTTCTGGTTCAACGTGGCAAGTTTGACAGTTGTCTTGAACGATACTCTGAGCTTTTACTGCGTCTTTAGTAAAGTCACCAGTAGTTCTGTCAGCCTTCCAGCCTTTAGCTGAGTTATGAACATTGTGAATAAGATGATCAAAGTCAACCTCTGGCTTGCCTTTACTGTCAGCCAACCCAGGAGTATGACACGAGGTACAGGTTTCTACTGAGGTGTAGCCGTGATAAATTTTCTCACCAACAGCATGGCAGGTATTACAAGTTTCAGTTGAAACAATGTTTTTAGTGTAAAGAGCTGCGTAGCCGTCACCAGAGAAATCTTGAGATAGCTCAGTACGTGGCACACTGGTCACACCATCAGCGAGTGTCGAGGCACTTGCGATGACGTTGTAGCGTTGCGTTAGCGCTGAGTTATAACCTTCAACAGGAATGGTGAAACTATATGTACCGTCTTTATTATCGGTAAACTCTTTGTTTGAACCAATCTTCTGCCACTGGGCGTTATCACCTGCTCCAGTTGAACCTTGAGGTAGAAGCTGTGCAACAGCTTTAACTTCAAAAGCTGTTAGACCAACAACGGGTATGTCTTCTTCATTGGTTGCGAAGACATTGATTGTTGGCACACCGTCATTATAAGTCACGTCGGTGACTTTAAGATTTAGTGTGTTGATGTAGTCAGCTGCTGGGCCACCTGGGTTGCCAGGATTACCGTCAGTGCCATCGTCGCCGCCACAGCCGGTTAAGGCCATTGATACAGCGCTTGCTGCTAGGAGCAGCGCAATTTTAGATTTATTTACGTTCATCATTTTTTCCCTGCATAGGTTTTGGCACTGCCTAAACGTGTGGTCCGATTATGTAGACCGACTGTAATTTTTTAATTGCCGTTTAAGTCAATGCTGGAAATAAGATTCCCCAATGAAAGGCTAACGTAATGCAAGGCGAAAATCTGCATAGCAGGTGCCAATGTGTGACGTGGATCTTTCTATTTCTAAAGAGGTATTGGTGAGGGTTGCTAAAGCCGAATCAATATCAATAAATGCGCGATAAATATCCGAAATATGTAATAAAATGAGTATTGATGATGTGAGAATGACTCTCATTAAAAAAGGGAGGCTAAGCCTCCCTTTTTAGTGGTATTTCAGTGTGACTACTTATCGATAAAAACTAGTTACCGTGTAGCTCCATAATTTGCTCTGGAGAGTGACATGTAGCACAAGCTTCTTTTGCTCTACCAAGAACATCAGCGGAATCTGTACCATCCAAGATACCACCGTTTGTTTCGATATGAGATTTGCCCGCATCGCTTAAATGAGCTTGATGACAACTTAAACATGCACCCGCGTCAGATGAAACCCAGATGCCAGCTTCTTCTTTTGTGTCAAGATTTGGATAGTTCCAAACACGTTCAGGAGCACGGCCTAAGGTAATTCCATTTTCGATTTTATTTTTGCTATCTTCAGCAGTGTGGCAAGTCAAGCAATCTGTCTTCATCACAGTACCAGACTGCAAACCACTACCCCATTTACCATTCATATCATGGCCGGCTTCATGGTGTGCTTTATAAGCAAAACTAGTCGCTCTGTCGAATATACCAGACTTTTTAACCGTTTCTCTAAGTGACTGATCAGAGGTGTGGCAAGTTTGGCAGTTAACACCATTGTCATTATGGATAATTTTTTGGTTATGACAACCTTGACACTTAGTGGCATCGATAATATCACGACGCATCATAGCTTCAGCATCGGTTGCTTCACCAGTACCAGACCAGACGAAGTGATAAGGTGCATCTTTAACTGGGATAGAGCGAGTCTTATCAGAACACTCAGTCATTACTACTTCAGCAACGCCGTAGCCGCCTTTGTTAAAGCAAACTTCTATCGTTGACCAAAGCTCAAATGTCTTACCTGTCGCATCGACTGGCATATCGAAACCTTCACTTACGATAGTGAAGGTTTTAGTACTCGCATCATAGCTACCATCTTTAAGCTTTGTGCGACGCTCTGAGTATGATGCATCTTTGTATGCTGGGAAATCTTTATCGCTATCCCAAGCCACAACGACTCGATTGTTTTGATTAATGAATTCTCCAGCAATAGCTGCGCCATCGGCATCCAGAATCTGAACGTCGTAGCTGAACTTTCCTTCATCGGTTAAGCCTATGTTACTAAAATCAACGCTCATTGCTTTAGCATCGTTGTAGGCTTTTAGTACATCACCATGACGCTTTTCAGCGCTGCCAGTTCCACCATAGGTGTCGGTAGAATTATGACAAGAAACACAGTTTGTGCTGCTGTGATTTTGAGAAGGTTTTTCTGTATGACAACCGATACAAGCTGTATTACTTAAATCTGCTTTAAACAAATCAGCATTTGCTGGTGCGTTTTCACCTTCAACGTGGCAAGAACTACAATCAGCAGCAGGCTTTTGAGGGAACATAACCTTGCCGTAATCATGAACACCGCCGCCATATCCGATAACCTTATATGGAGCAGCAACCGGGCCGTCTGGCGTGCTGGTCATTCTGTCACTTCCCTTATGAATCGCATGGATCATATAGGTGAAGTCAACACTGTTGCCACTTTCAGGATCGCCTGAAGTTGCAGTATGACAAGATGCACAGTTTTCTAGATCGGTACGACGGCCGCCATGAAGTTCTAGACTTTCAGGCTGGTGACAGGTGTAACAGGTCTCAATTGAAACAACATTACGAGTTTGAATCCCATCAGTCATGCCGGTTGATGGCTGCCAGTCGTAATTAGCATTTGCTGCAAAGTTTGGAAGATCAAGTTCGATAGTGGCACGCTGAGTATTGTCAGCGTCGTAAATGACTTCTACTGGTTCAGCAACATTGCCAATATTTTGTTGGAAAGTGTATGTGTAGGTACCATCTTTGTTATCGACGAAACAGGTATCACAGTCGCCAGCTTTTTCTACGTTAGCCTGGAACTGTATAGACGGGGTGATATCTGACTCACCTTCAGGAACCCAGTCTGGATTGGGAGCTTTTTCAGAATTGATATAGGCTTGCCATTGATAGCCTCTATCGGCCTGTGTGTCACCCATTGTCTCGGTGACATGAGAAAGTTGCGCAATACCGAAACGTAAGTCGTGATCTTTGGTCAAACCAAGAACCGCGACACCGTTGTCATTTTCAAGTGTGAATTCAACAGTTACCGCGCCAGTCTCTACGGTTGCATTAGTGAATATGGCATTTACGCTTTTTGCTGCGTCGATATTAACACCAACAACACCATTTTCGCCGTCTTCGCCTTTCTTACCATCATCGCCACCACAACCTGACACTGCTAGTGAAAGCACTCCGGCTGTTAGTAGCGCTTTTGAAGCTGCGCTTAAGTTAAACAATTTCATCATTTTTTGTCCCTGCAATAGTTTTTTAATCATCACCAAAATGGATATAAGTTGAGAACAAATCTCATTAACCCACAATTAGTGTGCGGAATTTTATTTCCATCTCTAAGGCTAACGAAGAGGGAGGTTTTTAGCAGGTGTTTTAGCCGCTTTATGTGATTAAGATCTGACTATTTCTTTAGGGGTATACAAAAAAGTGCGTTTTTAGGACTATTTTAATTTTTGATTAAGAATGAGGCGACCTAAAAAGGCGGAATGTTGATGCTCTGTTGGTTTGGTGTTGGATGTAGTAACAGTATTTAAGTCGCTGTCACCAAATAAATAAAGTGTTACTGAGGTGGATTTTTAATAGGAGCAAAATAGTAGCTTAAAAATAAAAAAAGGATGAGAAAGCGAGTTCCTCATCCTTTGTATTTGTAGTACCTTCTACCACTTTTTGAGAGTGTTAGTCGGTGTCAACATACTTAAATTATTTAAGCATGTGGTTCTCTGCGACCTTTTCTGCATTATGACATGTTAGACATGATTCGCTATTCAGCATCGCTTCAGTATAAGTGCCAGCTACTACGCCACCCATCCCCTCGATGTGTGATTTGGCTGAATCTTTACCGCCACCGATATCGTAGCTACTAGATACGTGACACGATGCACAAACCCCAGCTTGTGGGCTAGAGAAAGTTTCGTCTTTACGGTTCCAGCGCATTGGTGTTGAACGTGCATTCTCTAAGCTGTAATCGCTATTATCGTGACATGCGGTACAGGTTTTAGTATCGACTAAAGACTGGACATCTTCACGACCATGAGCTTTACCGAATGTACCGTGAACTCGGACGATCATGCTATTGTAATCACCCGCTTCATGACACTGTGCACAAGTGTGAAGGTCTGCGTTTCGGTAGTGACTAGCGCCTTTTCGAACGACCATGTCATTGTTGTGACAGCTTGCGCAGTTGTCATAATTTACCGCACTTGCACGTTCGACCCCTGCAGTACCATCAAGCTTTAAGAACTCAGTTGTTGCTGCATTGGCGCTAAGGATCCCACTGCAGTTGCCCTCAGAATCGAGTTCAACCAAGGTTGACGCTTTATTCTTGAAGCAGGCACTGAAGCTTGCTGATAGCGCTAAGTCTGCGCCATTGTCAATCGCCTTAGCTAATGCTGGTAACGTATAGCCAGCAGGTGTTGCATCAACGACAACATTAAAACTACCATCGTCATTTGCAGTTACAGTACTGCTAGCGCGTGATGCTAAAAAAGCGTCCGGCTTAACAGCATCAACAGCATTGGCATAAATCGTCAGTCTAGGTACGTAACTAGCGCTAACAACTTCTTCACCCATCATTAAGTTGACGGTGAAGCTAAGCTCTGCCACCTCTGTATTCCACACAATATTGCTGTAGCTTGTTTCTATGAGCTTACCGGCTTCAATTGCAGATTCACGACTTTCTTTGTCGTGTCCGGCGAAGTGACGGAAGGCGCCACCGCGAGTGTTACCATCGTTTGAGGTATGGCAATCGACACAACCGATATATGCGGTGCCACTGTCATCAGTTGTAGTACGGCCACCGTAGTGGTAATCGCCGTGACAGCTTTGACAGCTATCGGCATCCATATCTTTAAACCAATCTAGCGCGTGCACCGTTACATTTTCAGGCAGTGTTTCTGCTGTTTCAGTGTACTGCACATGGCAGCTTTCGCAGTTGGCGGTAGCGGCAGGGTAGTTGATTGGCTTTAACGGATTGCCTTCCTCATCAACTTGTGTAGTCCGGTCATATTTATAGCCAAAAACAGGGTTTTTAGCGGCGTTTCCAATGACAGTGTCAAACTTACCTAATGCACGACGATCACTTTCTGTCGCACCAGTATGAATAGCGTGAACCAGTCCTTTAATGGATCCATCGACGGTGAAGTTAACTTCATTACCTTCTTCATCTGTGCCTGCACCAGAATACTGAGTGTAGTCAGTGTGGCAGAACAGGCAACCATCGGCCGTATTGCCATAGTTACCATGACGGATGTGGTCTTCGCCAACATGGCAGCTGGTACACGTTTGGCTTTCTAGTACTAACTTAGGTGAGCTAACCGATTGCTCTGTCGCTGGCTCCCAGTAGTATGACTCAACATGCTTAACCTTATTGGCACCAGCGCCATAGGTCATTAGGTATACACCTTGAACCTGAGTGGCATCGTAACCGTAATCTAGGCTCTTGGTATCAATGATATCGGGCGCTGTAATGCGGTACTTACCACTACCAAGATACTCAAGACATTCTAGTCCTTCTTGGCAATTACGGTTCGGGCGCCAGTTATCTGTTCCAGTGACCAATGTGTCATTTTGCTTGTTACGATATGACAGCCAAATTTCACGTTCACCATCGGCACGTGAATCTACAGTGCTGCTATTGCCTTCTGAATCGGTGATCTCGTAAGGCAAAAATGCTTCTGCTCGCGTTCCCATACGACCAAAGCTAACGCGGAATGGATCGGTTAGCTCCTCTAGTCCGGTAACGGCAACGCCGTTTAGGTTAGTAAAGTTAAACTCTATTGTAAGGGTGGAGTTTGCTTCATCGTAGCTGGCAAGTTCAACTTGGGTTTTAACTGCGGTTACATCGTTAATGTGCAATGCAATCTCACCATTATTGCCATCTTCACCATTTTCACCATCACTGCCACAACCCGCAAGCGCAAAAGAGAGTGCGCTAATGCCGATTGCTGATTTCACAGTTGCTGCTAATTTATACCGATTTATCATCATTTTATTCCCTGCATAGGTTTTATCTGCTGTGAGGTTTTTTACCTCTTAAGCGTGAGGGGCTTCCTCACCTTGATCTTACCCAAAAGAGGTAGCTCGCTATAAATCAATACAGCTAAATGTGAGGTATATCTTTTAGTCGTTATAAAATGTTAATTGTTTTTTAAGTTGTTATTTAACAGGTAGTTGTGGCGTTGCAGGGCAGAGGATTAATAATGGGTTAAGCTTGGCTCGCCAAAGCTTAATTTTAGCTGAAGGTTGAAGATGGTTTCACGATAGTTGTTGATTTAAATCAATTTTTATGGCGATCTTTAGTTCGTAATTTTAACGTTGCAGTTACATTCGGCGTTAACTTGTATGTGATACGTTAGCTCCTCGTGATGGGTAAGTGTCTTGAACTGTCTTATTAACACCATCCTAGGTGGATAGGCAATTGAGTGATGATACTTATCGCAAAACATCACGGAAACCAATGACTCAATACGTGCTTAAGACTATCTGAGAGTAAAAAAGGAGGCTTTAAGCCTCCTTTTTTAATTGCTAGATGATCAACATATTAGTTGCCGTGAACTTCAAGCAGTTGACTTGGATTATGGCAAGTCGCACACGCTTCTGCTGAGCGAGTTCTAACGTCATCGGCATCCATACCATCTAAAATTCCGCCATTAGAGGTGATATGACTTGCGCCTGAATCACTTAGGTACTTCTGATGACAACTTAAACAAGCTCCAGCATCAGATGATACCCAAATATCGACTCCGGTCGTAGTGTCGCCATAACGCCATACACGATCGGTTGCTCGACCTAGCTGGATGCCATCATCGGTGTGGCAGGTTGAGCAGTCTGTTTTGAGAACGGTACCAGATTGTACACCCGCATATTTAAGATAATGTCCCTCTGCTTCGTGGGCTTTATAGGCAAAGCTGGTCGGCTTCATGCCTCCAGGGAAGCTATCATCCCCTTTGGTGGTCTTGTCTGAGGTGTGGCATGTCTGACAGTTATAACCATTGTTATAATGATGATTTTCTTGATTGTGACAGCTCTGGCACTTTGCAGTGTCAACGATAGAACGACGCATCGCAGCTTGGGCGTCTCCATCAATGCCAGATCCTGACCAAACAAAGTGGTATGGCGGCTCTTTAACGGCTACAGAACGTGTCTTATCTGAACAAGCTGTCATTACCACTTCAGCCACGGCGTAACCGCCATTGTTAAAGCAGACTTCAACTGCTGACCATAGCTCAAAGGTTTTGCCATCGGGATTGGTAGGCATATCAAAGGTGCTCGCAACAATGCTAAAGGTCATCGTTGTGGCATCGTAGCTACCATCTTGGAGCTTAAAACGTCGCTTGCTGTATGATGCATCTGCATAAGCTGGGAAGTCTTTATCACTGTCCCAAGCAACCACCACACGGGTACCTTGATTAATAAACTCGCCAGCAACCGCTGCGCCAGTCGCATCGGTAATCTGGACATCAAACATCAGTTTACCAGCAGTATCTAGGCCTATATTACTGAACGTCACCCCCATAGCTTCTGCATCCGAGTAGGCTTTTAATACATCGCCATGACGTTTCTCTGCACTGCCAGTGCCAGGATAGGTATCTGTTGCGTTGTGACAAGATACGCAGTTGGTACTTGAGTGAGATTGTGAGGGTTTTTCTGTATGACACGCTACGCAAGCATTGTTACTCAGATCAGCTTTAAATAAGTCTGCATTAGCGGGCGCACCATCGCCTTCCACATGACACGAGGCACAATTGGCTGCCGGTTTTTGTGGGAACATGACTTTACCGTAGTCATGTAAGCTACCGCCGTAGCCGACGATTTTATAAGGGGCGGGAACGAGCCCATCTGGAGTGCTTGTCTCCCTATCTTGTCCTTTATGAATCGCGTGGATCATATAGGTGAACTCAACACTGTTGCCACTTTCTGGATCACCACTGGTTGCGGTATGACAACTGGCACAATTTTCTAAGTCAACTCTTCTGCCGCCATGTAGTTCGAGGCTTTCAGGTTGGTGACACGTATAGCATGCTGTAATGTTAACCACATTTCTAGTTTGAATACCTGTGGTTTCACCAGAGGAGGGCTGCCAATCATGATGTGCATTAGCCGTTGCTTGGGGCAGTTTAAGCTCCAATGTGGCCCTGTGAGTATTGTCTTCTCCATAAGTAACGGCGAGTGGCTCTGTTACATTGCTAATATTTTGCATGAAACTATAGCTATAGCTACCATCACCATTGTCGACAAAGCAGTCTTCACAACTACTTGCCGCTTCTACATTAGCTTGATATTGGGCTGATGGTATTAGCCCTGATGTATCATCCGGTAGGTCACCAGGTTCTTTTAACACATTGATATAGGATTGCCATTGATAGCCACGGTTATACTCTACTTCGCCGAGGGTTTCGCTCACTTGGGCAAGCTGCGCAATACCAAACCTGAGATCGTAATCCTTTGTTAGCCCGAGCACGGCGACACCATTGGCATTCTCTAGGTTAAAACTTACAGTCACAGCGCCTTCTTCAACAGTGGCACTGGTAAATTCAGCCATTACAGTAGAGGTGTTTTCAATATTGACGCCAATAACGCCATCTTCACCATCGGCACCGTCATTGCCATCACTACAACCAAACAACAAAGCTGTACTAGCGAGTGCAATCAAACTGAGTTTTGAGCTTCTAGTTTTGATATCCATAATTTTGCGTTCCATTATTTATTCATCATAAATCAGTTAAAGCCTAGCAACCTGAGTTGTTAGGCTTATAATTTTTATTTTATGGGGTGCACTGCAAGCACATCGTAGGTGGCGCCTTGGCCATGACATGTCGCGCAACTTTCGGTCCCAGCGCTAGCGTCTGCTTCAGTGCCTTTAAAGACGGCACCTTGCTGAGCCATATGGGACATTGAGGTATCGCTAGTATGACAAGCACTGCATATTGCAGCTGTCGGACTGGTAAAGCTGCCATCATCAAATGCTAATGGCTGCACTGCACTATCAAGCGGCAATGCGGCCGTCAGCACGCCAGCGTCATCTTCAGTGTGGCACTGAGCACAATTTCCGATATTGCCAGGGTAGTTAATATCAGGATAGCTTTCACGTGAACCCGCATGCAGCGTATGTACTAAATGCTTATAATCTGCAGTTGATGCGGCAGGATTATCAGCACTGGCTTCAGCTTGCATATTACGGTTGTGACAAACTTGGCACTGTCCTTCAAGATCGTTTCGTGAACCGTGGTAGTTCAGCTGCTGATCGCCATGGCAGCTGCCACAGGTTTCGTTGGTTACAACGACTCGGCGTCCAGTATCACTCAGTGCTGTAGCACTAAAGAACTGATGGCTCGACTTGAGGTTGGTGGTGTTGTCTGTTTCAGCACAACTTGCCAACGTGTCGTCATCGCTGCAGAGCTTACCTTGAATGGCCAATGTGCCTTTGTCTGCGGTTAATTCACTAGGGACGGTGAGTCCGCTGATTTGATAAGTATATAATCCATCACTACCAGAGATAGGCGCCGTGTCCTGCAGTTTGATTGAACGGGCACTGCGGGTGGTGTAATCGACACTCACTCCCCAGTTGGCATAAATCCGTAGGTCATTGACAAAATTAAGCTTATCGGCACTTTCTGTGTAAACTTCGTTGGTTGCAGGGTTAGAAAGCCTTACCGCTAACTCAACGGTAGTGTCTGTTAATACTGCACTAACGATTTCCACATTAAATTGGCCAAGAACAGCATCGGTATCAGCTTGACTATGGGCACTCATGGTCCATTCTGAATTATGACAAGCGACACAATTACTATTGTCTTGCTGGGTTGGGTGACCTTGGCCCGCAGGGAAGTCAATATTGGTATGGCAACTGCCGCAAGCCTCCATAGTGGGCACGCGAGCCCAGTTCATGTTTTCGGTTAACGTTTCATCAGCAGCGTGGCAAGTTTGACAGTTAGCCAGTGACGCTGGGAAACCGACTAAATGCTTGCCGTGAACCATGGGGGCAAATACATTGTCAGGATTGCTGACTTTATCTAGATTATGGCAAGTCACACAGGTTTCCACTTCATTGTATTTACTGCCATGAAAAGCCAAATCATTGTGGCAACTATTACACGTGTCCATTTCAATGAGGTTACGGGTATAAGCGGGTTCACTGCCTTTGTCTTGCCAATCGTGATGTTGGTTAGTGATAGGCAAAGCGGTGCCATCGGGTAAAGCATCGCCGCCCACTTTGATGACCACTCGCTGAGTAGCACCAGACATAAAGCTAATGTCATTCATGCCGTCAAATGCACCACTAAAAGTGTAGCTATATTGCCCATTTTTATGGTCGATAAATTCGCCGTCACAAACATTGGAGCAAGACTCTGACGTAAAATATTGCCACTGGCTGGCATTGCCTGCATTGGTATAGCCCATGGGTAGCAACTGAGCAGCTATATAGGTCGCAGACGGAATACCGACGACAGGTTCATCTTGCTCGTTGGTGATGCGGTAGTTAATCGTCGCAATACCAGCATCGAAAGCAACGTCACTGACTGCGATGCTAAGCGCGGTTATTTCTGTTGCTGGTGGCCCGCCGGGTTCTCCAGGGTTGCCAGAATTGCCATCATCGCCGCCGCAACCCGCTAATATGGCGATTAGACCTAGAGGAATACTTTTATGAAGTCTTGATTGGGTGATCAGTTTCATTTTTCTTTCCTTGAAATCCTTTAAATGACAAAACTACATTTGATAACTAAATGTTAGGCCAAAATAGTGAGCGTTATAATCGTGGTTTAAGTCGCCAAAAATCAGCACGTTGGGAATTGAATCAACGGCTAGTCCTTGGTTAAGCCAGTCTGAATCTTTGTAGTTTTCAAAGATCCAGTCGAAGCGTAATGCCATTTTTTCTGCTAACTGATATTTAGCAAAGGCATTGACGTTGTGTTTTTCGGCAAAGTAATCGCCATATGGCGAGGTGAGCCCTTGAATAACATCGGTATCACTTTGGCCATCAGAGTAAGAGTAATCTAAGCCCAAGTTGAGTTTGCTATCGAATAGGTTTTGGTAGTCTAAGCCTGCCCCAACGAGCGTTGACTGTTCATCGGTGTTTGTGTACCAATTGGGTAAGCCAAAGTTAGTGCTGCCAGCTTGTTCACTGTCACGCCAGTCTTGATTGAGGTAGGCATTAATGTTGAAGTCCTCATTTACCCTATAACTGGCTGAAATGTCATAGCCTTGAATATCAACACTCGTCAATCCAACTTGGGTATCATCATAGTCATCAAAGTTGGCATGAACGTTAGCGCTGGCAGAAAAGTCTTCTGAGCCACTGTAGGCCACATTTAGCTTATATTCTTGGCGCTCTCTATCGGCAAGATAGGACTTTCTTAAATAAGGATTACTGGGGCTTGATGTGGTGGTAACGGCGTTATAGGCGCTGCCGGTTCTATCGCTTGCAGTGGCTTTTATCCAAGCTGACCACGCGGGTGAAACACGGTAGTTGAGTTTTGCATACAGGGTGTTTTGCTGTAATGAATCTCTATCTAAGTCACTGTAGTCGTTATGATCATAACGATATCCACCATCAATATAGATACTGCGGCTAAATCGGTATTTGGCGCCGACATCGACTAATTGTTTGGTTCTGTCATATTCTGGGTTTACTGCGGTACCTGCATAGTAGCTATCAGTGATAACTTGAGGATAAGGATTGAGCGAAGTCTTATTATCTCTATCGGAATAGTCGTAACGCGCTCGCACGCTCAATCCACGTGCTAGTCGCCCTGAGTACTTTAACTTCATGTCGGTGGTATCAACTTGTCCATCTAGATTGCTAGTGGGCAGGACAGGTGATGGCCCGTTAATCGTCGCGGGGAGAAATGCTTGGTCTTGGGTAAAGCTGGCAACACTTAAATTCATTAATACTTGATGACCATTGCCGCTGAGTTGTGCGTTTGCTCCAACACGATAGGCTTTGTTGTCAGGGGAGGCTGCACTTTGGCCTTCATAGGCCGCGCCAAAGGTCGGGGTGAATGCCGAGTTCCAACTAATGGCTTGATGATCATTTTTATATTGGCTGAAAGAGGAATCAATACCGACGAGCCAACCTTTGCCATTAAAGTAGATTTTGGCCGCTAATTCATCGGTAGTGTCATCAATCGGCTGTGCCAACATGGCACTATTAGTTAATAGGTTGCCGGAGTAGGCACGTTTGCCTTGGCGTTTTTCATGTTGATAATTGATATCGGCTTTATAGAAGCTACCTTTATAGTCAGCTTCGAGTAAAAACCGATCGCGCTGAGTTTTGAGCGTGGTCTCGGTGACATCATTGTCTAACGTTGGCATTTGCCCTGTGGTTGCCCCTGTTTGCCAACTATCGGGCAGAACGAGTTGATCGCCACTGTTTCGATAAGGGCTTAGTGCTGCATTGGTATCGTAATTGGCTAATCCTCGATAACCGAGCGCAATTTGATATTGTCCGGGACGGCCGGTTTCAATTTTTGCGCTACCAGTGTCATAACCCAGTTTGTCTGCTTCGATTAGAGTTTGATAACCCGTTGCTGATGTGTAGTTAACATCGGCCTCAAGATGACCAACCGCACCATCGGTGTCAGTGCCGCTAGTATTGCCAAAATGGATATCACTGGCATCATTATAAGCGGCGCCAACGCCAACACTGCCACTAAAGCCTGATGATGTTACGCAGCGTTTGCATTGCCATTTTTCAACTTTTGCATTATCACGATTTGCACTTTGTAATCCATAGCCATCAGCAAGCGCTGGTGCGATGGAGGCGCTTATTGCTAACGCTATCAGAGATAGTTGTAGAGGCTTGTTAATATGGAACGGTAAATTTTTCATGGTTGCCACTCCTTGTTAGCGCTGCAGCAGCTTGCCAGATGGATGATTAGAACCATGCACTTGAGAATGGCAGTTCATACAACTCTGACCGGCATTAAATGCATTGGGGTTACCACCGAACACAGCATTTGAAGTATGGCCAACAGAGGCGTGGCATTGCTGGCATAACATAGGTGGCTTACTGATAAGCATGGCTTCATTCACGCTGCCATGTGGATTATGACAAGTCGCGCAATTTTCGGTGACCGGGGCGTGTTCCCATAACTTAGGTCCGCGTTTTTCGGCATGACAAGAGTAGCAATTTTCGTTAACGCTCATCTGCTTTAGACTGGCGTCGGCGAGTGTGCCGTGTGGATTATGACAATCGCTACATACCATCTGTTGCCATTTAAGCGGATGAGATGACCGTTTGTTCATATCCGCTTTCTGCTGGGTATGGCAGCTGGTACAAACTGCAACTTCTGTCGCTCTGTCCGCAATAGGGTCGTGTCCGGTATGAACTTGATGACAGTTGGCGCAGCTGACGTCGGCATTGTCGTGATGGTTGCCACTCCATGCCATACGTTCATCATCGTTGTGGCAGCTCATACAAACACTGTTTTGTTTGTCGGCAGGGACAGGAGAGTTGGAACCAAAGGTGATCATTGGTTCTTTACCGCCGCGGTTATGTTTGCCTAATGGTCCATGGCAAGCTTCGCACTGCAGGTCGGCCATTGGAGAGCCTTTGACGTCGATATTGCCGTGGACGCCATCGAATAACGCCATGACTTTAGGACTTTTTCGATGACACATTAAACAGGTGTCAGCGCCTTTAGCTGAATACTTACCCTCGGCAAACTTTTTGTCTAATAACGCTTCGACCTCTTTAGGGGGTTGGTCATCCCATGGGGCAGACATGACATTAAAACTCAATGTCACTGCCGTGAGCATAAGTAGGTTGATTACCTTACTTGAGAACCATCCTGTGTTCTTATTCATCATGTCATTCCCATTCCATTCGCTTTCAATGCGTTATTTTTGGATTGTTATATTAGTATTTATGTAAATTACTAACTTAAGATAATAGAACAAAAATGTGACAAGTCCATAACATATGTAAGGTGATTTAGTCTTCTTGTTGCTGTTCTTTAAGGGCTAAGTCGAAAAGCGTGATCAAGATCACGTTCGTGTTCTGTTCGCTAATTGCTTGATAGAAGTGTAAATAATAACCATTATTATTTAGTGTGATTTAAACGTGGACGATTTATCTGTTAACAGTCGTTTATTAGTTGAGAGTTTTGTCACATAATAGAGAACACAATTGAAAATTATTATCGTTTACAGTTCGAAATATTGATCTAGGTAAGGTTTTTTAATCCAATGGTCATTTAAAATCGATACCAATTCAAAGAGAGTTGAGGCCTGTAATTAGGTGGAATGCACAATGAAGTTAAGTGAATTAAGTCCAGGCGATTTCGCCAGAATTTCTCAGGTAGGGCAAATTGATCTACCTGCTGTTGTAAAGCGCAAACTCCTATCGATGGGGATCACTCCAAATACTCGATTTTCTTTGATCCGCAGAGCACCTATGGGCTCTGGCGTAGAATTAGATATCCGAGGCAGTAAATTATGTATGCGTCGTGATTTAGCAGATATTATTGAGGTTGAAAAATCGAATGGATAAGCAATTTAACTGCGTCACTGTTGGTAACCCTAACGCGGGTAAGTCGACTCTTTTTAATGCGCTTACAGGCTCTAACCAGCAAGTTGGTAACTGGTCAGGTGTCACGGTCGAGAAGAAAACCGGTCAATTCGCTCTACAAGATACCGATGTTTTTCTAACCGACCTACCAGGCATTTATGATCTACTGCCTGCGGGGAATAGTTGTGATTGTTCACTAGATGAGCAAATCGCGCAGCAATATTTAGCTGAACAACCAATAGACGGCATTATTAACCTTGTTGATGCAACGAATATTGAACGTCATTTATATCTGACTGTTCAACTGCGTGAACTTGGTATTCCTTTAGTTGTTGTGTTAAACAAAATAGATGCTGCAGTTAGCCGCGGTATTCATATTGATGTTGCGCAAATGAGTAAAGAGTTAGGCTGCCCTGTTGTTGCTGTCTGCTCTCGTGATGAACAAGATATTGATAAGGTGAAGCAACAGTTTGTTGCTTTGCTGGATGGCAAGGTCTCTGAAGCGCCTTTGGTGCTTGACTACGATACAGAAATTGAATCAGCCGTGACTAACTTACTTGCACAAGATGAAATGTTGAGCCGAGGCCGCGCGTTAGCGATGCTTGCCAATAGCATAGGGTGTGGTAAATGTAAGAATAGCCAGATGGCCAGTGAAGTAGAGCAATACTCTCAAGCATTATCTCATCAAGGTAAAGATATTGAGATTATGGTGGCGACCACTCGCTTTAACTTTGTCGAACAGGTCTTTACTGGTTCGGTGAAAAGTGACAACGCAGAAACATTAACTGACAAGCTCGATAAGGTCGTACTTCATCCAATCGCAGGGATCCCAGTATTCCTGTTTGTGATGTATTTAATGTTTATGTTTAGTATCAATGTTGGTAGCGCGTTTATCGACTTTTTTGACATGACAGCAGGCGCTATTTTTGTTGATCATCTGGGCGCATTGATGAGCAGTTTTGGCTCGCCAACTTGGCTGGTGACGATTGTTGCTGGTGGTATTGGTCAAGGCATTCAAACGGTCGCGACATTTATCCCGGTGATAGCAGCACTCTTTTTAGTACTTTCAGTGCTAGAAGGCTCAGGTTATATGGCTCGCGCCGCCTTTGTTGTTGATGGATTAATGCGTCGCATTGGTCTACCGGGTCGTGCATTCGTGCCTATGATTGTGGGCTTTGGTTGTTCTGTACCAGCCATTATGGCAACACGTACACTTGGCAGCGAACGCGAACGTATTGTAACGGGCATGATGGCTCCGTTTATGTCTTGTGGTGCACGTCTTCCTGTATATGCATTGTTTGCAGCAGCGTTCTTCCCAGAGTCTGGACAGAACTTAGTGTTCTTGCTTTATCTGATAGGTGTTTTTGCCGCGATTGGTACGGGTTTACTATTACGCTCAACCTTATTACCTGGCACTAGCAGTGCGGTAGTCATGGAGTTGCCGAGTTATGAAAAACCTAAGTTTAAAACGGTAATGACTCGAACCGGTAAGCGTACCAAAAGCTTTATCAAGGGGGCAGGTAAGACGATTGTTATCGTTGTAACCCTACTTAACTTTGTTAATGCCATTGGTATTGACGGTACATTTGGTCACGAAGATAGTTCTGAATCAATACTGAGTGTAGCCAGTCAGCAAGTGACACCGTTCTTCGCGCCAATGGGCGTAGAACAAAAAAATTGGCCAGCAACAGTGGGTATTATCACCGGTATTTTTGCTAAGGAAGCCGTTGTAGGCACCTTGAATAGTCTTTATTCAGATGGCAGTGCAGGCGACGAAGAGCTTGCTCCACTGTCTGAAACATTTGCTGCTGCGTTAACGACGATTCCTGAAAACTTATTTGGTATTGCACTTGACGATCCGCTGTCTATTTCAGTTGGCGACGTATCTTCATTAGAATCAGCTTCAGAAGAATTAGAAGTTGATAGCTCTACCTTTAGTGCACTACAAGCCGGTTTCTCAGGAATTACAGCAGCATTTGCATACTTACTGTTCATTCTTCTATATACACCTTGTGTTGCTGCTATGGGCGCCTTAGTTAATGAGTTCGGTGGACGATGGGCGGCATTTGCTGGAGTTTGGACGTTTGCTTTAGCCTACGGTACCGCTACCGTGTTTTATCAAGGAGCTACGTTTGCTCAGCATCCATTGCAATCGAGTTTGTGGATTGGCTTTTTCGTTATCGCACTAGTGGTATTTTATGTGTGGCTAAAGAAGAAAGGCAGAAAAACACAAATAATTATTCCTGGTATTAAAGTGATTACCGAATAGCGCGATTAGCGTATACTCGATATGTATAAACAAAAGCAGCGATGATTCGCTGCTTTTTGCTCTGTAAATGGCTATGCTGTAACCATTAGTCGTGTTTTTAAGCGTGAACCGTTGACCCTAATATGGATCTATAGGATTATGCTTTTTCGTCATTAATCATCGTTCGCAAAGAGGAATTCCATGAGTCATGTGGACACTGAAGTACGTCCTAGTAACTTCATACGTAACATCATAGATGAAGATCTTGCCAGCGGTAAGCACACCAGTGTGCATACACGCTTTCCGCCAGAGCCTAATGGTTTTCTTCATATCGGCCACGCAAAGTCTATCTGCCTAAACTTTGGTATTGCACAAGACTATAAAGGTCAATGTAACTTACGTTTTGACGATACCAACCCTGAAAAAGAGGACATTGATTATGTGAACTCTATTCAGGCCGATGTGCAGTGGCTTGGTTTCCAGTGGGATGGCGATATTCGTTATTCTTCAAATTACTTTGAACAGTTGCATCAATACGCTGTTGAGTTGATCACTAAAGGCTTGGCTTTTGTTTGTTTTTTAAATGCAGAACAAACCCGAGAATACCGTGGCACATTGAAAGAGCCGGGTAAGAATAGCCCCTACCGTGATGCAACACCTGAAGAGAACTTAGCGCTATTTGAGAAAATGCGTAACGGCGAATTCAAAGAGGGTGAGTGTGCACTAAGAGCCAAGATTGATATGGCGTCGCCGTTTATGTGTATGCGCGATCCCATTATTTATCGTGTTCGTTTTGCTCATCATCACCAGACTGGCGACAAGTGGTGCATATACCCTATGTATGACTTTACCCATTGTATTTCGGATGCGATTGAAAATATTACTCACTCGCTTTGTACGCTTGAATTCCAAGACAATCGCAGATTGTATGATTGGGTATTGGATCATCTTGATGATTTCCAAGCACCAAACCGCACGCGTCAGTATGAGTTCTCAAGATTAAACCTTGAGTACACATTGATGTCTAAGCGAAAGCTCAATGACCTTGTGGTACGTAATCTTGTCTCTGGTTGGGATGATGCTCGTATGCCAACCATTGCAGGCTTTAGACGCAGAGGTTACACAGCAGCTTCAATTCGTGAATTCTGTAAGCGCATTGGTGTGACCAAGCAAGAGAACATGATTGAAGTCGCAATGTTGGACGCTTGTATTCGTGAAGAGCTTAATGAGTTTGCTCCACGGGCAATGGCTGTTATCAATCCTGTTAAATTGGTGATTGAAAACTACCCTGAAAACCAAATTGAGATTGTTCAAGCACCAATACACCCGAGCAATGAAGATATGGGTAAACGTCCATTGTCATTTGGTCGAGAGCTTTTCATCGACGCGGATGATTTCCGTGAAGAAGCTAACAAGAAGTTCAAGCGTTTAGTACAGGGTAAAGAAGTTCGTTTACGTAATGCTTATGTGATTAAAGCTGAGCGTTGTGATAAAGATGCTGACGGTAATATCACCACTATTTACTGTACTTATGATGATGAAACATTGGGCAAAAACCCAAGTGACGGTCGTAAGGTAAAAGGGGTGATTCATTGGGTTGAGGCGTCGACTGCCAAGCCTGCTGAGTTCCGCTTATATGAGCGTTTATTTATCGACACGAATCCTGCTGCTGCAGAGTCAGTTGATGAAGTGCTAAACCCACAATCATTAACAGTTAAGCAAGGCTTGGTTGAAGCTGGCTTAGTTGATGCTGCACCTGAAAAAGCTTACCAGTTTGAGCGTGAAGGCTATTTCTGCGCCGACAGTAAAGATTCAGCTAAAGATAAGCTTGTCTTTAATTTGACGGTACCCTTACGCGATACTTTTGCTTAAGTCATATTCAGCCTATTTGCTGAATGATTAAAAAAGCCGACATTATGTCGGCTTTTTTGTATCTTCTAGAAAGAAGACTGTCTCATAATATCGTGAGCACTATTGATACATTGGACCGAAACCCACACTCCATAAGATCACGCTAGAGGCCATCAATCCGACTAAAAGTACTAATCCTGCAGTCACCACTGAGCTTGCATAGATAAAGCCTTTCTCTTCGGGAATATTCATTATAATGGGAACGCCGGTGTAAAGCAGGTAAACCGAGTAAGCTAAGCCGGCGAGTCCAACGATCATAATGAACCAGAGTGTTGGATATAAGGTGGCTAAACCTACCATGAATAACGGGGTGGCAGTATAGGCGGCAAGTTCTAATGCTTGGGTATAACTGGGTTCGGCATCAAAGGTTTTGGCCATCCAAAAAGCCAGATATGCGAGTGCGAATACGCCAGCGATGAGACCAAAGTACATACCTGTAGACATGATGAGTGCGCTATCCGATGTTAAAAACTGACGTTCTCCAACACCAAGATCCCAACCAATTTTTGAAGTCGCGAAATAAGTACAAATAGCGGGAATGAGTGCAACGATTAATATGTGACTCAGACTGCTTCTAAGTGCTTCGTGATTTTTTTCTATTGTTTGCCACTCTTCTTTTGGATGAGTGTAAAGCCCCATTAAGTGATTCAATATCATTATAGTTATCCTTGTTTAGCATTTAACTTTTAGATTAAATTGGCTCGCCAAACTGCAGACGAACTTTTTACAGCTCTAAGGCTATTTATTGAACAAAACTAACCAAGAGTCAAGCCAATCATTTTAAGCATAGGTGTTAAGCTAGGATTGTGCAGAGAATAACTGATAAAATAGTCAGCCTAACGAACAGAGCAAAGAGCCTTAGCATGCAGCAGTTACTTGCACCTATTTACTCATTTTTAAAATGCGAAACACCAGATAGTTGGATTGAAGAGGCGAAAAAGCCAGAGCAACTGAAAGGCTTGTTAATTGATCATTGTAACTGTGAGTTAAAAGCCGCGCAGACAGCGATGTTTTTGATCCGTAAATACGCCATCGATAAGCAAAGTGGACAGGTATTATTGAACTGGGCCAAGCCTTATGAAGATTTTGTTTACATCAAAGATCGTGATACTGGCGCCTTTTTGTCTAAAGAGAGCAAAAAGAATGAATTACTAGGGGAGTTGGTTGCCCGCAAAGACTTTGCCCATAGTGACGATCTCATCCAGAAGATGGTGCGCCTTATTAAAGAGGAATTTCACCACTTTGAGCAGGTATTGGAGATTATGCATAGCCGCAAAATTGACTATCAGAATGTTAGAGCTGGTCGCTATGCCAAAGGCATGATGAAGCAGGTGAGAACACACGAACCTGCAACCTTGATAGATAAGCTGATTGTAGGTGCATTCATTGAAGCCCGCTCGTGTGAACGTTTTGCAAAGTTGGCACCTTATTTAGATGATGAGCTTAAAAAATTCTATATCTCCTTACTGCGTTCAGAAGCGCGCCATTATCAGGACTATTTAAAGTTGGCTCAGGCTATTTCTACGACTGATATAGGTGATAGAGTTGCGCATTTTGCGACGGTTGAAGCGGAACTTATATCGTCAGCGGATGAAGACTTTAAGTTTCATAGCGGCGCACCAGTTATGGCTGTAGGCGCTTAAATAATGAACCGGCAAGTAACCCTACTTGCCGAAAGGAAGCTCGATAAGTTCGATATTGTCTTGGCTAACACACAACATGCTACCTTGCTCATACCAATCACCGACGACGATACGACGTTTGCCATTCGTGAGTGAGTGGATAGCAGGGCGGTGAGTGTGGCCATGGATCATCTGCTGCGTTTGTGTTGAATCAAGTAATTCAAGTACGGCATCTGGTTCTACATCCATAATACTATAGCTTTTTTGCTGATTACTGCTTTGGCTACGGCTTCTTATTTTTGCAGCAATACCCAGCCGTTTTGATTTAGGCAGATGCGCATAAAGCCATTTAGTCCACGCCATATTACGGAATTTTCTGAAGCGTTGATAAGGTTTGTCGAGAGTGCAAAGGCTATCGCCGTGCAAGATGACGGAGTTAATGCCATACAAATTGAGGACAACGACTTCAGGCAATAACGTCATGCCACTACGTTTTGCAAATGTACTGCCAATTAAAAAATCTCGATTGCCGTGAATAAAGTAAACGGGGAGTTTTTGTGTCGCTAATTTGATTGCATCAGCGAGTTGATTTGCAAATGGTTCAGCAATATCATCGCCCACCCAGACTTCAAACAGATCACCCAGGATATATAAAGCTTCTGCATCGGCAAGTTGAGTCTCTAAGAAGGTGAGAAAAGCTTGGGTAATATCGGGGCGATCTGCACTTAAGTGCAAATCGCCCACAAATAATGTACGCATCGAGTTAATCTTACTCTTCGATAGTCACTTTTTCGATGATAACTGCTTCAAGCGGGACATCTTGATGCATACCACGGTTACCAGTGCTTACCGCTTTGATCTTATTTACCACGTCCATACCTTCAGATACTTCGGCAAATACACAGTAACCCCAACCTTGAGCTGACTCAGACTTAAAATCTAAGAAAGTGTTGTCGTTGATGTTGATGAAAAACTGAGCGGTTGCTGAGTGTGGATCTGAAGTACGTGCCATAGCAAGCGTACCGACTTTGTTCGAAAGGCCATTGTTTGCTTCATTTTCAATGGTCTCACCGCAAGGCTTCTGCTCCATATCTTCGCTAAAGCCGCCACCTTGGACCATAAATCCGTCGATAACACGGTGAAAAACAGTCCCGTCGTAAAAGCCTTCTTTTACATACTTGACGAAGTTAGCTGCTGTTTTAGGTGCGTTTTCGGTATCTAAAGAAACCTTGATGTCGCCATGGTTGGTATGAAGTGTGATCATAATATTAACTCTCGCAATTTAACACATTGTAAATAATGGCTGGATTCTAACGTAATTGTGCGGTTGCATAAAGCGTTCAGTGAGATGACTATTTAAAAAGTGCGAACAAGACTTAGCTTAATTAATCATTTGGCAAACGTAACCGAAGTATTTCGCATTCGTGTCAATAGTGGATGCCTTCGTAATGTAATCTAGACGATATTAAGAGCATCTGTTCATTTTTGCGTACTTGGTGTGGGAAAACTGCTTGGAACCGCGAGTTTTGCAATGGTAGACTGGACAACTTATTTCCAAATATAGCCGTTGAAGAGAATAATCAATGTTGAAGCTTTACAATACTCTTACCCGCCAAAAAGAACAGTTTGTACCGATACAGCCAGGAAAAATAGGCATGTATGTGTGTGGGGTGACCATTTATGATTTATGTCATATTGGTCATGGACGTACCTTTGTTTCGTTTGACATGATTGTTAGGTATTTGAGATACAGTGGCTATGATGTGAATTTTCAACGCAATATTACCGACGTTGATGACAAAATTATCAAGCGCGCCAATGAAAACAATGAAAGCTGTGACTCATTGACTGAGCGTCTTATCGGTGAAATGCATCGAGATTTCGACTCGCTCAATATGGCGCGTCCAGATTTTGAACCTCGCGCGACATTGCACATGCCAGAAATCATCACTATGGTTGAAAAACTAATAGCCCGTGAGCATGCCTATGTTGCGTCAAATGGTGATGTACTATTTAGTGTGTCTTCTTTCCCTGAGTATGGGCGCTTGTCTGGGCAAAACTTAGAACAGTTACAGGCTGGTGCTCGGGTTGAAATCGAAGATGCTAAGCGCGATCCAATGGATTTTGTACTGTGGAAGATGTCTAAACCGGGTGAGCCTACTTGGGACTCTCCTTGGGGGCCGGGTCGTCCTGGCTGGCATATTGAATGTTCAGCAATGAACAGCAAACATTTGGGTGACCATTTTGATATTCATGGTGGCGGCTCTGATCTGCAGTTTCCACATCATGAAAATGAGATCGCTCAGTCTTGCTGCGCACACGATACACCGTATGTAAACTACTGGATGCATACGGGTATGGTGATGGTCGATAAAGAGAAGATGTCCAAATCTTTAAATAACTTTTTCACCATCCGTGATGTATTAAATCACTATGATGCGGCAACAGTGCGTTACTTCTTATTATCGGGTCATTATCGTAGCCAGCTAAATTATTCAGAAGATAACCTTAAACAAGCTAAATCGGGATTAGAGCGGATCTACACCGCGCTTAAAGACTTAGATTTAACACTAGAGGCTGCGGCGGCAGAACAGTTTGTGGCTCAGTTTAAGCGTGCAATGGATGATGACTTTAATACACCAGAGGCGTATTCAGTATTGTTTGAAATGGTGCGAGAGATCAATCGCCTTAAATTAACTGATATGGCTCAGGCATCGGCATTAGGTGTTGCATTAAAGCAGCTTGCGGATGTATTGGGTATTCTTTCGCAAGATGTCGACACTTTCTTTAAAGGTGAGGGCTCAGACGATGAAGTTGCTGAGATTGAAGCACTCATTGTTGAGCGTAACCGTGCACGAACAGAGAAAGACTGGGGCGCTGCGGACATTGCACGCGATGGGCTCAATGCGTTAGGTGTTATTCTAGAAGATGGGCCTGAAGGTACGACTTGGCGCAAAAAGTAAAACGATTACGTTGAATTAAAAAAGCCTGCAATTAGCAGGCTTTTTTGTGTCTGGAACACTTATGCCACATCCCATGGATGGGAAAATGTGGTATTTGTGTCTGGAACACTTATGCCACATCCCATGGATGGGAAAATGTGGTATTTATGCCAGAACCCATGGATGGATAATTCTGGTCGCTGTTCTAAACAAAAGGTCTGGAACACTTATGCCACTGTTCACGTTATGGATCGAACGGCGTGGCATTTATGTTTGTAACCTTTATCTCTCTAGAGGCTCATCGTGATATCGCTCGCAAGCGTATAACGTGTTCTCAAGTAAGCTGGCAATGGTCATTGGGCCTACACCACCGGGTACTGGCGTGATAAAGCTAGCATTTTCAGAGGCTTTTTCAAATTGCACATCACCAATAAGTTTGCCATTTTCTAAGCGGTTAATACCGACATCAATAACAATGGCACCTGGCTTGATCCATTCACCGGGAATAAACCCTGGCTTACCGACGGCCACGACAACTAAATCAGCCTGTCTTACTTTCTGTTCTAAATTACGGGTAAAGCGATGACATGTTGTTGTCGTGCAACCCGCAAGCAGTAACTCGAGAGTCATTGGGCGACCAACGATATTCGATGCGCCAACAACGACGGCGTCTAGACCATAAGTATCGACACCCGTCGACTGAATGAGCGTCATAATGCCCATTGGCGTGCATGAACGTAGCACTGGAATACGTTGAGCGAGTCTGCCTACATTGTAGGGATGGAAACCATCGACATCTTTATCTGGACGAATACGTTCAATGACTTTTGATTCTTCAATATGCTCTGGTAGCGGTAGTTGCACCAAAATACCGTCAATAGTGGGGTCATCATTACATTCATCAATAAGTGATAACAACACTTCTTCAGGCGTTGTACTGTCTAAATCGTATGAGCGAGACATAAAGCCAAGCTCTTCACAGGCTCTGCGTTTACTCGCCACATAAACTTGTGAAGCAGGATCTGCCCCAACAAGTATCACGGCTAAACCAGGCACTCTTAGACCAGCCTCTTTACGGGCGGTTACTTTGTCTTTGAGTTTAGTTCGAATGGTTTGAGCGATAGCTTTTCCATCGATTTTTTGAGCGGTCATGGGGCTAGGTGTCCTTTATACGGCGCGATAATGGAAAACGGCGTCATTTTAACAGGACATATGATAGGTGTCATTGATTTAGACCGCTAACAAACAATTCTTAAATACGGATAATGAGTACAAGGTAAAGTTGTAGAAAGTATCCATTTTGTCGGAGGGCGAGTGCTGCTATAAATAATGCAAATACAGTTATAAGTAGGATAAATTGCCATTTTGGCGGCAAGAGACAACGGTTACATTTTTTATGCTGACAATATTGATCAATAAATAGATTTCATGACCGGAGCCGCTATATTAAATGGTCTGCTATATTGACGGTATCTTGCGCATATTGCTGGCGATAGCAGCAAAGAACGATATCGTAGCGTGTTAAATAAGCAGCCGAACGCTTTTTTAAAGAAAGTCGTTGACGGCCTTTAGACTAGGGGATAATATGCGCTCCGTTCTCAACGAGATAGTTCGTTTAGAGCAGAAGCAGAAAATATTTCCCAATACTATATTTTCGTTATGTTTCAATTTCGGTGATTAGCGCAGCCCGGTAGCGCATCTGGTTTGGGACCAGAGGGTCAGAGGTTCGAATCCTCTATCACCGACCACATTTTAAAACTAACGTGAAACGTTAGTTGCCCAGTTCAGGAAATGAATTTAATTCATTGCCGAGCGCCCGTAGCTCAGTTGGATAGAGCACCCGCCTTCTAAGCGGGTGGCCGCAGGTTCGAATCCTGCCGGGCGCACCATTTTTGTGGTGATTGTAGCTCAGTTGGTAGAGCCCCGGATTGTGATTCCGGTTGTCGTGGGTTCGAGCCCCATCAGTCACCCCACTCTTTCTGTAAAGAAGTTGAAAAGCGACCCTAGGTCGCTTTTTTTACGCCTGTAAATCGTACTTTGAGGCTCGACTCCAGCGCATTCGATAGCTATAATGTCGCGTCTTGATAATTATCAACTAAGAGTGACCAGTGCCAAACATCAGTGTTTATGGGTATTTTGGTTAAATTTACGAGTCAAGAAACGAATACCTTAATAGTTGATTTTTCGACTATTGCAAAGGACGACAGACATATTTAGAGGTAAAAAAATGCAAGTTTCTGTAGAAACCACACAAGGTCTAGAGCGTCGCCTAACTATTTCGGTACCTGCTGAGCAGATCGAAAATACAGTTAAAGAAGCATTAAAAAGTGAAGCTAAGCGTGCTCGTATTGACGGTTTCCGTAAAGGAAAAGTACCGGTAAGCGTTATTAACAAGCGTTACGGTAAAGCTATTCGTCAAGACATCACTGGTGAAGTGATGCAGCGTAACTTTGTTGAAGCTATTATTGCTGAGAAGTTGAACCCAGCGGGTGCACCAACGTTTGCTCCTGGTGTTGCTGAAGGCGAAACCTTTGAGTTTGTTGCCACTTTTGAAATCTACCCAGAAGTAGAGCTTAAAGGTTTAGAGTCAATTGCTGTTGAGCAACCTAAAGCTGAAGTTACTGAAGCTGATGTTGACGCAATGATTGAAACGCTACGTAATCAACATGCTTCATTTGAAGTTGTTGAACGTGCAGCTGCTGAAGGTGACAAAACTAAATTCAACTTCGTTGGTTCAGTTGACGGTGAAGAGTTTGAAGGCGGTAAAGCTGAAGACTTCGAACTACAACTCGGTAGCGGCCGCATGATCCCAGGTTTTGAATCTGGTATCGAAGGTCATAAAGCCGGAGAAGAGTTCGAAATCGAAGTCACTTTCCCTGAAGATTACCACGCAGAGAACTTAAAAGGTAAAGCAGCTAAATTTGTTATTACCCTTACTGAAGTTCAAGGCGCTAACCTTCCTGAAGTGAATGACGAATTCGCAACACTATTTGGTGTTAATGAAGGCGGAATCGACGCGTTACGTGCTGAAATCAGCAAGAACATGGGTCGTGAGCTAGCGCAAGCGCTTAAAGCAAATGTTAAAGAACAGGTCCTTAACGGTCTTGTTGAACAAAATGCTTTGGATTTGCCAAAAGCATTGATCGAAGGCGAAGTAGAAGTATTGCGTAAGCAAGCTATGCAACGTTTTGGTGATCAAGCTGCGAGCATGCCTGAACTACCAGCTGACTTGTTCACTGAGCAAGCTGAACGTCGCGTTAAAGTAGGTTTACTACTTGGTGAAGTTATCAAGACTAGCGAACTTAAAGCTGAAGACGAACGTGTTCAAGGTCTAATAGCTTCAATGGCATCTGCATACGAAGATCCAAGTGAAGTTGTTGCTTACTACAATGGCAATGAAGAACTTATGCAGAACATGCGTAACGTTGCACTTGAAGAGCAAGCAGTAGAACAGTTACTAAAAACTGCAACTTTGACTGAAAAAGAAGTCAAATTTGAAGAATTTATGAACAAGGCAAGCGGTCGCGCGTAACCATCGCTTGACTTAAATGGCTATTAGCCATTTATAATGGCTCGTATGAGGTTCCTCATGCGGGCCATTTTTATTTAGGGATTATTAATAATGCAAAATGCACCAGAATCAGTTTTAAATGCACTCGTTCCTATGGTGGTTGAACAAACTGCTAAAGGTGAACGCTCATATGATATCTATTCTCGTCTTTTAAAAGAGCGTATCATTTTCTTAGTTGGCCCCGTAGAAGAGCACATGGCTAATCTGGTCGTTGCACAATTGCTGTTTTTGGAGTCAGAGAGCCCTGATAAAGATATCTTCCTTTATATTAACTCTCCAGGTGGTTCTGTAACGGCGGGTATGGCAATATATGACACTATGCAGTTCATTAAGCCAAACGTTAGCACTGTGTGTATTGGCCAAGCGGCAAGTATGGGCGCATTCTTGTTAGCTGGCGGAGCGGAGGGCAAGCGTTATTGTCTACCTAATTCGCGAGTGATGATCCACCAACCATTGGGTGGTTTCCAAGGCCAAGCGTCAGATATCGCTATTCATGCCAAAGAGATCTTGGGCATTAAGAATAAGCTAAACACTATGTTGGCAGAACATACAGGCCAGCCGCTAGAAATCATTGAGCGTGACACCGACCGTGACAACTTTATGAGTGCTGATGAAGCAACTGAGTATGGACTTGTCGATTCAGTGATGAATAAACGAGGCTGATTTTTGCTTTAGGCTGAGCTATGCTGAGTGATGAAGTAATATAAAAGAATTCTGCAGCTGATAGGCTGCAAACAGAGGTAAGGTAATGGGCGAAAACAAAGGTACCGGTGACGGCGGGAAGCTGCTGTACTGCTCTTTTTGTGGAAAGAGCCAGCATGAAGTGAGAAAACTTATTGCTGGACCTTCTGTATATGTTTGCGATGAGTGCGTAGAACTCTGCAATGACATCATTAGAGAAGAGATAAAAGAGATTTCTCCTAAGCAAGATCAAGACAAGTTGCCAACACCGCATGAATTAAGAGCGCATTTGGACGACTATGTTATTGGCCAAGATAAAGCTAAAAAGGTGTTATCTGTAGCGGTATATAACCATTATAAGCGCTTGAAAAATGCGAGCCCTAAAGATGGTGTCGAATTGGGTAAAAGTAATATTTTGCTGATTGGCCCTACAGGTAGTGGTAAAACGCTGTTAGCAGAAACACTTGCACGTTTCTTGGATGTGCCGTTCACGATGGCCGATGCAACGACGCTGACAGAAGCGGGTTATGTTGGTGAAGATGTCGAAAACATCATTCAAAAGTTACTACAGAAATGTGACTACGATGTAGAGAAGGCCCAACGTGGTATTGTCTATATTGATGAAATTGATAAAATCAGCCGTAAGTCTGACAACCCATCAATTACACGAGATGTATCAGGTGAAGGTGTTCAACAAGCTTTACTTAAGCTGATTGAAGGTACGGTTGCAGCGGTTCCACCACAAGGTGGTCGCAAGCATCCACAACAAGAGTTTTTGCAGGTAGATACCTCGAAGATTTTGTTTGTTTGTGGTGGCGCATTTTCAGGCTTAGAAAAAGTCATTGAACAACGCGCAAACGTGGGTTCAGGCATTGGTTTCGGTGCAAACGTAAAGGGAGACGCTGATAAAGCGACAATCTCTGATATGTTATTGCAAGTAGAGCCAGAAGATTTAGTTAAGTTTGGTCTTATTCCTGAATTTATTGGTCGACTTCCTGTTTTAGCGACCTTGTCTGAGCTTGATGATGCTGCACTTATTCAAATTCTTTCAGAACCTAAAAATGCGATAACAAAGCAGTTTGCGGCGTTATTTGAGATGGAAGGTGTTGAGCTAGAGTTTAGAGAAGATGCGCTTAAAGCGATTGCAATTAAGGCGCAGACTCGTAAAACGGGTGCGCGTGGATTGCGGTCTATCGTCGAAGGTATTTTACTCGATATCATGTATGACCTACCTTCAACAGATGATGTTGTGAAAGTGGTAGTCGATGAGTCTGTAGTAAAAGGTGAATCATCACCTATTCTTATCTACGAAAATAACGAAGCACAAACGGCTAGTGCAGAGTAAGACATCGTCTTAATTGCACTCGAGCATTAAAAAGGAGCCTTTATGGCTCCTTTTTTGTGCAGTTTATTAATTAATTGTTATTCGCCATTGAAACCTATCGAATCATCCCAATATACTCTTAAGTATTCATACAAAACGGAATCGAGCTATGACTCTAGAGCGTGATACGCGAATAGAACTACCCGTACTACCACTAAGAGATGTAGTGGTTTATCCTCATATGGTAATTCCGTTATTCGTAGGACGAGAAAAGTCCATTCGTTGCTTAGAAAAAGCGATGGAACAAGGTAAACAAATTATTCTAGTCGCCCAGCGTGATGCTGAGTTAGACGATCCTACCAGCGATGACATTTTCGATGTTGGTACAGTAGCCTCTATTTTACAACTGCTTAAGCTTCCTGACGGTACTGTTAAAGTCTTAGTTGAAGGCGGTCAGCGTGCGCGCATAGATAATTATTCTGAGCAGGACGAGATATTCCAAGCGACCGCACACTACCTTGAATCTGAGCCATTAACAGATAAAGAGGAAGAAGTCTTAATTCGCTCGGCTGTGGGGCAGTTTGAAGGCTACATCAAGCTGAATAAAAAAATTCCACCAGAAGTGCTAACGTCACTTTCTGGTATCGATGAAGCCGCTCGACTTGCAGACACCATGGCAGCGCATATGCCGCTGAAGCTTGAAGATAAGCAGTCTGTGCTAGAGATGGTTGATGTTGGTGAGCGCATCGAATATTTGATGGCGATGATGGAATCTGAAATCGATCTGTTACAGGTCGAAAAACGGATCCGTGGTCGCGTTAAAAAACAGATGGAGAAGAGTCAGCGCGAGTACTATTTGAATGAGCAAATGAAAGCGATTCAGAAAGAACTTGGCGATATTGACGAGTCTCACGATGAGTTTGAAAGCTTAGCTAAAAAAATTGAAGAAGCAAAAATGCCTGAAGAGGCTAAAGAGAAAGCGACAGCTGAACTTAACAAACTGAAGATGATGTCACCTATGTCGGCTGAAGCGACCGTGGTGAGAAGTTATGTTGAGTGGATGGTGGCAGTGCCTTGGCATAAGCGTTCGAAAATCAAACGTGATTTGGCTAAAGCGCAGGATGTACTTGACACCGACCACTTTGGTTTAGAGAAAGTCAAAGAGCGCATTCTCGAATATCTAGCAGTACAGAGCCGTGTTAAACAGCTTAAAGGTCCGATTTTGTGCTTAGTTGGGCCGCCAGGTGTTGGTAAAACATCACTGGGCCAATCTATCGCCAAAGCGACTGGACGTAAGTATGTGCGCGTTGCCTTAGGCGGCGTGAGAGATGAAGCGGAGATCCGCGGTCATCGTCGTACATACATAGGTTCTATGCCAGGTAAAGTCATCCAGAAAATGTCAAAAGTGGGGGTTAAGAACCCGCTATTTTTACTTGATGAAATTGATAAGATGAGTAGTGATATGCGGGGCGATCCTGCATCAGCATTACTTGAGGTGCTTGATCCTGAACAGAACTCCACCTTTAGCGACCATTACATGGAGGTTGATTACGACCTGTCTGATGTCATGTTTGTCGCGACATCGAATTCAATGAATATTCCAGGTCCGTTATTAGACCGTATGGAAGTGATTCGTCTGTCGGGTTATACCGAAGATGAGAAGCTCAATATCGCTAAGCAGCATTTATTGCCGAAACAGATTGAGCGCAATGGACTAAAAGCCAAAGAAGTTACCGTTGATGATAGTGCTATTGTTGGCATTATTCGTTACTACACTCGTGAAGCGGGTGTACGTTCGCTTGAGCGAGAGCTATCAAAGATTTGTCGTAAAGTCGTTAAGAGAATCTTACTGGATAAAAGCATCAAGCATGTTTTAGTTAACCAAGATAACCTTAAGTCTTTCTTAGGCGTACAGCGTTGCGATTACGGCAAAGCCGAATCAAACAACCAGATAGGCCAAGTGACAGGACTTGCATGGACTGAAGTCGGTGGCGATTTGCTGACTATCGAAGCAACCTCGGTACCAGGTAAAGGTAAGTTGTCTTATACCGGCTCGCTAGGCGATGTAATGCAAGAGTCGATTCAAGCGGCAATGACGGTTGTGCGTGCACGAGCTGAGCAACTGGGCATTAATCCAGATTTTTATGAGAAGCGTGATATCCATGTGCACGTTCCAGAAGGTGCAACACCAAAAGATGGTCCTTCAGCGGGTGCTGCTATGTGCACTGCATTGGTCTCTAGTCTTACGGGAAATCCTGTTCGAGCCGATGTGGCGATGACAGGTGAAATAACCCTCCGTGGTGAAGTATTACCCATTGGTGGATTGAAAGAAAAACTACTCGCTGCGCACCGTGGTGGAACCAAAGTCGTTCTAATTCCAAAAGAAAATGAACGAGATTTGGAGGAAATTCCAGCTAATGTGATCGCTGACTTGAAAATTTATCCAGTGAGATGGGTTGAAGAGGTACTGAAACTGGCACTTGAACGACCAGTAGAAGGCTTCGAAGTAGTATAAAACGTGGACTAATGCAATAAATTACCGTATTGCACAAAAAAAAGTACAAAATGGGGCTTACCAAAGTGTCTAGCTGTGGTAGCCTAAGTCTGTGGAGAGTCAGTCGCTCCAGCCCTCGGCGCGACTGGTTTTGAGCAGTATCCTAAATTATTTCTTTGGTTTTCCTATAAGGCTTGAACTTTAGTTCTAAGCTTGTTATAAAAAGCCTCCGCAGACCGCTCTAGACATGGATTTGGTTGCGGTACAAAAATTACATTCAAGGGGATGACATGAACAAATCTGAACTAATCGAGAAAATCGCTTCTGGCGCTGACATTTCTAAAGCCGCTGCTGGCCGTGCATTAGATTCTTTCATTGGCGCTGTTACAGACAGCCTAAAAGAAGGCGATAAGATTGCTCTTGTTGGTTTTGGTACTTTCGAAGTGCGTCAGCGTGCAGAGCGCATTGGTCGTAACCCACAGACGGGTAAAGAAATCAAAATCGCTGCAGCAAATATTCCAGCATTCAAAGCTGGTAAAGCGCTTAAAGACGCTGTTAACTAAGATACTCGTTATCTGCAGCCTTTGTAAGGTTATTGTAGCAAGCACTGTTTAGACAGTGCTTTTTACGAGAAAAAGATTGTTATTAGGTTTTTACTTAGTCGCAGTCGACAAAAGTAAAGAGGTTAATTTCTCTTTACTATTAAATTACAAAAAGGCGCATCCAACGAGTGATGCGCCTTTTTATTTTATTAATCGCAACCAGCGAGAAGTCTGATGTTAGAAAAGATTCGTGAAGGATCACAAGGCCCAATTGCAAAAAGCATTTTAGTCCTAGTGATTCTTTCATTTGCATTTACGGGTGTGAGTAGTTATTTAGGTTCATCAACTGAGGTTGCAGCGGCTACCGTCAATGGTGAAGAGATCAGCAATTCAGCTTTAGAGCAAGCCTATGACAATGAGCGTGGTCGTCTTGAGCAACAATTAGGTGATATGTTCTCGACGCTATCAGCAGATGAAAATTATATGCAAAGCGTTAAGCAGAGCGTATTAGAGCGCTTAGTCGCTGAAAAGCTATTAGATCAAAATGCTGTTGAATTAGGACTACGAGTCTCTGACGAGCAGATCCGCGCAGCGATTATGGTCGAACCTGCATTTCAGACTGATGGCATATTTGATAACGATCGTTATCAAGCTATTTTGCGTCAACTCGGCTACCAAGCTAACTCTTTCAGAGACATGATGCGCACCGATATGACACGTCGTCAATTGGTGGCCACTTTAGTCGGTTCTGAGTTTGTATTAGCAGGTGAAGCTGAATACTTGGCTAATATCCAGGGACAAACGCGTGATATTAATTATTTGGTCATCGACTCAGCGCCTTTCATTGCCGCTGCAAGTGTTACAGATGAACAGATCCAAACTTACTACAACTCAAATCTTGCTCAGTTTGTAAGACCGGAACTGGTAAGCCTTAGCTACATCGAACTTGACGCAAAGCAGTTAGCGGATGGTGTTGTTGTTACTGAAGCCGATGCTAAAGCTTATTACGATGAGAATAAGGTGCAGTATCTGCAGCCAGAGAAGCGCTTAGCAGCTCATATTCTTATTGGACTTGATGACGATGATGCCGCAGCAAAGGCTGCAGCGATTTATCAGAAGCTACAAAATGGTGAAGATTTCGCCGCGGTTGCTAAAGCTGAATCTCAAGATACATTCAGTGGTGAGCAAGGTGGTCAACTTGATTGGTTTGAAGCCGGTGTAATGGAACCTGAGTTTGATACTGCATTATTCGCATTGGATAAAGGCAGTTATTCAAATGTGGTTAAGACTAACTTTGGTTATCACATTATTAAAGCACTAGACATCCAAGCGGGTGCTGAAGCTCCTTTTGCTGACGTAAAAGATAAAATCATTGCACAGTTGCAAGGGCAACAATCGGTTGATAAGTTCTACGAACTACAGCAGATCCTTGCCGATACAAGTTATGAAGTCCCTGACACTTTATCTGAAGCGGCAACCGAGCTCGGTGTTGAAGTTAAGACGACTCCTGAGTTTACGCGCAATAATGCTCCCGCTTTGTTCACCAAGCCAGCTATCTTGAAAGAAGCATTTTCTTCGAGTGTGTTGCTTGATGGTATGAACAGTGAAGTGCTTGAAGTTGAGTCAAACCACGTTGTTGTAATCCGAGCTAACTCTCATAAAGCTGCTGGTACTATGGCGCTTGAAGACGTTAGAAATGGAATTGCCGCACGTTTGAAGCAAGAACAAGCTAATGAGTCTGCGCGTCAACAAGCGCAAGATGCTATGACAGCTTTCAAAACTGACGGTGTTACTGCTGATTACCTAGCGAAAGAAAAACTTGCACGTTTCGAGCAAGATATTGATGGTGCAGTCGTCAATAAAGCCTTTGCTATGGCGCAGCCAACAGAAGGTCCAACTGTTGATACAGTTGCACTTGCTAACGGTTATGCAGTTGTTGTACTTGATAAAGTTAATACAGCAGAAGACGTTGATAGTAATCTTATCGATGCATTGAAGCAGCGTTTAAGCTCACAATACAGTGAGAATGATTATCGCGCAGTGATTGCTAGCCTAAAAGCTAAGGGTGAAGTGCTTTACCCTGTCGTTGAGTAAGTTACTGGCAGTACACGCTTAATAAGAAGCCGGCATTAGCCGGCTTTTTTGTGTCTGCTAGTTAGTAAAGAGTGGATTCGATTTTATTGTTAGTGTTACTAGATATCTGTCGATGCTGATGATTAATATTGGTGAATAAAGTGGTTTAAAGCTATTCAATCGCTCTGTAGACAACTATTTCTATTTTTTTGCTTCATAGGGGGAGCTTGGAGGGGGATAGGCGTTATATGTCGTTAAAGCATAAATTGAAGACATAAAAAAACGCCGCATAAAGCGGCGTTTCCCTAACGTTATCTCTATTTAGATAGATACAACGTCAAATTCGACATTTGGATTGACGTCTTGCTCATAATCTATGCCTTCAACGCCGAAACCAAAGAGCTTTAAGAACTCTTCTTTATATTCACGGTAATCAGTGAGCTCAGAAAGATTTTCTGATGTCACTAGTGGCCAAAGATCGCGGCAATGTTGTTGAATTTCTTCTCTTAATTCCCAATCATCTAAACGTAAACGATTGCAATCGTCAACGTCAGCAGCACTGCCGTCGGCTTTGTAAAGGCGTTCATTGAACATGCGAGAGATTTGTTCAATACAACCCTCATGAAGGCCTTCAGCACGCATCTTCTTAAATACCATCGCAATATAAAGTGGCATTACAGGTATTGCGGAGCTAGCTTGAGTCACAACACTCTTAAGTACAGCAACGTTAGCACTACCACCAGTTGCTGAAAGCTTAGCATCAAGTGCATGAGCGGCTCTGTCTAGGTCCATTTTTGCTTTACCTAAAGCGCCGTGCCAATAGATAGGCCAAGTCAGCTCGGTACCAATATAGCTATAAGCGACGGTTTTACAACCATCGGCTAATACACCCGCTTCAGAAAGTGCATCCATCCATAATTCCCAATCTTCGCCGCCCATAACGGTGACGGTATCGGCAATTTCTTGCTCTGTTGCAGGCTCAACATTGGCCTCTATGATGATATCTTTATTAGTGTCTACGGCTGTTGCTTTATAAGGTGCACCGATAGGCTTTAATGATGAACGGATAAGCTCACCACTATCAGGTAGCTTACGCACTGGCGATGCTAGTGAGTAGACCACCATATCGATTTCACCGAGATCTTGTTTAATCAGCTCAATCGCTTTTTGCTTCGCTGCGTGGCTAAAGGCATCACAGTTTATGCTTTTAGAATATAAGCCTTCAGCTTTAGCAAATTTGTCGAATGCGGCTGAGTTATACCAACCAGCAGTACCTGGTTTTGTTTCTGAACTTGGCTTTTCAAAAAATACACCTAAGGTGGCTGCATCACTGCCAAATGCTGCTGTGATACGAGAAGAAAGACCATAACCACTTGAAGAACCTACAACCAATACCTTTTTAGGACCATTAGCAATTTTGCTTTTAGCTTTAGTAATGTTGATCTGTTCAAGTACATTGGCTTCACAACCAACAGGGTGAGTCGTTGTACAAATAAAGCCACGCGTTCTAGGTTTGATAATCATATTTTCTATTTCTCTGAAAAAATTGTATCTAGGATAAATAAACTCACATCAAATGACACTCAATTTTCGCTAATTTGAGCATTTTTGTCAGTGGTTGGAGCAGTTTACTTTTTACGAGTAAACAAACTTTGCTCCTGTATTAGTCGCTGAGTGTATTCGTGTTGAGGTGAATTAAACAGTTGCTCAGTGGTTGCTTTCTCAATGAGTTGGCCTTTTTTTAACACCATTATTTTGTCACTAACGTGACGAATAATATTCATATTATGGGACACGAAGATGTAAGAAAGCCCCATCTCTTGCTGCAATTCAAGTAACAAATTTAGAATTTGTGCTCGTACCGATAGATCGAGCGCGGTGAGCGCTTCATCAGCAATGATAATTTTGGGGTCAAGCATCAGCGCGCGTGCAACGGCAACTCGCTGTTTTTGCCCTTCAGATATCATGTGTGGATAGAAGTCTACATGCTCTGACAATAAACCGACCTTTCTTAGCTTATCAACAACTAAGGCTCGCCTTTCTTTTTCTGTTAGGTCGGTGTTGAATTTAAGCGGTTCATCGAGTAGATCGCCAATTGTTAATCTTGGATTTAACGATGTATTCGGATCTTGAAATATCATGCGGATCATACGGCAGCGCTGTTTTAAATCATGTTTCTCTAATGACTCACCTTCAAAAAAAATCTCACCGCCACTTCTAATCTCCGCACCCACAAGAATGCGAGCTATCGTGCTTTTGCCTGATCCTGTTTCGCCGACGATCGCGAGCGTTTCACCAGTGTTTAATTCAAATGAAACAGGTGATAACGCTTGATTGTATTGACGTTTGAAACGCTTATAACCAGCATAGTAGCTTTTGCTTAGGTTAGTAACTTTAAGTAGAGGTGTCGTCATTACAAGACTCATTGTGGTATGGGAAGTGACACGCAAAATAGCGATCTTTCTTATGGCATAAACTCGGTTGACTGACGCACTTTTTTTGCGCTTGCGGACAGCGTGGGCCGAGTCGACAGCCAATGGGTAAGTGTTGCAATGCGGGCGCTGAACCAGGCAAGGTTTGCATCATTGATTTATGCGCTAATTCACCTGAGTAGTCTGGTGCGTTATCGATCAAGGCTTCAGTGTATGGATGAAAGGGGCGCTTGAGCAGTTCCGCCGTCGGGCCCGACTCCATAACTTGACCGCAATAAAGAACGGTCAATTGATCGCACCAGCCTGCCAGAGTATCGAGCTCATGACTAATCAACAAAATAGAGACGTTCTGCAATTGGTTTAGCTTACTCAGTAATCTAAAGATCTGTGCTTGAGTGCTGAGTTCCATCGAATCGGTGGGTTCGTCAGCAATGAGCAACCGAGGTTGATTGGCAACCGCCATGGCAATCATGACTTTTTGACATTCACCTTCAGACAGCTCCCACGCATAACTCTCCATGACTTTTTCTGTATTCTTAATGCCGACTTTGTGTAGCCATTTCTCAGCGGTTTTTTTCTTAAATCTGCCACGCTTCCAAAAAGGTAAACTTTTATTGGTGGGCATGGCCTCAATAATTTGGCTACCGACAGATATCGCAGGATCTAGACTACTTGTTGGGTCTTGAAATATCATTGCTATCTCACTCCCCATCAAGTTTCGTCGCTGCTTAGAGGACATCTCCATCAAGTTCTGTCCATCCCACATCATGCGATCGGCAGTGACAGTCCAATTGTGACCTGGAACACCTAATATGGCTCTTGCCAACAAACTGCGTCCAGAGCCTGACTCGCCAACTAAACCATGCAGTTCGCCAGGGTTGATGGTTAAGCATACTCGTTCAAGGGCCTTGACACGGCCGCGAGGAGTGTCAAGTTCGATGGTGAGATTTCTAATATCAAGAAGAGGCATATTGTTAGTTTCTTATCGGCGATAGCGCCGACCTTAATCCATCACCGACAAGGTTAATGGCAAGTACGCTGCACAAAATAGCAACACCGGGAATGGTGACAGTCCAGGGTGCTGTCAGTATGTTATCGAGCCCTTGGGACACCATAGCCCCCCATTCAGGACTAGGGGCTTGTGCACCGAGATTAAGAAACCCTAGCGCCGCGATATCTAAAATGGCTGCTGATATCGCCAGTGTTATTTGAATAATCACGGTTTCCCAGACATTGGGCATAATAACGTACCAAAATATTTGTATCGAATTTGCGCCATCAAGCTTAGCTGCCGTTACATAATCTTTTTGCAACTCTTCATGAACCGCTTGATGGATAGCTCGCACAAATTGAGGCGTTAGCGCTATCCCTACTGCCCAAAATACATTTCCCAATCCTGGCCCCATGACGGCGACAACTAAAATTGCCATCAGTAGTGACGGGATAGACAATAATGCATCAAGCAGGTGGCTCAAAATTGAAGATTTAAGACCTTTCATCATGCCTGATATCGAGCCGATGACAAAACCGACGCTAAGGGAGGCGGTCACTATCGCCAATGCCATGCCAAATGTTAGGTGTGCCCCATGAAGCAGCCGGCTAAAAATATCTCGGCCTAAATCATCGGTTCCTAAAAAGTGTTCAACGGTACCGCTAGCATCCCAAGACGGCGGTAAAAGTAATGCTAAAGGGTCTTGTTGCTCTGGTGAAAACGGCGCAATCCAAGGACCAAAAATAGCCAAGCCCAATAAGCAAATGACTGCCCATAGACCCATTAATGCAAAAGGGTTATCAGCAAAAGCTTGCCATAGCTTACGCATAGGCGAGGGGATATCATCTTCCTGATATATGCTAATTCGCGGCATAGATTTCTTTCCTGCTGATTGGGTTGAAGGCGTTATGTAATACTTCAATGAAAATACTGAAGAAGATAATAATTAATGCCACGCTTAATACTCCCCCTTGAATCACCGTGTAGTCGCGCTGATATATGCCTGAGACTAACCAACTCCCGACACCCGGCCAGGAGAAGATGACTTCGACTATCATGGCGTAACTTGCGAATGTTCCCAGCATTAATCCCATATTTTTTAGCACAGGGATAAAGGCATTCGGCAGGGCGTGGCGTAACACTATGGTCCCTGTGTGTAGTCCACGAGCTTCAGCTGCACGTATGTAAGGCTCATTCATAATATGGAGCATTGCTGAGCGGGTGATTCTAACCACGACCGTGAACGGCAATACTGCCAGTGTGATTGCGGGTAACACAATATGCTGCATCGCATCTAGAAATGCAGATATACGGTATATTGATTGAGATAAAAGGGTGTCTATCAGCATAAAGCCTGTCACTGGCTCAATCTCATAGAGCAAGTTGATCCGGCCTGAAATAGGCAACCAACCCAGCTCGACCCCAAACCAGAGTGATAACGTTAATCCTAGCCAAAATACCGGGATAGAGTAGCCGGTAAGCGTTATCGCCATAATAGTGTGCTGGGTAATTTTGTTCTTGCTCAGAGACGCTAAAATCCCCAAAGGCACCCCAAGACACATCGCCAATATACCCGCTACGATAGCAAGCTCGAACGATGCAGGAAGGACTTGAATCAATTCATCGATAACGGGCTTTTGTGATGTAATAGAAACACCAAGGTTGCCGCTAACTCTTTGCTCTGTATAGGCCAAAAACTGACGAAATTGATTACTGTCGAGCTTATATTCACTGCGGCTCAACGCGAGTTGCTCTGCTGTTGGAGACGCTATTCCTGTCAACGCATATTGTTGTTCAACGGGGAAATGGCTGGTAGCAATGAATAAAACACCGATAAGGACCAGTGATGTGGCGAGGAATAAGTTAAGCCTTCTTAATAAATAACGACCCATTAGTGCATGTCCTCAGGGGCTATTTTCATAGTGTTCTCGAATGAAATCCCACCAAAAGGAGTGAGCTGGGTTTGTTTGATGTTTTTTTGCTTGAAGGTGAGCTTAGTTGCATGGGCAAAAGGTAACATCGGTAGCTGCTCATTAAAGAGTTTTTCTGCTTGCTGATAGAGTTTTTTTCGGTCTGACTTAATTGTAGTCGCTTTTGCTTTGGCCAATATTGCGTCCATTTCTGGATTGCACCATTGAGCTCGATTACTCGAAGAACTTTGTGCATCACAGCTTAATATGGGAGAGAAAAAGTTATCAGGGTCACTATTATCGGCATTCCAGCCTATTAGCACAGAATCATAATCCCTGCGATTAAGCTTTTGATTAAATACACTCCAGTCGTAGGTCACGATATTGACACTGACGCCAATATTGGCTAAATCGGCCTGGATCAATTCTGCCGTTTTTAATGTATTAGGATTATAAATACGTGCAACGGGCATTGCCCATACATCAATATTGAGTTTTTCGATGCCAGCTTCTTTTAGTAACGCTTTAGCTTTTTGTGGGTTGTAATCATAATGACTGCGGTTGTATCGATAAGCCCAAGATTGTGGTGGTAACATGCCAGTAGCTTCAATAGCTGTTTCTTGGTATACAGCTCGCAAAATATTTTGTTTATCAACGGCATAAGCGAGTGCTTTTCTCACTCTAACATCGTTAAAGGGGACTTTTTGGGTATTAAATGCCCAAAAAGCGACGTTAAAACCGAGTTGGGTGTCGAGCTCTAAGTGATCATGCTGCTTGATAACGGGAAGCTCACCTGCTTTAGGTAGCGCTGACACATTACAGTCGCCGGTAATCAGCTTGGTTAATCTGGCCGTACTTTTTGGTGTTATGTCAAAAACCAGATGTTCAAATTCGGGAAGTTTGCGCCAAAACTGCTCATTTCGGTGATAACGAATATATTCATTCTTGACATATTTTGTCAGTTTAAAAGGTCCGGTACCAATGGGGGAGCTATCCAATTGCTCCGGATTATGTTGCGCGAGCAGTGTATCGGCATACTCTTTGGACAAAATAACCGAGAAACCGGTCGCGAGATTGGATAGAAAGGAGGCATCGCTAACGTTTAAATGAAACACAATTTCGTCTTCAGCGACTTTTTCAATCTGCTTAATCGTTTGACTTAACCCAATACTTTGAAAGAACGGATAACCGTTTGCTGAAACACTATGGTAAGGGTTTTCGGTATCAATAATGCGGTTAAAAGAGAATAAAACATCATCGGCATTAAAGTCTCTGGTTGGAGTGAAATAATCTGTGTGGTGAAACTGGACGCCGCTGCGGAGTTTAAATCGATAAGTCAGGCCATCGTCACTGCCTTGCCAAGATATGGCTAAAGCGGGGACAATAGAGCTTGTTACTGGGTCGTAATCAACGAGCGTGTCGTACAATTGTTGTGAGGTGGCATCAATGGTGGTCCCCGATGTCACTGTTTGCGGATTAAAGCTTTCAGGATTGCCTTCTGAGCAATAGACTAAGCCTGTGGGGATCTTTTGAGGTCCACAGGCAACAAGTAACAAGTTTATCACCGATAAACAGGTTACAAGACCTATTCGCTTTAGCTGCTGTTTCATTAAGCAATCATTTTATGATCTGAACGTTAATAGGCATTTTAACAGTGCCAAGAGCTTAACAGCAATTATTTATCCAGTAAGTTGTATTTCTTTAAGATCCCGCGAAGTTGATGGTAGCTTAAACCAAGCAGTTCAGCGGTTTTTTTCTGGTTAAACTGTCCAGCTTCTAACGCTTGTGTTAGCAGACTGACTTCATTCTGTTCGCAATGGATTTTAAAATCTATTGGGAAGTTGATAGTGTCAGTTTTAACTGGCTCAGCGACAACGCTCGCTACTGGCGTATCGTGTATTTGTTGTCTCTCTTTGGTTTTAACCCGGGTTGTTGGACGATAAGGTGATGCAAACGGATCAATAGTGATATGAGTGATTGCAGTCCCTGATTCAGCGTTGCGATAAACGCTGCGTTCAACAACGTTCTTGAGTTCTCGAATATTACCTGGCCAGCGATACTCCATTAACTGCTTTACTGCGCTGGGGCTAAAGCCTTCAAATAGCTCTAACTTGAGTTGCCTGGCCATGCCAACGGCAAAATATTCTGCAAGCGTCATGATATCGTCTGGGCGATGACGTAACGGCGGCAGTGTAATAACATCAAATGCTAATCGGTCTAGTAAATCAGGTCTAAACTCCCCAGCTTCAGCTAAAGAGGGTAAATCCTCATTGGCAGCACACACTAAGCGAACATCGGTGTGAACGGTTTTGTTGCCACCGACACGTTCAAATTCGCCGTATTCAATCACTCTTAATAGCTTTTCCTGAATAAGGCCTGAGGTATTGGCCAGTTCATCTAGGAATAGTGTACCGCCGTTGGCACGCTCAAATCGACCTTCGTGTTTTTTATTGGCACCAGTAAATGCACCTGCATCATGGCCAAATAGTTCACTCTCTAATAAGTTCTCACTTAATGAGGAGCAATTTAATTTAACAAAGCTTTGATCCCAACGCTTTGATAGGTAATGTAAACGCTCGGCAATTAACTCCTTGCCTGTGCCACGCTCACCAATGATCAGTACAGGCTTAGAGAGAGGGGCTACCTGCGAAATATGTTCAAGGACCTCTAACAATGCATTAGATTGTCCAATAAGATTGTCTTGCTGAAATTGATTGCTCACAGTAAGTTTTAGTCTTTAACGCTAATAATTGGTGAAAATAATAATATGATGCCCTGTTTATAAATGGAAGTAAAAGTTAAGTTTTTGGTTAAGTCATTGTATAATAGCTAAAATGTAAAGTTGGCACGAATACTGGATAGTATTTATCGAAACCAACGTTAATTAGAGGTAAATATTATGGGAATTTTTTCACGCTTTGCAGACATCATAAATTCTAACATCAGCGCATTACTTGATAAGGCTGAAGATCCAGAAAAAATGGTACGTCTGATCATCCAAGAGATGGAAGATACGCTGGTCGAGGTTCGCTCTACATCTGCAAAAGTACTTGCAGAAAAGAAAGAGATTATTCGCCGCGTCGCTAAAGTACAGCAGCAAGTACAGGACTGGGAAAGTAAAGCTGAACTGGCATTGTCTAAAGATCGTGAAGATCTTGCCAAAGCCGCTTTGATTGAAAAGCAAAAAGCGAATGAACTTGCTGAAAGCTTGGCTGCAGAATTGGTTGTAGTAGAGGAACATATTCTTCGTTTAAAAGAGGAAGTTGGTCAGCTACAAGAAAAGTTAGCTGATGCAAAAGTACGTCAAAAAACTATTATTATGCGTAAGCAAACTGCCTCTTCTCGTCTTGAGGTGAAAAAGCAGCTTGATTCAAGCAAAATTGATAACGCGATGAGTAAGTTCGAGCAATATGAGCGTCGAGTTGAAGGGTTAGAGTCACAAGTTGAAGCTTACGACCTAGGTAAAAAGAATACCTTAAGTGATGAGTTTGCAGCACTTGAAGCAGAAGACTCTGTTAATGATGAGCTCGAAGCGCTTAAAGCTAAAATGAAAGCTAGCAAGACTAAAGCAAAAGCTAAATAACAACGGATTGGAGGTGTTTTATGAACCCGGAAATTTTAATCGCACCAATTATTATTTTCTTAATTATTGTTGCGCCAATATGGCTAATACTGCACTACAGAAGTAAGCGTCAGGTTGGCCAAGGATTGACTGAAGAAGAGTTCGGTCAATTAAATGAGCTCATAAGCAAGGCTGACAAGATGTCACAACGAATTGAGACGCTTGAGGCCATCTTGGACAGCGAGGCACCACAATGGAGGGGGCGAGATGAATAAATCATCAGACTTTTCCAGCGAGGCAAATAATTTCAATTTAATCATAAAGTAAAGGGGGAAGTAGAAATGAGTGAAGGCAAAAGCAGAACTTTATATCGAATTCCTCAAACAGGTAAAATTGCTGGTGTATGTGCAGGGATTGCAGATTACTTTAATTTTGAAGTATGGCTAGTCAGAGTGGTTGCCGCCTCAATATTTTTACTTGGCGGCACAGGGATTGTGTTTATTATCTATGTATTACTTTGGATGATATTAGACATCAAACCGGGCACTGACAAAAATAAGCTTAACCACAAAGACATTGAAGTTAAGAAGAAGGTTTGGCAATCCGGTGAGCCCGCTAAGATGGCATTAAGTGATGTAAATACTCAGTTTAGAACGCTAGAGATTAGATTACAGAATTTAGAGCGACACGTAACATCTGACAACTACGATCTTAAAGATCAAATCAATAACCTATAGTTCGAACCAGGGCAGCATATACACGTATACTGCCCTAGAACTCCCTTCAACAGGTTCAATTTCTGCCTATGGCAAGTATCAAACGTTCTCTTAAACAGTTCGGTAAAAAGACCCAAGCCGTAGCGCTTCGTACTACAGACAAGCATCTACGTCTTGCTGTTACTGGCCTTGCTGGCGCAGGTAAAACGGCTTTTATCACAGGTCTGGTTAATCAACTGCTGCATTCTGGCGTCATTGAGGGCAATACACTGTTGCCGCTATGGCAAGTGGCGAGAGAGAGTCGCCTTTACGGCGTGAAGCGAGATCTGCAACCTAATTTGACTATTCCGAGTTTTAATTATGAAGGGGCAGTTAATGCCATTCTCACAGAGCCGTCATCATGGCCAACATCAACGCGTAATATCAGTGAATTAAGACTTGCGATACGCTATCGTCCAGCGAAGGGCTTATTGTCAAAATTTACTGATAGTGCCACGCTTTATCTCGACATTGTTGACTACCCCGGCGAGTGGCTACTTGACCTGCCAATGCTTAAGCAAAGCTTCCAGCAGTGGTCTGTATCGCAGGTAGCACGTACTTCAGTATTCAAGCATTCAAGTTATTACACTGGGTTTACTCAAGCGATTAATAGTATTGACCTTGCGGCAACGGCAGATGAAGCAAAGTTGCAGCAAATTACCGATTGCTATCAATTATTGCTGCAAGATTGTGTTGAACAGCATGGATTTTACTATGCCCAACCAGGGCGGTTATTGTTACCCGGCGAACTTGCTGGAACACCTGTGCTGGCACTTTTCCCCTTAATCAATGTGACGGAAGAGCAGTTCGTGATACTCGATAAAAGTGCTTCAAACAGCTTTTACCATACGTTAAAGCAGCGATACTCAGAGTATATATCGCGTGTAGTGAAGCCTTTTTACCATGATTATTTTGCCAAATTCGATCGTCAGTTGGTGTTAGTCGACTGCTTTACCCCATTAAACCGTGGAAAAGAGCAGTTTGAAGATATGAAAACCGCACTTCAGGCTGTGATGGAAAGTTTTCAATTTGGTCAATCTAGTTTATTAAAACGTTTATTTTCGCCAAAAATAGACAAGCTCCTTTTTGCTGCGAGTAAAGTTGACCATGTCACACGAGATCAACAAGGTCATGTTCTCTCTTTGCTAAGCCAACTGGTACATCAAAGTCAGCAGCAGGCTAAGTTCGAAGGCTGTGAGGTCGAGACGATGGCAATCAGTGCAATAAAGTCGACGACTCATGGCATGGTGAAACAAAATGGCCGTGACATCGAGGTGGTAAAAGGCTTAGACCTTGCAAGTCATGAGCCGGTCACCTTATTCCCTGGAGAGGTGCCTAAGGCGTTACCCTCTGCAGGTTTCTGGCAGGATCAAGGGTTTGATTTTGTCAGTTTTGCCCCCAGAGCCGCGGTTGATAAACAACTCAACAATGCCGATTTTGACCATATTCGCCTCGACCATGTATTGCAGTACTTAGTCGGTGACAAATTAAAGTGATTTCTTATGGCTACTGATAATATTTCAATAAAGAAACAACAACGTTTTGACCATATTGAAGACGATAGAGAAGCAATAATCGCGCCTTCTGCGACATTCTCTGCTGATGACGACTTTGTCGAAATTGAAGCGCTTTCTGAACAGCAATTTGAGACTAAATTGGATGAGAAATTTAACCATGTTGCGACGCTTAAGAGCGACTTGTCGTCGAAAAAATCGGGTAAACGTGCTTGGTTAGGCAAAGCGTGTTTATTGGGTGTGCTACTGATTGCTGTCGTTGAAACCGTGTTGGGTCTATATGATGCTTTTATCCAAAGTTCGTGGTTGTTTTCGCTATACGCTTTGGTCGTCACGCTAGTGGTGTCTTGGACGGTAAAAGTAAGTTTTCTGGAATGGCGTAAGCTTAAAATGCTTAAAAATGTCGAAGACACACAGGCGATAGGCATGCGACTGCTCAGCAGTATGCAGATGGGGGAGGCTGATCCATTTATTGACAAGTTGCTAAGCCAGTTGCCTAAAAATATACAAAATGAACGCTACTTGCAACAGGTGAGTGTTGAGCATAATGATGCTGAAAAGCTGACATTATTCGAAGCGACCGTATTAACCGAGCGAGATATAGTGGCAAAGAAAATCGTTAGACGTTTTGCGCAGGAGTCCGCTTTACTGCTCGCAGCAAGTCCTTTGGCGGTGCTTGATATGGCGATTATTCTGTGGCGTAATCAAAGTATGATTAATCAGTTAGCTAAGTGCTACGGGATCGAGCTTGGCTATTGGAGTCGGGTTAAACTGATCCGTGGCATTATCAGTAATATTATTTACGCAGGTACCAGTGAGATAGTGACAGATTTAGGGACTCAGCTATTGTCTGTTGAGATGTCCGGTAAGGTGTCTGCTCGACTAGGACAAGGCCTTGGCGGTGGGTTACTGACCGCCCGATTAGGCTATCAAGCCATGGCGTTGTGTCGACCACTTGAGTTTAATCAACAATCGAAACCGACGCTAAAAGGGATCCATAAAGAGCTGTTATTAGATCTAAAAGAGCTCACTTCAATGGTGCTCACTAAAACGAGTAAAGCGGAAAAGCAAACCGTATCCGGCAAATAAATGACCTTGTACAATCTATTCGTTGATGCCTATTTGCCTTACAAACTCAGCACGTAACATTTATTTTACAAGCAATATCTTATAAATCTTTTCTAAATATTTTGTAATTACCTTGGACTAGTTCAAGGTAATTGTCTTAACCATATCCCCGCTAAGACTTGTATCTTGAGACCCAATAAAATGGGCTGGTCATGGCGAGTACATCGTTGCCAACTATGTCGTTTCAAATTTGAATTTCTGAATTGGTTGGCCCTATACAGACGAAAACAACAACAACTATTATTTTATTGCGTCTGTGTCACAAGCATGAAATAGGGAAAGAGATATGCGAGATAGTTGGCAATTGGCAACACAAGTTATCCATGCTGGACGAGAGCCAAATGAATCTGGCGCACTGGTATCACCTTTGTGTCAAAGTGCGACTTTTGTATTTGATAGTGCAGAGCAGGGTGGTGCGAGGTTTGCGGGTGAAGAAGCGGGTTATATTTATACGCGCTTAGGTAATCCTACTACCGCAGAGTTAGAGCGTAAAATTGCAGTGCTTGAAGGCAGTGATTGCGCCGCTGCAACAGCATCGGGTATGGCTGCCGTCTCCGCTGCACTATTAGCCAACCTTCAAATGGGCGATCACCTTGTTGCCTCAAATGCAGTCTATGGTTGTACGTTTGCGCTGATGAATTCGCAGCTGAAAAAGTTCGGTATCGAAGTGACCCTGGTCGATTTTTGTAACCTAGCGGAGATTGAAGCGGCAATTAAACCGAATACCAAAGTTATTTTTTGTGAGACGCCAGTTAACCCTCATCTTGAGGTGTTCGATTTGGATGCTATAGCTCGTATTGCCAAACAGTACCATTTAGTCAGTGTTGTCGATAACACCTTTATGACCCCGTTACTGCAGCAACCTATTAAGCACGGTATTGATATTGTGATCCACAGTGCCACCAAATACTTAAATGGTCATGGTGACGTTATCGCCGGTATTGTGTGTGCCAGTAGTGCGCAAATGGATGTCATTAAGTATGAAGTACTCAAAGACATTGGTGGCGTGATCTCTCCTCATGATGCTTGGCTTATTTTAAGAGGGCTTAAAACCCTGGATGTTAGAATTAACCGACATTGTGATAGTGCAGAGGTTGTTGCTCAATTTTTGGAAGACCATCCTAAAGTCTCCAAAGTGTATTATCCAGGATTGAAGAGCCATCGCGGTAATGCATTAATAGGCCGTCAAATGAAGCGCGCTGGCGGGGTGATAGCGTTTGAGCTGGACGCTGATTTACAAACATCCATCGGCTTTATTAATCAATTGGAACTGTTTTCGATTGCAGTCAGTTTGGGGGATGCAGAGTCGCTTATCCAGCATCCAGCCTCAATGACTCATTCCCCCTATACCGAAGAGCAGAGAGCCAAAGCCGGCATCACTGACAATTTACTGAGGATCTCAGTAGGCTTAGAAGCGGTAGAAGATATTATAACGGCGTTAGACGAAGGTTTAGCGGCTTTATAATTTAGATTTTTTGGACAATATAAAAGCGCTGTGAGCAAACACTTACAGCGCTTTTTGTTTATTTACAATTGAACATCACCGTTATAGTGGGACGATGTGTAGCGTTAGATATTCCAGAAAGTGTGCGCAATGATATAAAGCGCAAACATACTGATAAAGTTTATGATAACGCCTGCTCGCATCATCTCTGACTGTTTAATATAACCAGAGCCATACACGATGGCATTGGGGGGGGTCGCAACAGGAAGCATAAATGCACAAGAGGCAGCGATACCAATCAGTACAGACAGCATTACCGGTGATAGGCCAAGTGCTTCAGCGATAGCTGCAAACACTGGCACCAATAGCGCTGCGCTGGCAGTATTACTGGCAAACTCGGTTAGCATGACAACAAAGGCGATAACGGCAAAGGTAAACAATGCCATGTGCGTATTACCGAATATATCGGTTACCCAATGGGCTAGGAAAACACTGGTACCCGTTTCCTTAAGCACTGCACTTAGCGTCAAACCACCGCCAAACAATATCAATACCCCCCAATCAGTGGTTGTTTCTATCTTCTTCCACTTCACTAAGCCAAGACCTGCAAGAGTGACAACGGCAGTGAGTGCGACGACAGTATCGAACTGGCCAATGCCCCCAAGAGCTTGTGAAATAGGTTTACTGAAAATCCAGCAGCAGACTGTGGTGATGAAAATTAATAAAGTCAATTTACCTTGGAAGGTGAGTGATTGCTTTTCAGTTTTTATCTCACAAATCATAGATAGGTCGGGTTTTAAATATAAGTAAAGACCCACTAACATCAGCGGTAACATAATCGCCACCGTAATAAGCCCGAACTCAAGCCAGTCACTAAATGATAAGCCAACTTGCGCAGCCGCTATCGCGTTTGGGGGGCTACCTACCAGCGTACCAATACCACCAATGTTTGCTGAATAGGCAATACCGAGAAGCAAGAACAAGTAAGTACTTCTGTGTTTTTTGATATCTATTTGATGCAAAATCCCCAGTGCTAGCGGTAACATCATTGCAGTGGTTGCGGTGTTACTAATCCACATAGATAGCCCCGCAGTGATCCCAAATAGCATGACACAGGCTACAGATAAGCGTCCTTTTGATGCCGTTAATACCTTCTGGGCTATTAACTTATCAATTCCTTGATGATTCAAAGCGGCAGCTAAAACAAAACCACCAAAGAAAAGGTAAATAATGGGGTTGGCAAAATGACTCATCGCAGCTTTGGTTTCAAATACCCCAAAAAGTACCGCGAGGATCGGGATCATAATGGCTGTAATACTGATATGGATAGCTTCTGTCAGCCACAATATCGCCGCGAAGGTCAATAGTGCAAGACCTGTATTAACTCCTTGTTCAAATGGAAGAAAATTATACATTAGCAGCAGTAATATAATATCAGCGGCCAGTATTAACAGATTCTTTTGCTGTCCGGTTATTTTACCGCTGATCTTGTTGGGAACTTCAGTAGAGTCTATTGACATTTTAATGTCCATTATTATGGTCGATGACAACACTCTAGATGAGTAACGATTAACTTCAAAATAACTCCGGCTGTAACTCCATGACAGAATCGTACTGCTATTTAGGTGATGTAGTTCGCGATAGTGATTATATATTTGATGTTGAACGGCTATAAACGTCTGCTGCTTACGAAATAATCTATCAAAGTTAACCTTATCAAATAGCTCGGTGACTAAATTGAAAGTTTAGTGTCGTGCAGATTCTGTGATCAAGATCGCGCCGTAGAACTTTAGCGTGAGATGTTGGTCTCCTATTGGCTAATATCGTGGCTGTGATCTACATTTTGCAGGTAGCTAAGGAAAGGGATGAAGGCTACAACCTAAAGGATCACATAAGGAAATAAATCATGTATAAAAAACTACTATCCGTTTTATTGCTATCAAACTTAATGTTTTTACCTGCTGTTCAGGCGGCAATCGAAAAAGTAGAGCCAGAGAGTGTTACTCAGAGTACTCAAGATCATATTCAAGTTGTGAATATCAATTCAGCTAGTGTTGAGCAGTTATCGTTATTGCGGGGCATTGGCGATTCAAAAGCTAAAGCGATTGTTGATTATCGGAAAACACATGGGAAATTTGATTCGATTAATCAATTGTCGAATGTAAAGGGCATTGGTGACAAGCTAATTGAACAAAATAAAGCCGTTCTTAGCCTGTAAGCAAGTGTGTTTTGAATTTATGTAGGTAGATAAAGCACAAATAGGCCCTCAAATGAGGGCTTTTGTTTATAGAAACAGCAATTGAACCAATACTCAGGCTTCTAATGCGATAATGACTTGATTGGAATGCATTCATAGTAGATAATGCTGCCGTTCTTGAGAGTATCTGCTCTCAACGAAATCAATGGTGACCCTAGGGTCCCCTCGCAATGATAACTTGTGAACTCGGCCAGACCTGGAAGGGAGCAACCGCAGCAAGTGACTCATGTGCCGAGGTGTGGCTCTGGGGAAACCTCCAATCTCCCAGTAAACCATTCTTTTATTACACTAATCCCTGTAAATCAAAGCTTAGCTCAGAATAACCTCAGGTGATACACTTGGTGGTACACTCTATGAGTAAAAGTAAATCTGTTTCATCCCCTTATTTGTTCCAATCTCGTCATGGCATCTGGTATGCGCGAATAGTCGTACCTGAAGAGCAACGCTCAATTCTAGGTAAGCGCGAAATTAGAAAGTCATTAGCTACCAAAGATAGATTGGAAGCTGCACGTAAGTCATGGAAAGTGCTGACTCAATTAAGAAGTGTTGCCGATGATAATGCTGATGTCCAAGTCATTGATTCTACTATTACTACTAATATAGTCGATACTCCTCATAAATCCCCCGGTCTAACCCAAGTTATAGAAGAGTTTTGCCAAGAGAAATTGGAACAAGGTGCTTGGTCACCACACACTGAGCAAGTAAATCGTCAGGTGTTTAAAGCTATGATTAAATTGACTGGTGACCTTAGGCTTATACCTCCCTGTATACCTGATAGATACTGATGGAAGCATTATGCTTCGCAGTAGAGCTGCTTGAAGATACTGATGGAAGCATTATGCTTCGCAGTAGAGCTGCTTGATAAGATTAAAAGCTGTAACTATTTAAGGCCAAGAGATTATGGGCAACAAAGGCTACATTAAGCCAGTAGAGTCCCATCACTAGTCCTGCAGAACTTAACAAGGGTGGTTTAGTCTTTGCCCCCCATATTTAGTTGGTCATAAGGTACAGGTTTAGAAAAATAATAACCTTGCAGTAAATCGACACCTTTCTCTGATAAGAAGTCGACCTGAGCTTGAGTCTCAACACCTTCTGCAATTATGGTTAGCTCAAGTGATTTTGCCATATCAATGATGGCATTAAGGACGCTAATTTTTAAATCCGCTTGGCCGATAATATCGATGAACATTTTGTCTATTTTGATGCTATCAATATTAAAGTGAAGGAAGTAGTTAAACCCACCATAACCGGTACCAGCATCGTCTAGTTTAATTTGATATCCACATGATTGAAGTCGTCCTAGGTTATGCTTAGCGGCTTCTTCATCATTAAACTTTTGACGTTCTGTTATCTCGAACGCTGCAACAAACCCTTGGTATCCAGTAAAGATTAACAACAGTTTATCAATAAATTCATTACTTTCGATTTGTGATGCTGTGAGATTAAAAGCACAAAAAAACGAGGGAGATAATTGATGAGTGCTTTGGCTATGGTGAGTAAAATCGTCTTTGGCTTTTTGAATCATTCCTAATGTCATTTTATCAATCACCCCCAATCTTTCGGCGGAATTAATAAACATGTTGGGAGTGAGTATTGCTCCTGAGTTATCTTTCCATCGCATTAATGCTTCAACGCCCTTAAGCTCCCCTTCAGGACTGACAATAGGTTGATAAAAAGGAATGAATTGCTGTTTGTTAGCGGCTTGAATCAATAGCGCTTCAACACTCTGGCTTCTATTGCGAAATAAGTTATAAGTAGTGATACATAAGCTGAAAATCACGAAATATATCAAAAAATAAATCCAGAAGTACTCTTTATTAACCTGCGATTTTAGTTCGTTAGAAACAATGATATAACCTCTGGCCAGGCCATAGTCATGCTCAATAACAAACCATGTTGAATCTTGTCGAAGAGGAGGTGCTTCGTCTATAAGCTTGAGCTGATAGGACATACATGACTGGCAATTAAAAGAGAAATAGTCTCTTAGTCTTACTTTATTCAAAAAAACAATATACTTGTTGCTAGTTCCTTTTATCATGATTGCAATTTCTTCCTGACCTGTTACTTCTGAAACGTAGCGTATCAAAGGATATGTAGTCGGGTTTAGTTTAGAATTATGAGAAACAATACCATTACTTGTACATAAGGTTTGCTTATCAAGCACCACACCTACAAACTTGAGTTCAGGCTCAGAATAATCAATTTTTCTTAAAGCTTGGCGGACATCATTAGAGCAGTTGTTAGACAACACTAAACCCGAAAGGAGCTGGTTTACACGCGCGAAGTTGAGTTTTTTTCTAGCTATGTATTGTGCTGAATCTCGTTCCATCCAAAAATTAACCACTGCAAGGGACAGCCGAGTTGCTGAAAACTGTGTTATAGCAAAGCTAGCAATGGTAATGAATATAAGCCAGATAATGTTACGCTTTAAGTTGCTGATTGTCCTTTCCTCTACACAGGGACTAAAAAATATAACTATAGTATTCTATTGAAATAATTGCTTGTTCGACATTTTATATACAGCCCCTTGGTACTAAAAAGGTTCTGTCGCAAAATGAGATGTCTCATTAAGAATAGAGGGAGCGGACTCTAATACAACTATAGCGCTAAAGAATAACATTGGTCCCACTAAGTAAATATTTTATGTTAAGTTTATCTGACTTAGCTTAATCATGGGTCAAAGTTTAATACCGACAAGAGAAGGCTCCGCTTCTTCACATAAATACCAGTTTAAGCATTGAGGCTGAACTCTCTTTCCGTTAACTTTACGGTGGCTTAACTCTAGGATGTTAAGCAGATATTTTACCGATAATACTTCTATTATACACAGCAAATATCCGGATAACCAAAGACGAGAATTGGCAGTTTCTAATGCCGCACCATCGGCCCCGCTCTAATAAATCACTACAGACCCATTATCACTTAGAAACAAAGTCAAATTGTAGGGTGGAGATAAACATTAGAATTACCTTTCTTAATGTGATTAAAATGTGTTATTCAGCATTTTTAGCCCATAAGACTCAGGACAGTCCACTGAACTCTATGAAGTGTCTACAAAACTAGGGTTACCAACTACTGAACCTATATTTGCTCAGCATCTCTGGCGTTACTTTTATTTAATATGTTCACAGTCTTCTCTTTTATAAATTGCTTTAGCGTAAGAAGGGAGAAAGGTTTTAATATTAATGAATCATCTGTTATAGGTATTATAGGCAATCCTTTCAACTGTTGTTCTGTTGATGTCAATAATAATGAAGATGACTGGCCTGCACATATATTTTCTATTAAAAAAATCATTGCCTCAAATTGTTGCACTGCAGACTTTGTAGTTGAGTCCATATCATAAAAAATAACATCAGCACTTTCTAGTAACAATGTTGATTGAGAATGCCTCAATTGACTATGACTTAACCTTACAACATTCACTCGATCTGTTCCGAGGATATCTAGAAATACTTTTTTTTGACAGCTCGCTATAAGGTCATACTCACTAACAATTATTATTTTCATTCAAACAACAAACTTCATACAGCCATACCCCTGTTAGTTCCCTTATGCATTCATAAACTTGAACACGGTGTTTGTGAAACCTTTAAATGCTTAAAACCACCATACTGAATGCATCTCTAACTGCCAACACTGTTTGGATGGCTACATTATAATAAATAATCCTATAACCAAGACAGCCGTTACATCGTAAAACTTAATTACTTAATTAAGCCAGAAGGTTAGCGATTTCAATTAATGTCTCTATTAAACCTAACTACACCCAACGACTAAAGTCCTAACTTGGATAAGTTAGGACTTTTTAAGATAAACAGCACTTTATTGCTATTACTTCTGATCAGATTTCCATTCCCGACACAGATGCCGATGACTTTGCACTTCCCTATCATGTTTTTCGATTACACTATTAAAATACTCGACTTAAAGCACTTCAATCAAGCCGAATACCTTACCCGTAAACAAGAGCTAGAACTTCTACTGTCACGAATCGATAAAAACTGGTATAGCACAAAATTAATTTGAATTTGAGATATATAAAGTACGATCAAGAGGTGTAGAGGGCAAAATCAATCTGTGATGGCAATAGCAGCTGCCCTTATTGACTAAAATAACACCAGTTATCAACTGCCTGGATGTGAGGCGTTCTGACTAATTCTATGCATTTTACTCGCAGCATCAACCATCTTACGCCTAGATTTGGACGTAGGTTAACTTAGAAACGCAAAACCTGTGAACTTTGGTTATTCCTAGTTACGATATGATTAACTCTAGAACGGAAAAAATTTGGGTGTTAATATAATATAGTACCTAAATTGTTTTATAGCTTTATTGTAACAAGAGAACGAACATGTATTACGAAATAACTTCTATCAACAATGTGAAATTTACAGTTGGAATTGATCAAGATTCAATACAATTATTTAACACCGAAGGCAAAGGTGTTTCCTTTGTTTCGCTGTCTAGTGAAGAGTATAATGTATTGAGGATTATTCATCAATTTGGTAATCCGTACGATCCTGTGTCAATAAGGAACATTGATAAGGAGTTTTCTCAAGTAACAAGCCAAAATGAAATCCGCTTCAATTTTGTTAAAAATACGCTAGCTTCTATACGAAAAAAATATAAGTATTTACTTGGCAACGTTAGTTTTATTGTAATTGAAAACGATGGAAGTATAATTAAAAATATTCACAATAATGGTTACTATATAAACCTTAAAAAAGTTAAATCTAAAAACATGTCCCCTGCTGAGTTGGCTAGTAAAATAAGTTCATCCCAACCTCCATTGGTTGGGATGCTACTTGTTCTTTTTAGTTTTTTTCACAAAAGTATTTTTATATCTGCAACTAAATCATTTGTTGTAGCATCAGGCGTGTTGTTATTTATCTACAGCTTACAAAGTGTTAATATTTTAAGTAATGCCAGTTACTTCAGTAAAAACATCAAAGAAAGCATAATAAATACTTCAATAAATTACAGTGAATGTTCTAATAACCAGTTACTGCGCGACATCCTTAGCGAAAGTATTACCATAGACTCTATTAGTATCGATAATAAAGAAACCGTGTGTCTAATTTCTCGTGATACTGTTCAGGACCTTAAGCATGGAACTGATGAATATCGTGACTGGTCAACAAATTTTGATAGCTTTGTTTATGTAAATATTGAACTTAATAAGAAGGATGTCAAAGTTAGATTGCCAAAAAATATTATTAAAACTAGATATTCAAATCTTATAATTGGCCCTTTTATCGACAAAGTCGAGTCAAGAGTCCCTGGGATGGCGCCACTTTCTGTTGGCAAAAATAATTCCACAAAAGTGTTCAGTTATACTCTTGAAAGCGGAATAATGATTTCGTTGTATAGTGAGTGGTTACTCACTGAACTGCTTGTTTTTACTATTTTAATATTTGCAATGATAAATCATAAAGTCTTGATTAGCACTACAATATATATCAAGTCATACATTAATTTTTCTATTGATTTGGTACCAGTGGTAGACACTAGGTACAAATCATTTATATATTTAGAGGCTCTTAGTCGGTTTAAGGGAGGCAATGTACAGTCGGTCATTAATAATCTAAGGGGATGCAACCTACTAATCTTTCATACTATTATAATTATCAACATGATAGCCAAAAAAAATCATTACAATGTTAAGATCGGAGTCAACTTATGCCCGACATGCTTAGATGGAGAAGGGTTTAATCAGCTTTACAAGCTTCTTTCTCAGACAGCTAGTGACAACATAGTCTTTGAGTTAACTGAAAATTCTGGCGTTGAATATACAAGTCAAGTTATTGATAGAATAATTAAAATTCAATTGCTTGGCTACGACATTGCGATTGATGACTTTGGTGTAGGAAATAATAACATTAGTCTTCTAGACTCCATATCACCTCGATTCGTTAAAATTGACAGGTTGTTCGTTACGGATATTGAAAATAGTGAGCGGCAAGTTTCTATGGCTCGCAACCTAATTGATATAGCGAAATCACACTCATCTATAATAATCTTTGAAGGTGTAGAAAGAATATCCCAAAAAGATGCCTTAACTGATATAGGAGGGCTCATTCAGCAAGGACACCTTTACCATTTAAGTGAAGATAACAAGTCATGAGTGAGATGCTTTGATGACGCACCATGTAATGTGACGCATACTAATGGTGATGATTACTCATCGGATTTTAGATATCTTTCACATTGTCTGGCTCGCTACTTTATCCAGAGCCATAGGGTCATTTGATGATACAGATGATTTACTCTTCTTCGCGCTGAACAGCGCTTCATACGACTTCAGGTCTCACGGACACAAACGAGTTAACATCTTCTCAAAGTGGTTCCAATGACCTGTAGTCTGCACATGTGGAAGATACTGCTGAGGCTCACTTTACGCCATATATGAACAAAATTATCCTGCAATAAAGTCTAATCGTTTACATCAAAGTGAGTTACTTTTACTGGTCTAAACGCGAGTAGGTCGTGACTCATTTCCATTTAGCCGTTGATAACGGTTATTTCGCAAGCTGTGGCAATCAGGAATACCAAAAGCAGTGCTACAAGTAGAATGTATGCGTAATAAATAAAGAATGCTCACTAGAGTAATTGGTGATGCCGTTCAAGTCGCTCAGAGACAAAGCATTATTAAAGGCTCCCGTTGCGTGAATAAAATGGTTTCAGATTTTTAAATATGCGGGGAATAAGCCTATATCACCAACATTAGTCTTATTTGACTGTAACGTTTGTTGGTTTTTTTTACATTTAGTTTATTTTCATAGAAAACTATCGAGTAACACTGCCTTCATATTTTACATTAGGTCAAGCTATAACAGCCTTTCAGCATTAACAGCCCTCATACTATAAGCGTAACATCTGCTTAACATGTTGTTTTTGTATGGTTTTTATATTCACAATGTCGATTAGTTATGTTTATATTGCTTTACCGAACACCTTGTTTGACCATAGATAGAGTCAACTAGTACGTACGGTTCAATACTTTTTAGTTAGCTCAACTTTAGTCAGCTAATAACGTAATATATCAAGGACAGATATGAAATTATTTCCCCCTACCACATTGGCAATAGCCTTATTAAGCGTAAATGCAATGGCCGCTGAGGATAACGCTTTTCAACATGAAGCTACCGTTGGTTACCTTACCAATTCAGATGAAATAAGTGACGGCATTCTCGGTGTTAGCTACCGATATTATGCAAGTCCTGTTGAGCAAAACTCCAGCCCTTATGCACTCAACGGGTTTCTTTCCCAAGAGTCGAATATCGGTGCAATCTATTCAGATTTTGACGTGTTTGACATTAACACCGTCGGTGTTGATGGCACTTATGTTTTCGATTCCAATTGGTTTGTGGGACTAAATTACCAACGTACTGGTATTGGTAATGTTGACTTCAACACCTACGGTATTGAGTTAGGTTATTATGTTAATGAGAACACCTCATTGTCAGCTTTTTTTGATGATGGCACAGCTGACAATGCTGAAGAACGCTACGGCTTAGCCATTCGTCGATATTTAGCGTTAGACTCAACGCCCGGTATTGATTTGTCGGCTAACTGGTTGCATGCGGATTCTGAAAACTACTACATTTTAGGTGCTGACTGGTACGTATCTAACTCATGGTCAGTTGGCTCAGGCTATACGCGTGATGCTGATAACGGTGATTTCGACCTAAGAACCGCGTATTGGTGGCGTATTTCCGATGATTTTTCGGCTAATGTTTCTGTTTCAAAAATCATAAATGAAGATATTGACGGTGTGGACCTGGGTATTACGCTTACAGGTCGTTTTTAATCTAGTGGCTATTCAAGCTTGACTAATGCTTGCAGCATCTGGGTGACCAGTTTGAATAAAGGCAACTTAGATGCTGTAGAGAGTAATGCTATAACTGAAAACGTAAATGTGTGCAATAGCTTGCTTTAAGTGCGCTGATGCTTAAGCAGTAATGGCTTTTGCATCACGTTCTATCTTAGGTTCTTAAGTAAAAGGACATTCCAATGCTCAAAAAAATTATTATCCTTATCTTTATATTCAATACCTCTACGGTGTTTGCTTATTACCCTACCTATGTAAGTCAAACAAAGCACTTAACAACGATTGGCTACAAACATAATAATAATTGGAGAGATATTATTGTTGATAGCACCAGTATGGGAAAGCCGATCCATGATGAAGTGAAAGAAATACTTAGCACCATTAATAATAAATTATTTGAGGTAGTTGAGGCAGAAGCTAGAGAAGAGATTAATGATACCCCCACTCTAAGGTTTAGAGAATTAAAAAGAGCTCAATTAATAGGACCTTTAAATACGAAGATAATCACACAAAGTAATGGTGTAGTTACCGTTGAGCTTAGCGGCTTTACATTCGATGCAGAAGTAAAGGTTGATTGGCTTGGGATCACTCTATATGGAGATGTTGATACATCTACTCTCAGGTTTGCTGCCGACTATAACGTGAGTACTGGAAGGGTTTACAATCTTCGAGATATTGGCAATTTGCAGGTGGATATAGACATTGACGGTAATGGCATTATAAACAGTATAGTGGCTGAAACTTTAGATGTATTACAATATATTTTCTTCCCGGATTCGGTACAAGATGCTGTAGATGAAGCTATCAATGAACTCAACGATAATGAGTATTACGTAAAGGCTTTTGATAACGTAATTCTTCCGCAAACTTGGATTGTAGATGGTATCGATATAGGCCTTGAAATAAAGGATGCGATAAAAGGAATTAATCCTGGGGAGTATATTTCAATCAGCTTATCTGAATGGGATGAACGTTATTACGAAGGCTCAAAGTATCGTTATTACTATAAGAATAGAGCCGTCATTGATATCTCGAATGAATATAAGTTTGATTATGGTAACGAACCGGTTTATGCGACAGGGGATTGGATTAACCCTTGTGCGGGCCCCGGTGGAAGTACCAGTGGCTGTTACGAACCTTAGAAATTAAAACGTCATTAATAAAGGGGATATTTATGAATAAAATTATAATAGTTATTTTTTTATTAAACACACTGGCCTTTTCTGGCTGTACATCATTAAACGACGTACAGCCCAATAGTGATGTTCCAATTGCGAATCAAATTAATATCGGTGATACCGTAGTGATAACGATGCTAACTGGTGAGGCTATCGAGTTTTCAGTAGAAACAATCACGAAAAATAAAATTTCAGGCGAAGGACAAAATGTAGATGTAAAAAAAATAGAAAAAATAGAAAAAAGAGAGTTTAGTGGCGCTAAAACTAGTCTTTTGGCTATTTCAATTGCGTACCTTGTTGGGGTTAGCTTTTGGGGGGTCCTTTTTTAAGATGGGTTCTTCGTTTTTTGAAACGATAAAGTCCGCGGTAAAAGTGGGCTTTATTTTTGGGGAAGCTATGTTAGGTGTTCTTTTGTGAAAGTGTGGCTATTCTTTCTCTACTAGTCTACTAGCCAGGGATTAACTAATCTTTTTTTGTGGTTTTTCGCAGGCAGTAAGCCCCTTTTAGTATTCAAGGCGGGATCAAGTCGATAGAGGCCGACTGCTCTGATGACTTAGAGGTTATTCGGGTGGCTGCACAGGGCTTATGATGGTGACGACCTCTTGTCATGACCCTCGTGCTATAGCTGATGGCATCATCTTCCAATCGAAGCATGCGAGTGCAGTTGCGGCAATGCTGGACAATATGATGACAGAAGTTTCTGGTTAGTTACCAGACTTTTGGTTCTTCTCAAATCTGGGGCTAGGTCTTTTAGGGTATCTACCCATTAATATGGGTGGGTCCACACCAATTTTATCCCTTGAATAACAGCACCTCATATTGTTGGGCTTTTAAATCGAGAAGATAGTGCTAATAACAGTTCTTTAGTATTATTAATGGCAATGGATAATTAGTTGATAACAGCTAACAATCTCTTATGGTGGATTCATCTAACGATGGTTTTTTGAGCCGTAGTGGTACTTGAGACATACCTACAAGAACTCTAGTTCTGCAAGGACGGTAAACAAAATAAATGTCCTCTAAGCCAAAACTAGAAGGGGACGGGGGAAATAAGCTAAGGACTCCTTATTGAAAAGACCTCAAACAATTTTCTGATATTTTGGACCTGTAAGCTTGTTCTTAAGTTGCTTTCCAATTTAATAGTTGTTCTGAGAACCATTCGCTAAATCTGTATCTTGGAGCTGTACCTGAACCTCCGGCACTCGAAAGTCTAACAATACAGTTTTTACTCGACATTAATTTGAGGATATTGATTAACTCGTTATGCTCTTCTTCATAGTAGATGTAACCCTCATGAAAGCCACCATAGGAATACTTTTTGCTGGCAACGGAAAAGTCACGCTGAAAAACCTCTTTAGGGTCTTCTAAGTCTGTCTTCATTTCCTTCAAGAGTGTCGGGTGGTCTATGCAAAGACTTTTAAAAACTTCGTTTTGGTTAACTCGATGTTCTTTGAGTTTTCTGTTATCTGTGTATTTAGCTGCAAAATAATTGCCACAAGCACCTGTTGCAGTACCGATTAAAAATCCGACCCCTGTACTCAATATGTCCATATGAGGTTAACCTGAAAACTTTTCTGAGACGATTGACAACAGCTCATCGCAACAACCTGCAAATTCAAGCTTTAGGTCTTCTAAATCATCACCATGAATAATTATTTGGGGCGACTCCTTATGTATAGGGCAAGAAAGGATTCCGACAGTTTCTCTTACTTGTTCTTCGATTGAGTTAAAAATGCTTTGCCTTAACGCATTACCTACGGAGTTTACTTTTACTTCTTTACCATCGACTTTGAATGAAATCTTTAACATTGGTTTACGCTATTAAATTTGTGAAATGTCATAGGGTTTTCATTGAGGCATTACGTATGATTTGCAAGAGTAGTGCTGGGTAAATATATGAATATCGTAGAAAGAAAAGGTTAAACTTTAGATTTAACTCTTAGTTGCTTGTTGAGAGTTTAAATGAGTGGTACAAATAGTGCGACATTAACGAATTAACTCAACTTGGGTCATTTCTGAATTAGTAAATGGGTGCTTACCTCGCATCCCCTCGCAATGATAACTTGTGAACTCGGCCAGACCTGGAAGGGAGCAACCGCAGCAAGTGACTCATGTGCCGAGGTGTGGCTCTGGGGAAACCTCCAATCTCCCAGTAAACCATTCTTTTATTACACTAATCCCTGTAAATCAAAAGCTTAGCTCAGAATAACCTCAAGTGATACACTTGGTGGTACACTCTATGAGTAAAAGTAAATCTGTTTCATCCCCTTATTTGTTCCAATCTCGTCATGGCATCTGGTATGCGCGAATAGTTGTACCTGAAGAGCAACGAAGTTCCTTGATAGACGATAACCAAAGGGCCGTTGACTTGACATTAAAGGTTATTTTACTGCCTATATGTGACTATTAACAAAGACAAAACAATGTGCGTCAAGCGACAAATATCAATAAATATCAATAGATAATCATCTATATTGTTTCTATACGACAGTTTATCCGTTCCAGTTTGATTACCCTAAACTCTTCTTATCTCTATCAACACCATATAGCCCTCATTATGTTTCATCAAGGCAGTTGGTATTGCTTTTTAAGGTATTCAAAGATGATGTATTCTATTTCAAAGACTCGCCTGTACCTGGCTACTGATAGTCTGGATTGGATGATAAACCGCAGCATTAAACAATCTCTCTCGCTGCAAGATGCCGTGCCTTTAGCTGCTGGGGAAGACAGCGTTCCCAATAACCCCGTAGAAACCTTATATATTCATATTCCCTTCTGCCACACTCTGTGTCGTTTTTGCTCATTTCATAAGGTTAAGTTTCAAGAGACTCTCGCCAGAGAGTATTTTAAGGCATTGAGGCAGGAGATACGCGAGGTCATCAGCAGAGGCTACCGCTTTAACCGTGTGTATATCGGTGGCGGCACCACTACGATCCTCGAAGATGAACTGATTAAGACGATAGAGCTTATCAAGAGCTTGACGACAATCCGTGAAGTCTCTTGTGAAAGCGACCCCATCTATTTCAGCGAAGGAAATCCTAGTCAGCTGAAGGGCTTAGTAGATCGTATGTCGATCGGAGTACAGAGCTTTGATGATGTCATACTCAAAAGCACGGGGAGATTTGAAAAGTTTGGCTCAGGTCTGCAACAGGCTGAGTATGTCAGTCGTGCTATCGAATTATTTCCTACTGTCAATGTCGATATGATGTACGGCTTTAAGGTACAGACTGCAGACTCGGTACGACAAGACCTGCTACAGACCATGGCGCTGAACCCAGATCAAATCACAACGTATCCCTTGACGGTTGGGATTGGAAAGAACCGCAAGAAAGCCGGATGTTTGGCAGGAGACCCTCATGAACTTTGGCCTCAGTTTTTGGCGGTGAAGCAAACATTGGCACAGCGCTATGAAATGGATTTCCCCTGGACCTTCAGTCGTAATTTTGGGCAGCCAGTGAAAAACAAATATGTACTCGACGGCGAAGATTGCCTGGGCGTCGGCTCTGGAGCGTTTGGCCGTTTTGGCGAACAATTTCGTATCTCAAGCTTCGATATTGCAGATTACATCCGCTTAATGAACCAAACCCAATCCGGTACTTGTTACACTAAACCGCTAGAAAGTAAAGCGGTGATGCAGCACCACTTAATGATTATGATGGGACACGGACATCTGGATAATAAAGTGTTTAAGGATCATACCGGCCGTTCTCTGTGGCAGGCTTTTCCGCTGGAAATGAGTTTTTTACTGGCATCAGGGGCAGTTGTAAAGCAGGGTGATGATTATCACACCACTGAGCAAGGGCAATTTATCGCCCTGAAGATGTTTGTTGGTTTCCTTAGTGGCATGGATCACCTCAGAGAGCAGGCGAGGGATCTGCCATTAACCAGCATTTAGTCATTAATGACTACACGCTGGGGTTTCTATTTGAAGTTAGCCTAATACTCATATACTTCAACATAAAAGGCCTCACAGCGATGTGAGGCCTTTTATTTTTCTGCTAGAGCGTATGTTCAGAGCCTAAACTCTTATCGATATGGTTAAGCGTCAGATCTAAAGGTAGATGAGGCGGTTACACAAATTGACTTACAGATAGTAGCTGATCAGGCTGAAGCAATAGGGGGAAGCTTGCAATCAAATTGTTTGCTCCCCCTTTTGTTTAACCTTCTTTCTTTTGATTTGCTTTTAAATATGCTCTGGACTTTTCGAGTGCTTCTTGGATCTCGGATTTCATTTGTTGAAGTTCGGCGTAATTTTCAAAAAAATAGGTATCAACCAAATGCCTTATGTATCGAGTGGGTAGTTGATTGAGAGTAATACAGCATAGATCAGCAAGGTAGTCTTCAGGTAACTCGTCTAACAAACCTTCATCTGAAAGCAGCTCAAGTAAAAGAACTTCATAGTAATTTCTAATTTCTAGTTGCATACACCTCTCCCTGAATCGTCTCTGTATATGACGTGGTCAATCTAATGAGACTGGATTTTTAAGCTTATTCGGACCACACAGTATTGGCGGCTAAAAACAGTTGGCTATGTCGAATGTTCAGCAAGTCCTTATCGTTACTGTATCCCCCTCCAATGACACAAGCAATGGGTATTTCGGCTGACTTTGCTTGTTGTATTACGTCCTCATCTCGCGCAAATATCCCCGTGGTACTGATATCAAGATAACCCAGATTGTCATCAGCGTGAATATCGACGCCAGCATCGTAAATGATAAGATCGGGTTGGTGCAGGCGAATAAGATAAGCGAGGGCTTGTTGCACCGTTTCTAAGTACTGTTTATCAGTGGTTCCCCGCGGCAGTTCAATATCATAATTCGATTGCTGCTTTCGGGCGGGAAAATTTTGTTGGCAATGGATAGAGCAAGTAATGATATCGTCAAAAACAGTCGTTATTGTCGCGGTACCATCACCTTGATGTACGTCGCAATCGAAAATTAAAACAGTTTCAATATTAGGCTGCTTTAATGCTTGCAGCGCAGCGTAGCTCATATCATTAAAGATACAAAAACCACTACCAAATTCATGGTGAGCGTGATGATAGCCACCACTCAAGTGAATAGCACAACCGTACTCAATGGCTTTTAAACACGTCAGTTCAGTCCCCGCAACAGAGTAGAGTGTTCTTTCAACTAGAGTCTCACTCCAAGGAAAGCCAATCCGACGCATTGATTTAGTATCAAGTGTCCCTGTAATAAATCCGCGGACATAATTGGGACAGTGAATACTGGCTAATTGGTTTTGAGTGACTTTTTCTGATGCAAAAAATTGCGATTGTGAAGCTATTTTTTGTTCGAGTAAGTATTGGTATAAATAGCGGTATTTTGTCGACGGAAAGCGGTGTTTGGAAGGTAACGCCAGCTTGGAATAGCTGGCGTGATAGATCAGCGGGATCATACTCTAAGAGACTTAAAGTTGTTTTATTGCCCAGCCCATGAATTCTTTACGTGTTTTCTCATCTGCGTGTAGCCACCAGTACTGCAACATCTGTTCAGCTTTTGCGGCATCAGCAGCAGTTGTTGTTACTGTTTGAGTCGCTGTAACGGCAGTCGCTGCGACAATAGGAGAAGGTTTACTTACTGGAGCCGTAGGTACAGCTGAAGCTGCCGCTACGCCGCCAGTAGCAACAGCAGCTTCTACATCAACATCTGTTGCAGTGTTGCCGCTAAATAGACGCGAGACAAAAGATTCCTCAGCGATATTAGTCTGAGTAACTTGGTAATTAACGACCTTATTATCTTGTCGAGTGATGACGACTTGAGGAGCCTTGGCAAACTTAGCGGGATGCTTTACAAAATCACCGTCAGCGGGCTTCATGTGATACTCATAATCACCATCCACTTTTAGAGTGATGATAAAAGGCGAAGACTTAATATTGGTTTCGCTATCACTAAAATCATCTTCGACAAGATCATTGTATCGAACGGCGATCTTGTGGGTACCATTGCTGAGTTCGAGTTCAGACTTATGGTTAAATAAACTGGTTTCAACTTCTTGTCCATCAAGCGCGATATATTCAAATGACATTGGAATATTCAAATTTGCAGCAAATGCTGCAGAGGAACCACATAAAGCGAGAATAGCGGTTATTGGTAGTAGCGGTTTCATTATTGCTCCTTAACGATTTTGGCCCTTGAAAGGTCGCTCGAATAATTGGATACGATCTTCAATGTAGCTGGTGGCTTGTCGACACTTGCCGAGGCGAGAGTGTTGAGCAAGGATCTCATTCTGTAGCTTTATTTTGTCAGCACTATGACAGTTATCAAGAGAAGATTGCAAATTTTCAATTTTTTGTTCAATAATCTTAGCCCAGTTCAAATGTTTGTTAAGTTCTTCATACAGTTGATGGCTATTTTGCATAACATTTGATGCGATCCAGCTAAAGCCGCTTTGCTGGTGAGCTCGAACTCCACGCTTTATTGCATGCGCGCGTCGAGTGCGTTTTTGCTGTTCTAACGACTTAATATTAATACCGGTTGTAGCAAGTGCTCGGCGAACGGCACTAAAGCGGTCTTGTATTTTTTCACAGCTAGATATAATGGTGTAAGGAGAGCGTTTAGCATTGATGAGTTGTTGTAGCTGAGCTATATTTTTTGAAAGCTGATCGATACAAGGTTTAAGTTGAGCGCCTTCTTGCACAAATAATTCATTATTAAAACGCTCAACGTCTTGCATCATTTTTCGTTGTCCAGCGGGCAAGTGGGCATCGTGTTGCAATACCTCTTGTTCTAGCTGCTTTAGCTGGTATTTAAGTCGATTGATGAGTTCGCTGGTTGTCATGCCCATGCACTCCAGGCCAATTGTGCTGCGATTAATAGAATCATGGTAACGAAAATAGGGCGAATGAACGGCAGTCCAAACTTAATGGCTGAATGTGCGCCAATATAAGAACCAATCATCATACAAATCCCCATAGCGAGCCCTATGGTCAAATGAACTTGACCCATGACCAAAAATATAATGAGCGATGTTAAATTGCTGGTAAAGGTCATTGCACGAGCAAGCCCTAAGCTATAAAGCAAAGGCAACTTATGCATACCTGTACTGGTGACTGTCCAGAATGCACCAATGCCTGGCCCTGCAAAGCCGTCGTAAAACCCAAGAGGTAAGCCTTGCAACCATTGCATTCTTTTACGCTTAGGTTTTACCGGTATTTCACAGTTTTTACAGCCCATGGCATTAGGCTGGAATAGAGTATAAATAGCGATGGTGATAATAATTAACGGTAGCCATTTTTCCAGCCACTGGTTATCGATAATCGAAACCACAAATGTGCCGATAACTGCGCCGATGAAAGTGGCGATAAAAGTGTGATACCACAAGCTAGGGGAGAATAATCTTTGCTTATAATAAGTAAATGCCGCCATAGATGAGCCAAAACAGGCTGCCAATTTATTGGTGGCAAGTGCCATGTGGGGAGGGATCCCCATGGCTAATAATGCAGGGATAGAAAGCAGTCCACCGCCGCCAGCTACAGCGTCGATAAAGCCTGCAATTAAGCCTATCAATGCTAACAAAGCCCAGCTACTTGGCTCTAGTAATAAATCCAATCGTTGTCCTATTCAATAACGCGTCGAAAAGGCGGTAGGGCATCTAATAATGATTTTCCATAGCGCTTGGTGACTAAGCGTCTATCTAAGATGGAAATCCGGCCATAATCCTGTTCTTTTCGAAGTAATCTACCACAACTCTGTACCAATTTGCGCGAAGCATCTGGGATTGTCAGTTGTAAAAAGGGGTTTCCACCCTTTATTTTAATATATTCTGAATGAGCTTGCTCAACCGGTGACGTTGGCACTGCAAAAGGTAACTTAGTAATGATGAGGTTAGTTAAATAATCACCTGGTAAGTCGAGGCCTTCTGAAAAACTGCCTGTACCAAAAATAATACTGGGTTTGCCATCATCGCAGCGTTGTTTATGTTGCTTTAGGATCTCTTGTCTTGGCAACACGCCTTGGACCAGTAATCCTGTTTTTATTTTACTTTCAACAAGGTCTACGACTTTTTCCATTTGCCAATAAGAGGCAAATAACACCAAACTGGCCATTTCATCTTCAACGAGTGCGATGATTTGCTTAGCGAGCTCATCGGTATAGTTGTCATGTGTTGGCTCTGTATCCATATGGGGTAAGAATAACGTCGCATTTTGCTCAAAATCAAACGGTGAGTCGAGCGCAAGATAGCGACTGCCATCGTTTATGGATAAGCCCACTTGATGAGTAAAGTGATTAAAGTTATTGAGCGCTCTGAGTGTTGCACTACAAAGCACCACACCAGCCGCCTTTTCCCAGAGTAAATTCTCTAACATAAAGCCGACTTCGATCGGTGAGACACTGAATAAGTAATCAGCCTGCTTACCTGTGAGTTGTTCAATCCAGCGTGCCATTGGCGCACCTTTAGGGCTATCTTGCTTAGCCATCATTTTCCACAGCTTTTGCAAGTTTTCAATGCGCTGCAGCATAAAGCCTGTTTCTGACAGTAGCGCTTCAGATTGGTGCTTGGGAATATCACCATCTTTTATCGCTTCATTGAGCAAGGCCAACATTTTGTTGAACTGTTTCAATGCCACATTGGAAGCTGTAGCGAGGTTTTCGGCAAGAATAAGCAGTGCTGGTGGTAATTTACCGTGTTCGAAACGAAAGCGGTTTTCTGGATTATCAAATTGGTTAGCTTGAGCATCACAAAAGTGAGTAACTTGATTGAGTAATCCGCTAATATCGCCAACATGGTCGAGCATTGCCTGTGCAGGCGCAATGATATAATTGCTCTTAATCTGGTTTTGAAGCTTTGAGGTTGTTTTGGTGAGTTTTTCAAGCCAATCGGTCGCGCCACGGATGGTGGATTGAGCGCTACTAAAGTCACGAGCAACAATGGGCAGGTGGTGTGCTTCATCGATGACATAATAAAGATCTGCAGGATCGGGCAGAATGACTCCACCGCCCAATTCCAAGTCGGCAAATAGCAGACTATGGTTGGCGATTAATACATCCCAGGTATCGAGATCTTCTCGGGCTTTATGAAAAGGGCAATTTCGATGACTTGCCAATTGCTTATGACAGCTATGCTTATCACAGGCAATCTGTTGCCATAAGTGATCCGGCAGAGGTTGAGTTAATGTATCGCGCTCACCATTCCAGCGAGACTCTTTATAGTCCTTTAGCAGTCCCTCTAACATATCAACCTGGCTTTGATCTGGCTTTGATTGCCACATCGCCATTTGATTACTGTCATCAGGACCAACAAGCATCTCTAACTTAGATAAACACACATAGCGTTGTCGTCCTTTGACTAAGCCAAAGGTAAAGTCTAGATCGGAGTGTTGCAGAAAAAAGGGTAAATCTTTATGCAGTAATTGCTCTTGCAATGCGACGGTTGCAGTCGCGATACAGACCTTTTTTTTATTTGCTAACGCTAAAGGAATTGTCCCCAAAATATAGGCCAGTGATTTACCGATACCAGTACCAGCTTCGACCACGATGATGCGTCGCTGCTTGTCATATTCCCCCGCAAGGGTTTTTGATATTTCCGCAACAATATAATTTTGCTCCCGGCGAGAGCGAAAATTGGGCAGAGCTAAAGCAATACCTTTATATATAGTACGGATCTGAGTTTTAACGTCTGCGGATAACATGAATGCACTGGTCCAGTAAATAATGCTGTACATAATAACAGTGATTACATAGCCTAAGAAGTGTTAAGTGATTATTCGTGAATTTATTTGAGTAAACAGCCATGACCTCAACAACCAATGTGCTTCAGACAATAAAGGGGCGAGTGCTAACCCGCCATGCAATACATCGGCAAGATGGACTGTGCCTACAGTACTTTATTGCCACACAATCTGGGCCGGTGACCGTTGAGCTTCCACAGCAAGAACATGTGTGTTTTATTCGTACGATTGATGAAAATATTATTAATCAACATCAAGAGTTAAAGCACATTCGTCGTAAGCGGCTAACGCTTAAAAGTTTCCAGCATGAAGACGTCACTGCGCTGTATACCCGAGATCTGAGACATCAGCGCAACCTAATACGGATTGCGAAAGACCAAGGTATTGAACTCTTTGAAAGTGATATTAAAGCTGAACATCGATTTTTAATCGAACGCTTTATTGCTCTTGATGCTGAATTTAGTGGTCATTTCGAACCTGCTGTACAGGGAGCCCAGCCACGTTTTATCGCTCATAAAGCCAGACGAGCAGAGGCTGTACAATCGCTTAAAGCCATTTCATTCGATTTTGAATGCAGTTTTAGTGGGGAACTCTATTCTGTTGGTTTATACGGTCAGACAGAAACGGGTGTGGTGTTTGAAAAAGTCATTATGGTTGGCGCGCCACAACCGGTTGAGGTTGATTATATTCAGTGGGTTGCAAACGAACCTGCACTCATTCACCAGTTGATTGCTTGGTTTGCAGATTACGACCCCGACATTATCATTGGTTGGGCGGTGGTGACTTTTGATTTAGCCCTATTATATCGGCGCGCGAAACACCATGGTATTCCGCTTACTATTGGGCGCAGCAACCAAAATTTGAGCTGGAAAGTTGATGATAAATATAGGCCAGAGACACTGCGATTACCAGGAAGAGTGGTACTCGATGGTGTTGATTGGTTGAAAGCGGCATTTTATCAGTTTGATCGTTATTCACTTGAGTTTGTGTCGAGAGCATTGTTGGATGAAGGCAAAGCTATCGACAATGTGGGTAACAGAATGGATGAAATTAATGATCTGTTTGCCAACGACAAGCCCGCGTTGGCACATTACAACCTCACTGATAGTCGTCTAGTCTGGGATATATTTGAAAAAACACAGCTGTTTGAATTTGCGATAGAGCGGGCAAAGTTGACGGGGCTTGAGCTTGGACGTGTGGGAGCATCGGTTGCTGCATTTATGAATTTGTATTTACCGCACTTGCACCGAAGTGGTTACATCGCTCCGAGTGCACCCGCCAGCGATGGCATTGAGAGCCCCGGTGGCTATGTGATGGACTCCGTTCCTGGCTTGTATCGACATATTTTGGTGTTAGATTTTAAGAGTCTTTACCCATCCATCATTCGAACGTTTCTAATTGATCCTAAAGGGTTAGTTGAATCATTACATCAACAAGAGTCTGACACCGTAGAGGGCTATTTAGGGGCAAGGTTTAGTCGGAAGGAGCCCATTTTACCTCGCTTAATTAAGCACCTTTCTGAACAACGAGAGTTGGCTAAAATTAACCACAATGCACCGCTTTCTCAAGCGATAAAAATTATCATGAATTCGCTATATGGTGTGCTTGGCTCTCGAGGTTGTGTTTTTCATGACGCTAAGCTCGCGAGCTCAATTACTATGCGTGGCCATGAAATAATGAAGCAAACACGCAGCTGGATAGAGGAGGAGGGCTTTGAAGTTATTTATGGCGACACCGATTCAACCTTTGTCTGGTTAGGTAATGATTTTGATGAAAGTAAAGTGCAGGCCACTGGTAAGGAACTTGCTTCAAAAATAAATCAACTATGGCTACAGCGGCTCACTGATAAATTCGGTATTGATAGTTTCTTAGAGCTAGAGTTTGAGACTCACTTTGAACAGTTTTTTATGCCAACGCTCCGCGGTTCTGCCGAAGGTTCAAAAAAACGTTACGTCGGCACAAAGAAGGATGGGCTTGGAAAAACAACATTAGTGTTCAAAGGAATGGAACAAGTACGCAGTGATTGGTCGCCGCTGGCGAGAAGAGTACAGTATGAACTCTATGAGCGGTTATTTAACCAGCAAGATATCGAAGCGTATATCAAGCTCACTATCGATCAGTTAAACAGTGGTGCTTTGACGGAAGAATTGGTCTTCGTTAAAAATTTACGTCGCAACCTTGAAGATTATACTGCAAAGTCATCTCCTCATTTAAAAGCGGCAAGAATACTCTTTGAAGCAACCGGTGATCAAAGTGTCACCAAAAAAGGGGCAAGGATCGAGTACGTAATGACAACGTCTGGCGCCGAACCGCTATCTCATCAAAAATCCCCCATTGATATTGATTACTACATCGACCGCCAATTAGGGCCTATTGCTGAGCCCATACTTTCAATAATGAATAAAAGTTTCAGTAAAGTTACATCAAATCAAATGACGTTAATTTAAGCAGGGCCATATTAACGCCTTGCTATCTTTATGTTAACAATTGGTTCGATCCCTCGGCTGTTATAGGCTTGCGAGTTAAATTGGTGCAAAATATGGCTATTTTTGTGATGTTCGTCTTTGAGTGATTGCTAATCTTTTGCTAACCTCGTCTGCAAATAGGATAGAAAGAAAACAACGGAATGGAAATATATTGAATGAAGCAGATTGAACATAATTAAAGGTTAGGCATTAGATGAAAAAGACTTTAGTAGCATCGGCATTAGCCGCAGTAATTTTTGTACCCTCAGTATCAGCAATCGAAGTTTATAAAGATGATAAAAACGCAGTAGAAATTGGTGGTTGGATTGATGCTCGAGTGATCAATACACAGGGTGCTACAGAAGTCGAGAATGGTTCGTCGCGTATTAATTTCGGTTTTACCCGCAACATGGGCGATGGCTGGAAAACATTTGCAAAGATAGAGTGGGGCGTTAACTTAGTTGGTAATAGCTCAATTACAAACTCTAGCGGTACTTATGCTAATGAATTCACATCAGAGAGCAACGATTTCTTAAGCACTCGTTTAGGTTACGTTGGACTTGCTCATGATACTTATGGTTCATTAACTATTGGTAAGCAATGGGGCGCTTGGTATGACGTGGTTTATAATACTAACCTCGTAAATACTTGGGATGGTAATACCTCTGGTACTTATACTCTCAATAAAGCGGACGGCGCTATTAATGGCACCGGTCGTGGTGACAAAACAGTTCAGTACCGTAATGCATTCGGTGATTTTAGCTTCGCAGTTCAAGCACAGCTAAAGCAAGATAGCTTCGATTTGTATGAAAGTGATAACTTCCCAGGATTAATTGACGCTGCTGCAGTTGCCAACAACAACCCTATTGCAACGGTTCAGTACGACAACACTTACGGTGCTTCTGCAACTTATAATGTGTCAGATGACCTAGTCATCACCGCGGGTGCTAACGTAGGTCAGTTTGATGCTGATTACCAGTCAGGAAAGTCTGTCAGTGAAACTGATTTGATCTTTGGCGCGGGTGCGACTTGGGGTGAGTTCAATGGCAAAGGCTTTTACGGTGCAGTCAACGTTAACAAGCAAGAGTTCCACGATACTGATAACTTGAACCGTTATATCCCTGAAGCATTGGGTATGGAATCTCTGTTCTCTTATAAGTTTGATAATGGTCTTCGTCCTCTTGTTGGCTACAACATTTTAGAAGCCGGTGATGAATACGGCGATGCTTACAATGGCGATGTGTTCAAACGTCAGTTCTTGCTTGTTGGTTTACATTACGTTTGGGATGACAACACTATGTTGTATCTTGAAGGTCGTAAAGACTTCAGTGATTTCACCAGTTCAGATAAAGCACAACAAGCAGCGATGGAATTCTCGGAAGATGACGGTATCTCTATCGGTATTAGATATTACATGTAATATTTAGTCGGTCATTACCTTAGGTAATGATGATTTAAAAAGCCAGTAGCTTAACGCTGCTGGCTTTTTTTGTTTAAAACCGACCCGTTATCAAATAGTTCTGATAAGAGTCTCAATTTAGATGTTTAATGCCACTCCTCTCCCTTATCATCTCAAAACTAAAGTTCTTCACTAAACTAGTGGTCTGAAAAATAGTTCTTCTAATAAAGTCACAAATGGCTCTTTTGATGCAGGGGTGATTCAATTGTGAGATTTTCATTGTAAAGGCGTAAGTGTATTGATTGAAAATCAATCAAGATCTATTTTTTATTGATTATTTGAATATTTATCTTACACAGAGATATCCAACTTTGTTTTTATACATTTAATACAGGGGCTTATCGTTTATCTATGTGTGGTGTCTATTACTATGTAGTTGTAAAAATAAACTTACAGCATAGGTCTTCATGATCAACTTTCTTTAGATTAACTCATGACTTTAAGGGCATATGATCGATAAATATCTGACGTTTTATTGTCTATAATTATAATTATGAGCCGCTATTCGTATGAGTACAATTCAGTTTAAACCCTAAATGACAATACGTCTTTGAAATCAAGTTGGTATTAAATACCCATTATTAACAGTGCCTTAAAGTACTGGTCGTATTATTTCCTGATTGTTAATATTTGATTGTGATTTTTTGCTAGCTCCTCCTCCCTTGCACATTGTTCAACATTATTTTCAGAGGATTTCCATTAAAAAATATCTAATGAGCCACAACTCCTTGTTGTAAGCATTGATGGCTGAATTGTAGCTAATCAGTGTCACAATTGTTGTAAAATTGTTTCCATTGTGTTTTTATTCGTGTGCAAATGAAGCTAAATGTAAATATCGTGTTTCATTTTTGTTGATTCAGATAAAACAATAAAACAATAAAAGAAAGTTCAGGGAGATTTACAATGTATAAGAATAACTTACTTGCTAACTCAGTGCGTTTAGCACTTGTTAGTGGTGCAATGACTGCCGCGTTTACTGCTCCAGCAGTGTTCGCAGCAGACGAAGAAACGGTTGAACGTATCGAAGTTACGGGTTCTCGCATTAAAAGAACTGATATGGAAGGGGCTAACCCAGTAACGACAATTGATGCTGCCGCAATTGAAAAAATGAGCGTTAATAACGTTGGTGACCTTCTACAAAATTTAACATCATCAGCAGGTGCTGCAACTAACACTCAAACTAACAACGGTGGTGATTCAAGTACTCGCTTCTCGCTTCGCGGTATTGGTTCTGAGCGAACGCTGGTATTAATTAACGGACGCCGTGTTGTTGCCGGTGGTGGAGGTGCTAACTCTTCTGTTGATTTAAACACTATTCCTACAGCTATCGTTAAACGAGTTGAAATTTTAAAAGACGGTGCATCTGCGACTTATGGTTCTGATGCAATTGCTGGTGTTGTTAACATTATTACAAAAGATGACTTTGAAGGCTTTGAAGTTAAGTTAAATTACGGCGGCAGCGACAAAGGTGATGCGATAAGCAAAGGTGTTGATGTTACCTTCGGTGCTGCTAGCGATCGAGGCAACGTAGTGGTAGCACTTGGTTATAGCGACCAAGGTGATGCATTCATGGGAGATCGTTCTTTTTCTGAATTTGAACTTCGTGCCTATGAAGACGGTACAACACAGGAAGGTGGTTCTTCAGCGCCACCATGGGTAAATGCTAACACAGCAGATGGTCGTGTAACTCGTGGTCCAGAGTATGGGGATTGGAGAGCATACGATGGGGGTACTGACTCATATAACTATAATCCTGTTAACTATCTACAAACACCAAGTAAGCGTCGTTATGCATCAGTATTTGCAAACTACACATTAGGTGAGTTTGGTTTCTTAGGTGAAGTTAATTCTTTTGCTGAAGCAAGTTATGTTCAAACAACGGGTAACCGAGTATTAGCTCCCGAGCCACTAGCGCCGCTGATCTTCTTTGGTTCACCTGCTCCGTACTCGCCAAATAACTATTACAATCAAAAAATGGGTCCAAAAGATTCTAACGGTAATGCTTATGTGATTGATGATTGGCGTCGTCGTATGGTTGAAACTGGTGGCCGAGCTAACGAGCGAGATTATAAAACATTCAGAACTGCCGTTGGTTTCAATGGTGCTTTGGAAAATGGTTGGGATTGGGAACTATCTTATGTTTGGGGTCAAAGTGACTCTGTCGAAAAAGCAGCAGGTTATTTCAATTTAGATCGTGTTGCTGAAGCTGCAGGACCAACTGGTTGGTTAGATGCGAATGGTAACTTAATTGTAGATGGAAATGGTGATGCGGTAGTTGATGCAAGTGGATCGCAACTAGTATGTCTAAATGAAGAAGGCGCAGCAATTGATGGTTGTGTACCGTTAAATATTTTCGGAACGCCAGGCTCGGCTGACCAAGTTTCTCCTGAAATGCTTCAATACATTTCTGGTGATTATAACACCACTGAAACTGGCCAGAATAAGCAAGAAGTATTATCAGCAATTATTTCAGGTGACTTGTTTGAATTACCAGCTGGTTCAGTAGGTTTTGCAGCCGGTTGGGAACAAAGAAAAGAATCAGGTTCTTACACTCCAGATTCGCTAATTCTACAAGGAATTACTACAGCTGGTTCAGCCGTTGGAACTAGCGGTGGATATGATGTACAAGAATTCTTTGGTGAATTAATTGTTCCAATTCTATCTAATGCGCCAATGGCTCACATGCTTGATTTTGAAGCCGCTATTCGCTATTCGGATTACAGCACGTTCGGTACGAACACTAGTGGTAAATTGGGCATTAAGTGGATGCCAGTTGAATCACTAATGGTCCGAGCGACTTTATCTGAAGCATTCAGAGCACCTACAACATCTGATTTATACGGTGGCGCGTCAGTTGGTTTCCCTGAAGCGACGGATCCATGTGATGGCAATTTCTATACTGATGCAGAATATACAGCACTTAAAGCATCGCCAAACTGGGCTAACTGTACTGGTACTGGCGTACCTGCTAATGGTTATGATTCAGGCGGAGTAGAACAGATCCCTACCAACGGTGGTGGCTCTGAAAACTGGGCTGGAGCAACTGAACTCACTCCTGAAACTGCAGATGTACTAACGGTTGGTTTCGTGTTTAACCCAGACTTCATAGAAAACTTCTCTATGAGTGTTGATTACTGGAAAATTGAGCTAGAAAATGCAATTTCTACAGTAGGAACTCAAACTCGTTTAGATGGTTGCTTTAATTCAACTGAATATTGCGACACCATCACTCGTTTCGGTGCAGATAGCGCAGCAGCTGGTGGCATCATTACGGTTGATAACTATACAGTGAACGTGGGTGGTATTAATACTTCTGGTATTGACTATGATTTCCGTTATACGTTTGAGACAGGCTTTGGTGATTGGGGACTAGGTTTAGACGGTACGTATCTATTAGAGTACGACAAGCTTCTTGCTGATGGTTCTGTTATTGACCATGTTGGGCGTTTTGAAGTCAATCATGATGGTATGTTTGCTGAACTAAAGACTAACTTTACAATTAATTGGTCAATATCTGATTTTGATACTGCATTAATTACTCGATATATTAGTGGTGTCACTGAAACTGAAGCAGGTTGGTGGACTGATCCATTTGATAGAGATGTAGAGTCAAATATAGTTGTGGACTTTCAAACTAACTACGCTGTTTCTGAGCACTTAACGCTTACTGCTGGTGTTGATAACTTGTTTGATGAACAGCCACCGTTTGTATATTCAGCATTTGGAGCTAATACAGATGTTTCAACTTACGATGTTATAGGTCGTTCTATATACCTTCGTGCAGGAATCCGATTCTAAACTAGAGATAAGTCAAAGGGCGCATTTTGCGCCCTTTTTGCTTTAAGTTGGCGAGGTTATGAAATATATAGCAATAGTTTTATTGGCGCTACTTACAGGTTGTGAGTCCTCACAGGATATGTTCAAAAACTACCGGTATTAGATGTGAAATGCTTGCGAGAACAGGTGCGAATAGAACAACAAAGGTTTGTAGAACTGCTTATTCCTCACTAAATAGAAAGCAAAGAACAGGCTATACAATACTTAAAGAAAGTGGCTTACCTAAAGTAACTTAAGGAAAAACAATGCGAATTTTTTTACTTCTAATCATCTTGGTTCTGTGTGGGTGTGAGTCCTCGCAGGATATGTTCAGAACACAGAGTAATGAAGGCGAGGTAGTAGACCTCGGAATTAGATGTGAAATGGTGGCAAGGACTGGTAGTAACAGAAAAACCAAAGTCTGCAGAACTGCAGAACAGCTTGCTAATGATGAAGCCGTTGCTGAGCGCTCGATGGAACGCATGCAGAAAACAGGAGTTACAGTTGGTAATTGAGTTTACTCATTAAGTAGAACACAGAGGTCGTTAGTGCAGTGTGTTCTACTATTCTAATATCTAAATTAATCCAATTCCCCATTATATCTGCTCGTTAAGACACTTCTACTCAACCACTCCAAGTTTAACAATGAAAAATATCACACATCTATATTATATAATTATTTCAGGTGGATATGAATAATTGATATCGAATGCATTAGATATATGCAGGTCTTTCAGAGTGTGATCTTGATTTATATTATGGACAGCGGTCGTAATGAATGGTTAAGCATGATCTATGACGATGACAGTGAAGAAGATAAGATTAAAGTTAGTAAATTGAGTCATATCTATTACGTTTTGTCATAAATTTATAGAGAGTAAATGAATTATTTTACTCTTAAGATTTTGAATGGTTAATGAAATGTTAAATCTGCGGGTTGATGGTTTTTGTAATTTTACTTATAGATATCAATTACTAATAAATACTTGTTGTATGTTTCAGTATAAAGCATGTTACGCGACACTATACATATTTGTTCGAAAAAGTCCCTTCTGCTTGTTTTCTATCCTCAAAGCTCGGTTTGTAGCAGTTTTAGGACATTTCAAATGTTGACATAGGTCAACATTTTGTGGAATGATGCTAGCGGGTCTACACCCTCGAAGGTGTAGTAAAGGGAAGATAATAATTAACAATCACAATAGAAAGACGAGCTTAGGCACTGGGAACTAAAGTAAAATAAGCAGACGCACCCTGTTGTCGATAAGTTAAAGCTTTTTTAATCACTTCAAATTGGTTGGGAACTATGTCCAAGGTAAGCAATAAAACAAAAATCGCTACAGCGCTCATTGGCGCATTAGCCTTAGCAGGCAGCAACTTAGTGATTGCAGATCCTCTTTCTGACGCTCAGAAAGCAGACAGTAAAATTCACACTGAAGCTGCAACGTCTCAGAAAAAAGTTGATAAGTATTTTGACCAAGCTCAGGACATGTTGTTCGAGTACGGTTCAGTTGCTGATGAACGTGAATCACTAAAATCTTATAACGATTATGTAGCGGGCTTGGTTGCGGACCAAGAAGCTACCATGAAATCTATTCAAGGTGACATCAACGGCGTTGATTCATTACGTCAGGGCGTAGTGCCATTGATGTTCAAAATGGTTGATGCACTAGAGCAATTTGTTGCTCTCGATCTACCGTTTAATCTGGAAACACGTGTAGCACGAGTGAACAATCTTAAGACGCTACTTAATAGCGCTGAAGTCACATTGGCTGAAAAGTATCGCCTCATTCTTGATGCATACTCAATTGAACGTGAGTACGGTACTTCTCTTGCGGTTAAAACAGGTCAACTTAAGCTAGACGGTAAAGAGGTACTAGTAGACTTTTTCAACTTCGGTCGTGTATCACTATACGCAATGAGCTTGGATCAGAAGTCTGCGTGGATGTTTAACGGAGAAACCAAAGGTTGGGACCAGTTAGAAGATAGTAATCTTCGCGAGCTCACCAAAGGTATCCGTATTGCTCGTAAACAGGGCGCACCAGATCTATTCTCGTTACCAATTCCTGCTGCGGAGGCTGCACAATAATGAAGAAGTTAATTACTACAGCAATCGTTGCTGCAAGCCTGTTATTTACCGCTGGTTTCGCAAGTGCTGCAGATGCACCTAAAACAATTGACCAACTGCTTAATCAAGTAAAGGTTGATCGTGCTAATGCATCTAAGACAAACGCGAAGCGTGAGCAAGAGTTTAAGAATGAGCGTGGCGATAAAGCTGCATTGCTAAAGCGTGAAAAAAACGCACTAGCAACAGAGCGTCAACGTGGTAAAGATTTGAATCAAGCGTTTTTGGATAACGAGCGTAAAATCGGTCAGTTAGAAGAAGACTTAAAAACAGCTCAGGGTGACTTGGGTGAAATGTTTGGTGTTGTTAAAGGTGATGCTGGTGATTTCGCTGGTAAGCTAGCTGGATCTAACATTTCTGCACAGTATCCTGGTCGCGAAGTATTCATCGCTGATCTTGGTGCTCGTAAGCAACTTCCAAAAATTGATGAGCTAGAACGTTTCTGGGAAGAGCAGCTGTTTGAAATGGCTGAGTCTGGAAAAGTTGTTAATTTTGAAGGTTCTGTTACTGCCATTGATGGTAGCGTGCATAACACAATGATTACTCGTATTGGTGCATACAACCTTCTAGCTGATGGCAAGTACGTTGTATTTAACTCTGATCTAAGCCTAATCCAAGAGCTTTCACAGCAACCTGGTGGTTATCAAGTTAAATCAGCAGCTGCTTTTCAAGAAGCGACTTCTGGTACTGCTAACCTTTATATTGACCCTGTTCGCGGTGTTCTATTAAACATCTTTACCCAAAAAGCAACTATAGAAGAGCGTATTGAAGCGGGTGGAACCATTGGTTACATCATTATCGCGCTACTTATACTTGGTGGCATGATCTCTATCGAGCGTCTTATTACGCTAGGTATTGTTGGCGCTAAAGTTAAGGCTCAACGCAAGAATATAGATAACCCAGGTAATAACGCATTAGGTCGTGTACTTAAAGCATACCAGGACAACAAAGATGTTGATGTTGAAACGCTAGAGCTGAAACTTGATGAAGCAATTCTAAAAGAAACGCCAGCGCTTGAAACACGTATCTCTATCATCAAGGTTCTAGCAGCTATTGCTCCTATGATGGGTCTACTGGGTACAGTAACCGGTATGATTGCAACCTTCCAAAGCATTCAATTGTTTGGTACGGGCGATCCTAAGTTAATGGCTGGTGGTATCTCTATGGCATTGATGACAACGGTTCAAGGTCTAGTTGCGGCGCTACCGCTGATGCTTATGCATGCGATTGTTATTGCACGTAGTAAGTCAATCGTACAAGTTCTAGAAGAGCAAAGTGCGGGTATTGTTGCTTCACACGCAGAGAAGAGGAAAGCCTAATGTTATTCCTGATGGATATCTGGGATTCCGTCAGGGGCTTCATGGCCGCCGGAGGAGACATCCTCTGGTTAGTGGCAGGTGTATTGTTTGTCATGTGGGTATTGATGCTTGAGCGCTACTGGTATCTCAATTGGATATCACCAAAAGAGCACTCAGCAATCATTAGCGCATGGGAAGCACGAGAGGATTCAACCTCTTGGTATGCACACCGCATCCGTGAAGCTTGGGTATCCCAAGCGAAGCAAGATTTAACGGCACGTATGCTGCTTATCAAAACCTTAGTTGCAATCTGTCCTATGATAGGTCTGCTAGGTACCGTAACCGGTATGATATCAGTATTCGATGTGATGGCAGTTCATGGAACGAGTAATGCTCGTATGATGGCAGCTGGTATTTCAATGGCAACCATGCCGACAATGGCAGGAATGGTTGCAGCGTTATCGGGAGTCTTTTTTAGTACTCGCCTTGACGCAAAAATGAAAATCAGTTTAGCGAAGCTAAAAGACAGCATGCCGCACCACTAGAGAGAGATTGAACATGGCACGTAGAAAGCATTCAAGCGTAGACGAAGAAGCAGAGATTGATATGACACCGATGCTCGACATCGTGTTTATCATGCTGATCTTCTTTATTGTAACAACCTCGTTTGTAAAGCCATCAGGTCTTGACTATAACAAGCCTGAAGCGTCACAAGCGACTAAGAAGCCTTCTGCTAACATCTTTATTGGTGTGAGCAAGACAGGTGTCATCATGATGGAAAACCGTCAAGTTGATATCGAACGTGTAACTGCAAACGTTGAACGTATGCTTGCAGAAGCACCAGAGGCAGCGGTATTAATTCAAGCAGACCAAGACGCTAAACATGGTTTAGTGGTTAAGGTTCTGGATAACGTTAAAGCTGCGGGTATCGATAAGATATCTGTGTCGGCGGGGAAAGACTAGTATGCTGAGAGGAATAGTATCATTCATTATTGGTGGTGCTGTGACTTTTGCTTTGTTTGTCTTCATGGCCTTTTTGGTAGGTGGCGGTCCAACCCGCCACGATGCCTCGACAGAATCACCTGTCATTGAAATAACCATGAACAAAGACGATGCATCAGCGCAGAAAAAGCCAAGGGTTAAGCCTAAACCGCCTACGCCCCCAGAGCAGCCGCCAAAGCCGGACGTAACACCGCCCGATAACTCATCTGACATCGACACTAACATGTCATTTAACATGGGTGGAGTTGATGCCGGTGGTGCTAACACTGGATTTAAACTAGGTAATATGATGACGCGCGATGGTGATGCTACGCCAATCGTACGAATCGAACCTCAGTATCCAATAGCAGCAGCACGTGATGGCAAAGAGGGTTGGGTTCAGCTTAGCTTTACCATTAACACATTAGGTGGTGTTGAAGACGTTAAAGTCATCAAGTCTAACCCTAAGCGTATTTTCGATAAAGCAGCTCGTAGGGCCCTGAAAAAGTGGAAATACAAGCCTAGAATTATCGATGGTAAAGCGCAACGTGTTCCAGGCCAAACGGTTCAATTGGATTTCACTTTTGATAAGGGAGGAAAGTAGGTATGAGTAAAGTAACTTCTATCGCTGCTGCCTTAATGCTTTGTCTTGGGGGAAGTCTGGTTATTGTTCCTGCTGTTTCTGCAGCAGAAAAATGCCCGATTGAACAGCGTAAATCTAAGGCCGTAGGCCAAAGTGCGGCTAAAAAAGTACAGAAGTCATTCAAAGCATATACTGAAGGCGATATAGACGAAGCTATAGCGATATTGTTGGAAGTAAATGCTAAAAATAGTTTCGATAAAGCTTATGTTGCTCGTATGCTAGGTAACTTCTACGCCGAAAAAGGGCAAATGAAAACGGCGGTTAAGTATTTAAAAGCAGCCGTTGAGTCGAATATTCTCGGTGGTGTTGATCATGCTCAAACTCTAAGACTTTATGCTGATCTCTTAATTCAAGAGAAAAACTTTAAAGAATCTATTCCAGCTTATTACAGCTGGATGGAGTTTACTTGTAAGGAAGATGCAGGCGTATATCGTCGTATAGGTATTGCGTATTCTGAACAAAAGCAGTGGGACAAAGTTCTTGAAGTTGCAGATAAAGGTCTAGGAATCGTTGACAAGCCCGATAAAGGTTTGTATCAAATGAAGCTGACGGCTTACTTTAACCAAAAGAAATACAAAGAAGCCGTAAAAGTCCTCGAGACAATGGTGCCTTTGTTCCAAGACGATAAACGTCTATGGGTTCAGCTCGCTCAGTTCTATTTGATGACAGAGGAGTTTACAAAATCCTTGGCCACTTATGACTTAGCGTATATGAATGGATTCTTGGAGACTCCGGGTAACATTCAACGTTTAACGCAGTTGTTGGCACAAAATGGTTCGCCATACCGTGCTGCTCAAATCTATGCTAAGCATTTGAAGTCTGGTTTAGTGAAGGAAGATCAAAAAACCCTCGCTATCTTGGCAGGTTTCTATCATAACTCGAAAGAGTTTAAAGAAGCTGCTGCGACTTACGGCAAAGCGGCCGCGATAAACAATGACGGTAAGCTTTACCTTCGTCAAGGACGTGTCTTGTCTTTGGATGGTAAAAGTAAGCCTGCAATCGCAGCCCTTAAAAAAGCACTTGATGCTGGCGTAAAGAACCCAGGAGAAGCTCAGTTTGAGCTTGCTTTATCTTATCTCAACCTGAAGCAGTATAAGAGCGCATATAAGTATGCGAATCTTGCAGCTAAAGATAAGAAAACAGCAAGAGCGGCTAAGAGTTACCTGTCATATATCAAAGAAAAAGCGCGCGTTCATAACGTAACACTTTAATTTTTTGATATCGAAAAAGCCTCTTTTTAAGAGGCTTTTTTTATGGGTGCTAAACAAGCATAGTGATAGTTTTAAATTAGCTTCGTAGATGAATCAGTGTTTCGTTAAAGGCACTGTTACTGCGCATTTTCATTGTTTGTTGTTCGACAGTCTCAAACAATGTTTCAAGGTAAACGTTCGCGCTCGGATAACAGATACAACCCGTTAGTTCATACGATATCTCAGAGTGGCTATTGGCTTGAAATGCTTGATTGAAATCGGCAATTTTATGTTCTAATCTATCGATTACAATTTTTGTACCCATCTCGTCAGTTTCAAAAATCCCCAACGCAAAAGACTGATTATCAAGTCTTGCTAGCAGATCACTGGTACGCATAAGTGCATCTTGGACTTGCTTCATGAATAATTCTAACAATTGAGGCTGGGAAATAGTTTCATGAATGTGCGGGCATAGATACAATAAGGCAAGACTTTGGTGGTCACGTATATGGCGATGCCATTCTCGATTGAATACTTCCATAAAATAGGTTTGGTTATACACACCTGTTTCAGGATCTCTAAAACCAGAATTACTAAAAGAGTAAATCATGAGCCACTCCTAATGAGACTTGTGGTTAAGTATAGAAAAGATCGCTCACTTACAGTGAATAAAAGGAAGATTAGAATGAAAAAGGCGATAGTCGCACTATCTATTAGCATGGTACTCGGTATGACGGGTTGCGGTGATAAAGCGAATACTCAATTAAATGAATCAGATGTAGATAAGAGCACGCAATTAAGCCAACAACAAACAGTGAAACAAGCTTATTTAGTATTGGTAGATAATTATTTTAAAGAGTATTTAGCGCTTGAACCTATTTATGCAACGTTCGTAGGCGTTAATGATTATAACGATAAATTTGGTGATGGGTTGTCTGACGAATACCTGACACAACGTCATAATTTGAATAAGCGTTATCTGAGTGACGTAAAAAAAATCGACCGTAGTAAACTGTCTAATGACTTAAAGCTAAGTTATGACATGTTTACCTACGACCGCAATGTCGCTATGGCGGATGAGACTTTTCCTAACCATTTTATGCCAATGAATCAGTTTTACAGCACCGTCATTAGCATGGTGCAGCTTGGTAGTGGCGAAAGTGCTCAACCTTTTCAAACCGTAGAAGATTACCGTAATTGGGAGAAACGTTTAAAAGGGTTCATCGAGTGGATGAAGATGGCGCAAGTGCGTATGAATGAAGGGATTGAGAGTAAGGTGGTGTTACCGAGAGTGTTAGTCGATCGCATCATTCCTCAATTGACGGCTCAATTAGTTTCAACCCCTGAAGATAGTCTGTTTTACACGCCAATAAGCTTAATGCCTGAGTCTTTCTCTGTCGCAGACAAAACAGCACTCACGATTGAATATAAGCAACTCATTACAGACGAGCTTTTACCTGGTTTAACAGGACTACGTGATTATTTCCAAAACACTTATCTAAAATCCGCTCGTGCAACTGACGGTTGGTGGGGCTTACCCAATGGCAAAATGTGGTACCAACACCTTGCTAACACTCATACTACAACGACGATGCCGGTAGATGAGATCCATAAAATTGGTTTAGACGAAGTTGCCCGTATATTGTCGGAGATGGATAAAGTACGCAAAGAAGTGGGTTTTAAAGGCGACTTAAAGGCTTTCTTTGCCTCACTTTCTTCAGAACCACAGTATTTCTTTGATGACCGTCAGGGGCTTATTGATGGTTATATGCAGCTTAAAGACAACATTAATGCTGTGTTGCCTAAGTACTTTAATATCATGCCAAAGGCAGATTATATCGTTAAGCCGGTCGAAAGTTTCAGAGAACAATCGGCAGCGGGTGCGTCGTACGAATCTCCAGCGGTTGACGGTTCACGGCCAGGGGTGTTTTACGTTAATACCTATAACCTTAAGGCGCAGCCAAAGTGGGGCATGACTACTTTATCACTGCATGAAGCCGCACCTGGTCATCACTTTCAGATTTCGATTAAGCAAGAGTTGACCGGAGTGCCTGAGTTCCAGCGCTTTGGTAACTACACTGCATTCGAAGAGGGTTGGGCATTATACGCTGAAAACTTAGGTATCGAGATGGGGCTATTTACTGATCCGTATCAGTACTTTGGAAAGTTATCAGACGAAATGTTACGTGCGATGCGTTTGGTGGTGGATACAGGGCTACACGCAAAAGGTTGGACTCGTGAGCAAGCAATACAATATATGAAAGATAACTCGCCCATGGCTGAGTCTGACATTATTGCTGAAGTCGAACGTTATATGGCGATACCAGGACAAGCCTTGTCTTATAAAATTGGTCAGTTAAAAATATTGTCATTGCGTGCACAAGCTGAAAAAGCGCTAGGTGATAAGTTTGACTTACGCGCTTTCCATGATCAAATATTGACGTCAGGCTCACTGCCTATGGAAGTGATGGAACTGAAAATTAATGACTGGATAGCGTCACAACAATAGAATATGTAACTGATAAACCCGCTGGAATGTCCGCTAATATTTGGGATATACTAGCGGGGTTTAATTTTGCCAAACAGGCAATTATTTTAATTTATAGGAGTTAATCCATGGTACAAGCAACAGCAAGACATCTACTAGTAGATACAGAGCAGCAGTGTGAAGAGCTAAAACAACAGATCCTTGGTGGTGCTGATTTTGGTGATGTCGCTAAAGCAAACTCGTCTTGCCCATCTTCTGCCCAAGGTGGTGATTTAGGTTCATTTGGACCCGGTATGATGGTTAAAGAGTTTGATGAAGTGGTATTTAACGCGCCTTTGAACGAAGTTCAAGGTCCTGTTAAAACACAGTTCGGTTACCACTTGTTAGAGGTGACGAGCAGAGGCTAATCCGCCTGCTGTTTAGTTGTCTATAAAGGATAAGGCATGCTCGAGCTGTATACCGATAGACTTAGGTTAAGAACCGTTATCGCCAGCGATTGGGATGATTTTTTATACACTAATTCATGTGAAATATTGAATCAATACGTTCGTATTCCTCAGTCTGAATCGGTAATACGTCAAAAGTTCGAGCGTGTACTCATCCCCAATAACTTTAAAGAAGACCAACAGTTATCTTTAGTTATTGAAGCCGTACACAGTAAACGTTTTGTTGGTTTTGTGAGCTTACATAATGTAAGCCAAATTCTTGGGCAGTTAGAAGTAGGCTATATGCTGCATGATAACGCGCAAGGAAAAGGTTATGCCACTGAAGCTTTGCAAGGGTTGATTGATTGGGCATGTATTTCATTTATGCCACATAAATTTATCGCCCATTGTGCTGATCTTAATATAGCGTCAACAAAAGTACTCGAAAAGTGCCATTTTCTACAAGAAGGTTTGTTACGTCATAACTGGAAAGTGGGTGATGAATGGCTAGATGAACGATTTTATGGCCTACTTGTGGCAGAAAGAGTTTAGTCACGCTATAAAGCGTGCGCTCGCTTGATGATTTGAGTGTTATAATGCCAGTAGTTTAGTAAATTTAAGGCGAATTAAAGTGAGTTCAGATACTCCAACGCTGACATTAAAGTCAGGCGAAGAATATATCGAGTTATACAAAGTATTAAAAGTCCAAGGAATGATAAGCGGTGGCGGAGAAGCTAAGCATATTATTTCGGAAGGAAAAGTGACGGTTAACGGTGAAGTTGAGACCCGTAAACGTAAAAAAGTCATTGCGGGTGAAGTTGTCAGCTTTAATGACGAATCAGTTCAGATTATTGCAGCGTCCGAAGAAAGCGAGTAGAGGATTAATATGCAGTTTCCAGATGATGATAACGGCAAAATGCTACAAGCAATGGCCGATGCAGGTATCGATCTATCGGTTGCACTTGATGTCGACTTCTTTTTGGTTTTTGAAGACCAACGTGATGCTGAGACAGCAACTGAAGAGTTAGGCAAGTCAGATCTAGAAGGCGAAATTGAGCTTCTCTTAAATGATGAATCAGGTAAGTGGGAACTTATCGTATGCCTCAATATGGTTCCTGACTACAACACCATTGTAGAGCAAGAACTTAGCTTGCATGAGTTTGCTCAAGAGTTTGGCGGCGTAACTGACGGGTGGGGCGTAATGCAGAACCAAGAAGGTGACGACGACTTTGCTGATGAAGACCATGAATGCAGTGATGATTGTAAACACTAATGAGTGTTAAACATCAGCTCTGAAAATGAGTTTTGAAATAAGCCACTTTATTAGTGGCTTTTTTGTGTCCAGACGTTGAGAATGTTAAAAGGAAAAATAAAAATAATTGCCACAGAGGGAGAAAAGAATGGCAAGAATGATAAGTTTTGGAACGCCGGTAAATGATGCTGAACGTTGGGCATTTTCATTGCTCGCTGATGAACTTCCAGAAGATTATATTTTACTCACCAATGTTGAGATCCCCACTAAATCTGGTCAGGCAATGGAAGTTGATGCACTCGTTATTGGCGAGTGGGGCGTTTACGTTGTTGACGTTAAAGGCTATATCGGCCGATTAGACGCTGGTCTGCACGCTTGGTCTCTTGATGGACGTGAAGTCGACAATAGCCTAGCTAAGGCTAACTACGTTGCTCGTGTCTTAGCGGGTAACGTCAAGCATAAGATCCCTGTTGGTGTTTATGCCCCTTGGTGCCAAGGCATGGTGTTTATTACTGGCCGTAAAGGGGAAGAGATTGAACTTGAAAAGCAGCAAGGCTCTTTGAGTATCTATACTCCAAAACAGATTGTCGCAGCGCTAACCACAGAGTGGGGACTGACTGCACCTAGAAAGCATCAAGTGACGAATACCCAAAAAGAGCTGGTGCTTGAAACCATTGGCCAAGTCGCCATCGTAGAGCAACGTAATAACAAAATCCAAGATTTCACCAAACTCAAATGTCTATTTATTCAAAGTGGATTAGAAGTCTGGCAGGCGGAGTATAATCCGGGTGAGTGGACCGCTCCTTGGCTGTTAAAAGTATTAATCCCGACTCAGTTTGACGATAGCAGCCAATCTGAAACCCATGAAGCCCAACTTAGAACTGAATTTCAACGCCTACAAGCGTTGTCTGGCTGCAGTGGTGTGCCCTATTGTGCGCCATTAATACAAGACGGCGAGCAACTCGTTTTGCCTATTCGTATGCCGCGTGGTGTGCCGCTTAATGTGCTTGAGTCGGAGCTGATGACCACTTATCAGCTGCTAGAAATACTGCGTCGCAGTGTGTCAGGCTTACAACAGATCCATCGCCGCGGCTTTACCGTCAGTGGCTGGACGAGCAACTGTATTTTTGTATCAGACATGGGTGATGTCGAATTCATCGATATCAAAGACACACTGAGTGTTAACAACGATATCAAAGCCTATGCACAAGGGTTCTTAGCGATCGCTGAGCAGACTAAGCAACCTCGAGTCTATCAATGGTATCGCGCCGCTGTTGCGGGTGAAACCAATGACTTAGATGCATTGCGCTGCGATCTCTCTGCATTGATCGACCAAGGTGTTTGCGATACGGTGCCTGAAAAAATTGAGATCACTAAAGGCGCCGTTATTGATCATCATTTTGAGTTGGAGCAATTTATTGCAGCCACTAAGACAAGTCAATTCTGGCGGGCAAAACACCTGCAGGGACAATATCAGTGCGGTATATCAATCTATAGCAGTGTCGAAGCCAATTGGTCTATGCTCAGTAACACTTATCGGAGTTTAGCTAAACTTTTTCACCCCCATATAGAAAAAGTCCTCGCCTTCGGCCAACTGCCGCAAAGTGAAGAGCTGTTTATTGCTCGAGCGTGGGAGTATGGCGTCTCCATAGATGAGTTACCGGCAATTGAGTTGGGTCAGCCTATTAAATGGTTTACCCAGCTGCTTACGGGCTTGCAGTATATGCATCAAATGGATATCTACCATGGGGCTATTTGTCCTAAAAATATCATCTGTAACCCCAATAAAGCGATTCTGGTGAACTTTGGTATTGGCCTAGATATCGCCGCGAGTCATTACGCAAGCCAATATGCGGATCCCACGCTGTGGGATGTTGAAGGGCAAGCTGAGAAAGATCTTTATGGACTGGTGGCCAGCTTTGTTGATGCATTGGCTCCCGATAATGTAAAAGGTGATTTGGGGCAAGCAGGTATTATCCAAGCCCTAGAAGCCTTCGATAGACAATGGTTTGGAGAGGCTCTTTTTGATGCCTGTCTTAAAGTGTTGCGCTTTGAGATCGCTGTCGAGCCTGGTCTCAGTTACTTAGAACTGTTCGACATCGCAGAGTTACAGTGATAACACATTGGTAAAATAGCCAATTTGTTACGTCTCTCTATAGGGGCTAAAGAGTTCGAGTAACCAATCAATAAAGGCTTGTACTTTTAATGATAGGTTGCTCGATTTAGGCGTTAAGAGGTAGTAGCTGTATGGGCTCGTGAATTTCGCCACAAAAGGGATCACTAGCGTGCCACTTTTAAGCTCATCTTCAATAAAAAAACGTGGAATAAGGGCCACGCCCATACCACTTACAGCCGCTTGGCTGAGCATGTAAAAGTGTTCTACACCAAACTTGTTTTTTGTTGTTAGCTTAATCCCCACATCTTCAGCCCAAAGCTGCCAAAGATCAGGCCGGGTGGTATGTTTAAGCAGTGTCATCTGGTTGATTGACTCCAGAGATGTTAACTGTTGGCTTAATTCTGGTGAACACACAAGGCAAAGATCTTCATCCATTAACTTCATCACATTGACCCCTTTCGGAATAGAAGTGGCGCTCCGTACTGCAATGTCATATTTAGCGCTACTGAAATCAACATCAAAGTCACCAATTGAGAGATCAACATAAAGATGTGGAAATCGAGATTTAAAATCCTCCATGCGTGGGATAAGCCAACTAATGGTTAAGCTAGGTAGCACGTTAATGGCCAAGGTTTGAGTGCGTAACGGATGATCAATTAGGTCGGCAGTAGCGTTATTAATCGTCTGTAATGCTGATTGAACATTAACAAAGTACCTCTCACCCTCATCGGTGAGTTTTAGGCTACGGTGCTGCCGAATAAACAATGGGGTACCCACATACTCCTCTAATATTCTAACCTGCTTACTGATAGCACCATGAGTCACAAATAGTTCTTTACTAGCAATTGTAAAGCTGAGTAATCGAGCTGCAGCTTCAAAGGCGCGTAGCGAGTTAAGTGGTGGAAGATGAGAGTACATTCGTTATGCCTTGTTTTACTTTGTATGAGTTCTTGCATGAGTTCTCGTGTGAGTTTAACTCACACTAACAATACGATAACTCCTTTGTGTTTTAACTGCAAACCTCGTTTAATAGCGGCACTTTACTCATTAACTTAACCTGAAGCCCAAATGACAATTGAACTCACCATAGAGCTTATTGCTCTGCTATTTTTTGTGGCAGTCGTTGCCGGCTTTATCGATGCAATAGCAGGTGGCGGCGGTTTGTTAACCATTCCTGCGCTTATGTGGGCAGGTTTACCACCAACAGTCGCATTAGCCACCAATAAATTACAAGCCTGTGGTGGTAGTTTCTTTGCCAGTATGTACTTTGTCCGTAAAGGTCTTATTAATTTGGCAGATATGAAGCTGAGTATCCTCTGTGCCTTTATTGGGGCAGCAATAGGTACCATTGCCGTGCAGATGATAGACACCGCTTTTCTTGAGGTTATGTTGCCGTTTCTGATTCTAAGTATTGGTGGTTATTTTCTATTTTCGAAAAAAATTACTGAAGAGGAAAAACACCAAGTACTGACACCGGCAGTATTTGCCTTTACGGCCGCATTAGGTGTGGGTTTTTATGATGGATTTTTTGGTCCCGGTACCGGCAGTTTCTTTGCCTTGGCATTTGTCTCCTTGGCGGGCTACGGCCTTGCGAAAGCGACAGCACACGCTAAAATTCTTAACTTTTCTACTAACATTGCCTCGTTGATCTTTTTTGCCATCGGCGGCAAAGTGTTTTGGATGCTTGGTGGTGTCATGCTGGTAGGGCAGGCAATCGGCGCGACACTCGGCTCGCGCTTGGTGCTAACTAAAGGCACTAAAATTATCAAGCCATTAGTAGTGACGATGTCGATAGCCATGAGCCTCAAACTATTGTCTGAACAATATGATCTTTTTTTCTGGATTTAGGCACCTTTGAATTGAAGTGAGTCTTGCAATGAAGGCGAGTGACATTGTCTGTTGAATTTAAGCTTTACAGTGACATGTATATCAACAAAGCTCTACCGTTGGACATTTTACATCTTTGATAGTGGTTGACTTTAAATGGCCCGCTAACACTAAATTCGCTTATTGGCAGCACGTTATATGGCAATCAACATCAAACAGGTGGTACCCCAATGGATAGTGCATCAATTCTGGTTTGGAGTGTGTTGTTTGGCAGTATTGGCATGGGCTACTTTATGTATGGCCGCAGGCAAAAAGCGATAGTGCCATTATGTATAGGTTTATCGCTTTTTGTATTCCCATACTTTATGTCTAGTGTGACTATGTTGCTTATTGTTGGTGTGATTTTAGTGGCAATTCCATATTTTATTAGAATATAAACTTTTAGCTAAGGTTACTTATTTTTAATGCACTTCATTCCTGGAGGTCAGAAGCCATCGTTGAGCTTACACGGACCCTTTCTTTTATAAAGAGCTTCGGCGAGTCTCAGTTGCGTCTGTACATACGCTTGCCATAGGCCATTGGAATTTATCGGCCTGAAGTTAACTCACTTATGCCCCATTGTGAGTTACAGTCGATAAGCAGCACAGATAAATAACAAGCCAGTTGACCTACTATTACTAATCCATAAAGGGCACTTACTGATTGTTTTCGGTAAGACATCTATATCAATGCGTACCTTTTTCGATTATGTGTGCTCGTTATTTCAACATTACTTTGCTAGAGTGCTTATTAATCAATGGCTTTGCTAAAGCGAGGCTTAAATAATAGGTTTATTAAATGTGCATGCGCATTTACCAAATATACACGCATGCGCACTATACAAATGTAAGTGTTCAGGAGTTGGCTGGAAGATGCATCTTAGAAATTTATGGTTTGTAGTGCTGATGTACCTTCTCACTTCCTGCTCCTTTGGTGAGGAACAGGTACTGAAAATAAATGAGCAAGTAGTATCTAAACTAGAAGTCTTACTTGCTGAAAAGAAGTTTATTGAAGACCCCGTCATCATGTACCCTGGTGCGCCTGACGAAGCGACAAGGATAAGCGCTGAAGTAATAGTAAATGACCTTACTTCTCGAATAATACTTGGGATCGTAGAAAAGCCGACCAAGGATTATGTGCTCAGCCAGTTCAAGTTAACACTCGGTCAATTTGGCAGTTTTGACTCTGAAGATGCTGATAGAGCATTACGATACATGGAGAGGATAATGGATATTCTTGGTATTGAAAGCTCAGATGGTCTTTTCAACGAATGGCGTTACGGTTTTGAACCTGCTTAAAACACTAACAAGCCTCTGAATTAAGATTCGCCAAGGCTGTCACGCCCTTTGTTGAGCAAATCGCTCGCCAGCACATGGTTCACTTATTAGAGAGGCGTTACCGTATATCCGATTGCAATACTTTCTCTAATGCCAGTAGTCATTTCCAGTGCTTTAGCACTAACATATTTCTGTCCAGAAATGAGCTAGACGCTACTTTGAACTCGCTGGAAGATCATCTGCTGTGGAACGTGCAAGCTTCTGAAAAAGGGATTTTTCAGCAGAGCCTACATGGAGGTATTCACGGCGGCTTGCAAAGGAACATAGTGGATGAGCTGCTTTCCATCATAAGTAGATGTTTTAGGTAATGGCACTAGATCCCAGCCCAGAAGCCTTGCCGAGATGGCTCCCAATTATTCCCAAGTTGTTCTGCTAAGCTATCTCATTTCTGTCCAAAAGTGAGTTTACAGAGGTATGTCCTAAAACAAGTGATTAACAGCAAAATTCGAATCTAATCTTCCAACACGTGAACGTAAACACGGCAGTGAGCTTCTGTGACAAAGCTACGTCAATTCACCGTGTCACAGAGGTGTTGGATTAGTTCAAACCGAATTCAGTCGCAGCCTTGTCAGACTCGTGGACAAGGTATTTCCATTTTTTGAAAAAACCACCTTGAACTTGAAGAACACCGACTGAATTAACCGTTGCTATAAGCCTTGGTGACCTCTTGTGCAATGATAGCGATGCCATCGCGCATCTTGGCTTCATCCTGCACGTAGTTCATTCGCAAACATTGATGAGCGTGATCCCACTTTCCTTCAGACTGGTCTTTCTGTCCGAAGAAAAAGTACTCTCCGGGTACAATCAATACACCGCGTGCCTTTAATCGGTCATAGAGTTCCATAGTGCTAATCGGTAACTCGTCGAACCACAGCCAAAGAAACATCGCGCCTTCAGGTTTATGGATTTTAAATCTGCTATCGGTGATAGATTGCTGCAATAATTTCAGAGCAAACTCTGATTTTTGTTTATAAAAAGGCTTAATCACCGTTTCACTTAGGCTCAATAGATCACCCGAGTCAATCATGTGCTTGGCGATGGCGGGCCCAAATCCTCCAGGGGCAAGGCTGATGATGCCATTAAGGTTCGTAAGTGCCTGAGTGATCTCTTCACTTGCGATAACGATGCCACAACGTACGCCGGGTAATCCAAGCTTAGACAGACTCATACAGAGTATGGTGTTGCTGTTCCAAAACGGGGTCACTTCTTCGAAGATTATATTTGGAAACGGGGTGCCATACGCGTTATCGATGATAAGGGGAATGCCATTTTCGCGGGCTAAGATGTCTAACTTGGATATTTCAGTGTCAGTCAGCACATTACCGGTGGGATTGGTGGGGCGAGAAACACATATGGCGGCCACAGATCTGTCGACTTCTAATTGCTCAAAATCCACATGGTACTTAAACATGCGGTTACCTAGCATCTCGATTTCGGGGCGGTAAGAGACAAATATATCGTCATCAAGCCCAGCATCATTGTAACCGATATATTCAGGGGCCAATGGCAACAGAATTTTCTTATGGCTGCCATCAACTTGCTTGCCTGCAAGCAGGTTAAACAGGTAGAAGAAGGCACTTTGGCTGCCATTGGTCAGACTGATATTCTTCTCGCTGATCTCCCAGCCGTAGGTATCTCGTAACAAGTCAGCCAAGGCTTTTAAAAATGTGTCTTTACCTTGCGGTCCATCATAGTTGCCTAATGCCGCGACCAGTTCTCCATTTGCCAGCATCTCGCTTGCTGCTTGGTGAAAGTAATCTTGCATCGCGGGAATGGTTGCAGGGTTTCCTCCGCCCAGCATAATGGCCCCCGGAGTACGCAGCCCTTCATTGAGGTCATTCATCAGCTGATTAATGCCGGAGTTACGATTAAATTTTTCACCAAATTTTGAATACTGCATGACAGCTACACCTGAAGATACCGAAAGGACTTAAAGAGTGCCTGTAGTAACAATATTTAGCGGCAAACGCACTTATTATTTAATTTTTTAGTGACTAATTTGGAATACATCATGTTTTGTTGGGGAAATCGTAAATTATTTGCACACTTGTCCGTTATTCTACAAAGCAGGGCTGGTGGCTTTGATTCAAGTTGAGTCGTGTTTTAAGCGACACTAAGCATCAGTGGTATTGGCATTGCTGCTATCATCCGATGCCGTTTTCTTAGGCTTTATAAATTCAACATTTACGATTAATCCTGGCTTATTATCGAGTAATTCAATTTTTCCGTTATGCAGTTGAATAATCGCTTTTACCAAGGTTAAACCTAAGCCAAAGCCTACAATCTGCCGGCTCTTTTCGATGCGATATAAGCGCTGGAAAACTTTCTCTTTTTCGACATCACAAATACCTGGACCATTATCGCTAACGGTAAAACCACGGGGTGTTAATTGAACACTAATTTGTGCATTATCTCCTGCGTACTTACTGGCATTTTCTAACAGGTTGTATATGGCTCTAAACAACAGCGTTGCATCACCTTGAATAGACAATGGCTCAGCGCTTCCTATACTGACAAGTTGTTGTTTCTCTTCTGCAAGCGGCTCAATTAAATCCACGGCATCGACAATTATTTGCTGTAAATTAACGGTTTTAAAGTGTTGGCTGTTGCTCTCTTTTTGTTGCTGAAGCCTTGTTAACTCAAGCATTGCACTAAAGGTGAATAATATTTCGTCTAGCTTATCCAGCATCGATTGTAGCTGTTCACTAGGGTGATTCAGTTGTTGTTTACTTAATATCTCCGATTCAATTTGCTGCCTTAAATGGCTCAGTGGCGTACGCAAATCATGAGCTATAGCATCGGTAATTCCAGAAATCGTTTCAAAGGAGTGCTGCAATTGATTGAGCATGGTATTGATATGTAGCGCCATATGATCATATTCATCATTTTGCTTAGAGACTGCGACACGTGCGCTCAATTGGCCTGATTCAACTCGTAAGGCGACTTGGTTAAAGTTGTTAATGCGCTTTAATACCCGCATTGAGAAAACTAACCCGGTTATAACGCCAAGCAATACGGCCAGTAATAATGCAATTGCTGACGCACTAATAAATTGTCCCTTGAGTTCATACAATGATTCATCGTCGACAGCAACAATTAGCGTCCCAGAGGCCAAAGGCTGAGAGCAACCAGAGACCAGTCTGATTTCATCAAATTGGTCTAGCCAAATGGGAAAACGCGATAAGCTCGGGCATTGCGATAACGTTGTCGGGGGAGCGCTAAGCCTACCAATAATTTTTTGCTTTATTTGATAACTTAGAATGTATTGACGTGAACTCTGAGCCTGTAGTTCAAATTGTTCAATAAATTGCTCATGACTTAATTGCTCAGCAAGTAATGTTTGCTGAGCAATAATATTAGCCATTTGTAACTGTTGCTGACGGTTCATTTGGCCAATACTCAATTGGTACAATACTACCAGTAGGATGGCTACCACTGATAATAATAAGCCAGTATACAAACGGGTTAAACGCCACACCGAGTGGGCTGTTTTAACGCTGTTCCACCATTCTGTAACCGACGCCGCGTACTGTTTCCAGTAAAGGGGTAAGACCATCAAATTCTACCTTTTTACGCAATCTTGCCATATGAACATCAATAACATTCGTTTGTGGATCAAATTGATAATCCCAAACGGCTTCAAACAGTAACGATCGAGATACTACTTGTCCGTTATGTTCCATCAAATAACGTAACAGTTTAAACTCTTTTGGCTGCAGAGATATTTCTGCTGAACCTCGGAACACCTTATGAGAAAGCAGGTCCATTTTTAGATCGGCAACATGTAAAACGGTGGTTAGCTTTTCGTTGTGAGTCCCTTTGCGCTGAATGAGGATCTCTATACGCACGAGTAGCTCAGAAAGCGCAAAAGGTTTGATGAGGTAATCGTCACCGCCTTCACGCAGCCCTTTTACACGTTCAGATACACTATCTAATGCACTTAAAATCAGAACGGGTGTTTGTTTGCCAGCATTTCTTAAGGTTGTTAATACCGTTAAGCCATCTAATTTAGGCAGCATCCGATCAAGCACAATTAATTGGTAGTCGCCTTCCAGCGCTAAGAATAAACCATCTTGGCCATTATCCGCGAGGTCAATCTCATAGCCCTGTTCTTGAAGGGCTTTTTGTAAATATTGACGAGTCGTCTGGTTATCTTCAATAACAAGAATTCGCAAAAAAGTTTCCCTAGGGGAGTGCTACTCCCCTATAAATATTGACGGAGTTAGCGCTTCATTACCGGAATAGCTTTGCCTGTGGTTACATCTACAATGACACGTGTAAGGCCTTGATCACCCATCAGCTTAAACTTGTAGAAAGTAATGCCTTTTTTATTCTTTAATTCAAATTCAAAAACATCAGCAGAATATTTTAGCTGTAATTGGGCAATAGTAGCGCCTAAGTTAAATTTTGATGCTTGTAACTCCTGTAACGCTAACAGGTCATCATCATCTAATCGGCTTAAGCTATTTTGGGTTTTATGTTTTAAAATCGCGCCATCTGCAAGGCTTAATTCAATGTTATGCTTCTCTTTTGTTTCCAGATTGATCGCTTCAATATCATAGGTAGCTTGATTATCATGATCATCAATTTCAAATTCGACAATGTGCTTAGCGTAATCTGTACTTACTTTTTCAATAGCCTGTTCTAAGGTGTAATTAGCGCGTTGCAATGCGAGTGCTGCCAGTGCGTCGTCTTCTTGACCCGCAAATGCTGATATTGATGTGAAGGCCAGTGCAGCACAGATTAATTTAGTACATCTCATTTTGTTATCCTAGTGGTTGTTTGTTGAGAACTGAATTGTACGTGTTGTCCCTTTCATCAACGTGGATGAATCATTACAAAAAGTTAATCTTCGAACTTGGTATTAACGGCGTATCACTGGGGTCAACTAAATGAGCTCAACTCAAAAATACTAACATATCTTTAGCTGTATAAGTGTTTGCAACAACGGTTATCACGCTTGTGAAACGTCGATAGTTTTCTTACTATAGAACTCTCTCTCATCTCCTTCATTTTTAAACGAGAATGCATGAAATTTATCCACACCTCTGACTGGCATATCGGCAGGCAGCTTCATAATCAGAGCCTGCTCGATGATCAGCGCTTCGTGTTAAACCAGATTGTTGAACTGGCGACTGAGCATAATGTCGATGCGGTGATTGTTGCTGGCGATATCTATGATCGTTCCATTCCGCCAGCTAACGCGATAGCGCTGTTAAACGAAGTGGTTAATCGTCTGGTGAATGAACTAAAAATCGCGGTAATTATGATTGCTGGCAACCATGATGGCCATGAACGTTTAGGCTTTGCCTCGAAGCAGATGAGTGACAGTGGGCTACATATCGTTGGGCCGTTGACCAATAAAGTGAGTGCCATCAAGCTTAAAGGCAAGCAGGGCAGTGCGGTATTTTACGGTCTGCCCTATGCCGATCCTGCCACCGTACGGCATGTGTTTGATTGCGAAGTGAGCACCCACGAAGCAGCGATGGATAAATTGCTTGAACAAGTGCATGAACATGACAGCCAAGGTTTGCCCAAAGTGGTGATCAGTCACTGTTTCATTGATGGGGGCAGTGAATCTGAATCAGAGCGCCCTCTGAGTATTGGCGGCGCCGATAAAATTTCAGCAAAATTGTTTATGCCCTTTAACTATACGGCGCTCGGTCATCTGCATGGGCCACAGTATAAAGGCGCTGAAAATGTTCGATATTCAGGCTCTATGCTCAAGTATTCGTTCAGTGAGCAGCACCAGAATAAGTCAGTGACCTTGGTTGAGTTAGATGCAGAGGGTAAAGCTGATTTTGAGTTGCTGCCATTGTCTGCCATGAGAGATGTGCGGATTATTGAAGGCAACCTCGTTGAGTTGCTCGAGCAAGGTAAAACAGATGTTAACCGTGACGATTATCTCATGGTGAGATTGAGTGATAAAACCGCCATTTTAGATGCTATGGGTAAGCTCAGAAGCGTGTATCCAAATGTGCTGCATTTAGAGCGTACCGGCTTGATGCGCGATAACGGCAAGGTAGAGTTAAGCCGAGACCATATCAAGAAAGGCGAGATGGATATGTTTAGTGATTTCTTTGCGCAAGTGTCCGGTGACGCAATGACTGAGGCGCAGCAACACGCGATGACAACAGCCATCGATGAGCTACATAAAGTGGAGCGCACATCATGAGACCGCTTATTTTAGAGATGTCAGCATTTGGTCCATTTGCATCGGTTCAAACAACCGATTTTTCAGCCTTAGGCTCTAATCCGCTGTTCTTGATCAATGGCCCGACTGGCGCGGGTAAAACGACCTTGCTCGATGCCATCTGTTTTGCACTCTATGGCAAGACCACAGGCGATGAGCGTGAGGGCAGTCAGATGCGCTGTGACTTAGCGGCTGACAGCGTGTTAACCGAAGTGACCTTCAGCTTTGCGCTTGGTGACAAGCAATATCGCATTCGCCGGGTCCCAGAGCAACAGCGAGCGAAGAAAAGTGGTGATGGTTACACGGTGCAAAAACCGGAAGCGCAGCTTTACCACATCGATACTGATGGCACCGAGCATTTGCTGGTGGCCAGCAAGGTGTCGGAAGCGACCGCTGAGATTGAACTGCTCACCGGACTGGATGCGGATCAGTTCCGCCAAGTGATGGTGTTACCTCAGGGCAAGTTCCGTGAACTGCTGATGGCAGATTCAAAAGACAGAGAGAAGATTTTTAGCCAACTGTTTCAAACGCAGATATACCGCCGCATTGAAGACAAATTAAAGTTTCAGGCCTCAGCCATTAAGGCCGAAGTCAGGGACCAGCGTAACAAACGTGATGGCATTTTACATAATATCGTCCTTGATTCTGATGATGCATTAACGAGCGAACTTACAGAGCTGACGCCAACACTGGCTCAAGCGTCGGAGGCTAAAGAGACGGCCAAACTAGCCCTTATCAATGCCAATAAGCTGTTTGAATCGGCTAAGTTACTGGTTAAGGATTTTGATGCTCAAGATAAATTGCAACAGAGTGCAGTATTATTAGCAGAGCAAAAAGACAGTATGGCTCAGCGTCAATCTAAGCTCGATAATGGCCAAAAAGCACTGCAACTTAAGCCAGTGTTAGAGGGATCATTAGCGCGTGAAGTTGAGCGGACTCAAGCGCAAGCTGCTGTTAGCCAGGTTCAATCCACCAAGCTGGCGAGCGAGCAGGCGCTCACTGTAAGTCAAAGCAAGTTTGATACCTTGACTGAGTTGGATCTTAAATGCCAACAGGCTCAGAACGACGAGCAAAAACTGACACAATTAGTACCACAGCTGCAGGGATTAGAGAGCTTACAAACAGCGCTGAGTCTTGCAACCAATGAACGTGATCAAGCTAAAAATAGCGGGATTAAAGGTAAGGCTACATTGGATGCTTTATTGGCAGACAAGCAAGCAGCAGAGCAACAGGTACCTCAGTTAGAACTGGTTGCGAGTCAGCAAGTTGATGCCCAGCAAGCGTTAACGGCACAAAGCGAATTGATTGAGCGTTACCAGCAGTGGCAGGTGGCGGCTCACCATGCGGGAAACACCGAGCAGGCGTTGCAACTGGCGGAAGACAAAGGGAAGCAGTGTCGTCTTGATGCCAAAGCTAAAGGGGAGGCTTATGATCAACTTCAGCTGATCTGGCACCGTGGCCAAGCAAGTCTATTGGCACAAAAACTCAACCCCGGGCAACCCTGTCCAGTGTGTGGCAGCGCTGAGCACCCTAATCCTGCTCAAAGTGAACAGCGATTACCGACAGAAGATGATTTAGAGTCAAGCAGACTGACGAGTGAAACCGCCAAAGATGCACTGAGCCAAGCTATCGCCGATTATAAAGGCTTGAAAGCTCAACTTCAGGAGCAAGTGAAGTTTAGGGATGAATATCAGCAAAAGCTGGGTGAGTGGGTTTCTCATTCACTTGAATCATTGCAAGCTCATCTTCAACAAGTACAGCAGCAAGTTCATCACGCTAATACTGCCGCTCAAGCGTTAACTAAACTCAGGCAACAGATAAAAGTTTGGCAGTCAAAGGAGAAGGAGTTACAGACGCAGCTTGAAGGTGAGCGTGATATTTTTCATGATCTACAGAAGAGCGTATCAAGTATCCAAGGACAATTTGATCAAGCTTCTGCTTCTATACCTGAACTATACCGTAGCTTGGATGTACTTACCGCAGCGATAAACGAAGCGACGTCTTACTTGACAGATCTACAACAAACGATAAACCACATCCGTCAGTCCCATACCCAAGCGCTGGAGCAAGATGCGGCTAAAGCGGCGGCATTAACAGCCGCTCAGTCAAGCTTACTTCAAGCACAAGAGCAAGCGGATAAGGCTCAAGCGGAACTTGACTCACAATTATCAACATCAGGTTTCAGTGACAAGCAAGCGTTAAGCCAAGCCTTGTTATCGAGTGATGGGCTGCAGACGTTAACCGATGAGATTGCCAAGTATCAACAGGACTGTATCGCTAATCAAGCGACGCTCACTCCAATAAGCGATAAGTTAGCAGGGCAAGTCAAACCACAGCTGGCAGAGAGCGAGCTGAGTTTAGCGAGTATTCAGACAGAGCAACAACTGGCAGAGCAAAGCTGGCAGCGAGTACAGAGTCGAGTTACTCAACTGACTCAAACTCAGCAACAGCTGAAAGAGGCTGATGCTAACGCTAAGAAGCTAGAAGATGAATATGCCATCATAGGGACATTATCCGAAGTGGCTAATGGTCAAACGGGTAACAAGGTGAGCTTACAGCGCTTTGTGCTTAGTGTACTGCTCGATGATGTGCTGCTTGAGGCCAGTCATCGACTGCAATTGATGAGTAAAGGTCGATATCGCTTAATCCGCAAGGAGGAACGCGCTAAAGGCAATAAAGCTTCTGGGCTTGAGCTTGAAGTTGAAGATGCCTACACCTCAAAAGTACGCCCTGTGGCAACGCTCAGTGGCGGTGAGAGCTTTATGGCTGCACTCTCTATGGCATTGGGTTTATCTGATGTCGTGCAAGCGTATGCGGGCGGTATTAAGCTCGACACCCTATTTATCGACGAAGGCTTTGGCAGTTTAGACCAAGACTCGCTTGATTTAGCGATCCGTACCTTAATGGATCTTCAATCTGCTGGGCGCATGATAGGAGTTATCTCCCATGTGTCGGAAATGAAAGAGCAGATCGGTACTCGAATCGATATCAATAAGAGTGTACTCGGAAGCGAGATCTCAATCGTACTACCGTAGAACATACCGTTACTTTTTATGTCCTGATATAAACGGCTTAGCGTGATTGTTTAAGCCGTTTTTGTGTGATGAAGCAAGCAACGCTACTCTTTTAGCATTGCTGTCTGATATCTTCTGATTTAACGGGTCATAAGCGACGATCGCGCTTTTTAATCTACCCATGTTACTCATTTTATCGGTTAGCAATCTCATTCTGCGTTTTTTCATGCAATAAAATTGCAAATTTGTGCACTGAAAGAGTTCATATAAATCCAATTATTTGGTATAAATTGACATCAGCCTTCAATAATAGGAGGCATTTGGCGTGAATGAAAAAAATAATAATTCAAGGTTGGGATTAGGTTGCAGTCAGGTAAATTTTCTTTTTTAAAATTGTCGATTATTCGTTTCGCAGCTTTGCCTTCTCTGCACCGAAAAATCTTAATTGGTTCCGTGTTGTTGTTTGGTGCATCATTTTTGGTCCCCAAAACTCAACCGTTACTATCGCAACGCATTGCCGTTAAATTGGATATCGAAGCGCTGTCTTCGCAGTCATCCCCTCCACCTGTGGCAAGTGTTCTGCTCGACACTCCTAAGTTTGAAAAAGTGATTGTTAAAGGTGACACACTAAGTGGCTTATTTGAGCAAGGTAGCGTCGATCAGCAAACCATGTATCGCGTATTAGAAGCCGATTTAAACGTACTGGCACTCGATACTTTAATGCCTGGTAACCAGATCCAATTTTGGCTCGATGATGCTGGCGAACTAGAAAAACTCTCGCTCTATTTTAGTGCGGCAAGGCAAGTGACCTATAGCCGTTTTGATGACGGCTCATTTAAAGTCGATGAGATCCACATCGAAGGCATATGGCGTAATCGCAGTGTAGTGGGTGAGATTAATGGCTCATTTTACCTTTCAGCGAAGAAAATGGGCCTAAATGCGGCCGAGATCCAGCGCGTTGAATCGCTATTAAAAGAAAAGCTCAATTTTGCTCGTGACCTTCGCGCCGGAGACAAGTTCTCGGTACTGATGAACGATCAATTTATTGATGGCGTTGCGACCGGTAGCAGTAACATTTTAGGTGTCACAATTGACCGTGGACGCAGTAGCATTAATGCCTATCAGTTTAGTGATGGTAATTTCTATGATGAACAGGGCAGAAGCTTAGCAAGAGCCTTTCAACGTATTCCTCTTCAGCGGAATTACCGTATTAGCTCAAGCTTTAACCCTAATCGTCATCACCCTGTCACTGGCCGCAACTCTCCCCACAACGGCACTGATTTTGCTACCCCTATCGGCACGAAAGTTATAGCACCTGGAGACGGTATAGTTTCTTTGGTAACAGATCATCGTTTTGCAGGTAAATATGTGGTTATTGATCACGGTAATAAATACCGTACGCGCTATTTGCACTTATCAAAAGCGCTAGTCCACAAAGGTCAGCGAGTCTCTCGTGGGCAGGTGATTGCACTATCGGGCAATACTGGGCGGATCACTGGGCCACATTTGCATTATGAATTCCATATCAATGGCCGACCTGTAAACCCAATGAAAGCTAAGATCCCGATGGCAAATCAACTATCCAAGAAACAAATGGGTGCTTTTGAACAATTAGTTAAAGTGCGAAAAATAATGATGGGCCAAGTCTAACCGGGTTATCGGCTTAGCTTGTTAGAATAGCCAGTAGCGCTCAGCAAAAAACCATCATTAGATGGTTTTTTCGTTTTGATAGTTCAATGATTAGCATTGTTAAGGTGATAACTCATCGCAAACAATCGCGGTGTTATAATGCTTGTTGTCGCTGCTGTTGCTTAATCGCACACAGGCAATCTTTACCTCTTAAAGCAGGGCAACTCTTACAAGGGTTTGCTTTATAGGGACGGTAAAATACATTAGTGCTGTTAAGGCTTAGCTTGTCTATTAACCTGAGTGATGTAAAAGCACCATTATCATTGGCACTATGCAGTTTGGTATAGGCAATCGCAGTTTGTGTTACAGCACTGATGTTGGCTAGCTTCGCTTGGTATTTGAGTGTTTTTAGTTGGTATTTGTTGATTTTGACTGAGCGCTTATCCATGGAAATCTTATGTTTAATGCAATCTATTTTAGTTAAAGACAGATAGAAACTCAGCTTATGCTGCGACTTAGCCAGCTTATATTGGTATTTTTGCTGATAACTGCAGTGCTTCTCGCCCATAACAACTCGCTCTTTAAATCAAGTGTTTGCATTGTAAGTGAAAATCATTATCAATTAAAGAGTTTCGTTAAACTAGCGGTAAGGGTTTTGCTCTGCATCAATTAAGGTCAGTAGCAGCCTCAATTCAAATTCTAATTGATGGTAGTCACCATCCATGTGGCAGCATAGCTGGTAGAAGGCTTTGTTATGATCTTTCTCTTTCAAGTGTGCAAGTTCATGTACCACGACCATTCTAAGTAAACCTTCCGGAACCTTTTTCAAACGAGAGGAAATACGTATCTCATTTTTGGCCTTTATCTTGGCACCTTGCTTACGGGCAACGTAAGAGTGGAGACCCAATGCTTGATGACTAAGCGAGATTTTGTCGTCAAAAATAACTTTGGATAATGGTTGTGACTTGCGCAAATACTGGTTTTTGATGGCGATAGTGTATTCATACAGTGCTTTATCTGTTCTCACAGTGTGTATTTCAGGATGTCTTTTGAGTAAAAAGTCTCCCAATTTACCCTGAGATAATAAAGTTTGTACTTGCTGCTGGATCTCGGCTTGGTAGCCATTTAGGTAGGTTAATGTTTGCATAATGACTATAAGTTTTTAGGGACAGCTGCTTTTAAAGCAGCTTATCTTCATTTTCTGAAGATTAATGTCCCTAGGGGCTGTTGATTTTTCGAGCTTAGTTTTTGTTCGAATTCAATGATTTTAGTACAAGGCTTGAGCGATGATGCTTAATAAATTAAACAAGACTCGTAACGCACTCTTGTAACAAAAAAAACTAAAAGCATTGAAACGAACCCTAAGGGCCGCGCTTCTTGGCTATTTTTACGGTGTTGTAGGCTATTTGTGGAGAATGACTAAACGACATAACCTCCGCCTTGTCAAAATAGCCAATAAACTGCGGCAAAAACAACCGTGATAGATCAACAGCCCCTAGTACTATTTCCTCAACGACTGATTAGTCTTCTTCTCTTTTGAAGATGGTGCAGTTGTGAGATGCGTAAGCAGCATCAAAAGCATTTCGTTGAAAACGCTTTAGGTCTAGCCCTTCAAAGTCAACTTGTGGCGGGTTACGCTTTAGTTGTGCTTTAATCGTGACTGGAGAAATAAACGTTACCGGAACGCCAATCACTTGAATCACAGCTTCGAGCTTAAAGCTTGTGACGCTACCAGCGCCTTTACCTTTTTGCTCACGCTCAATGATGACAACTTCATCTACACGGTAGTCTTCTAAAAGTTTACTAAATGCAAAGTGAAACTCACGAATAGCGTCAGTTTGTGCTGAGTTTGAAATAGCGAATGATTTCTGACGGCAATCAGGCACATTGTAAGTTTCGCCTTCATAACTTAATAAACTGATGATGGCTTCGCCACCTTTTAACTCTACGCCACAAACTTTCATGATAAACCTTCGAAATAACAATATTGCGCATATTGTAGCGTTATTTTTGTCACTGGTCAGCGTTTAGCGTTAGCAATTGAAAATAAATTTCCTATTGTTGTATGACATTCAAACAAAATTAATCTGAAGTCAGTGCTAATGAAATACACCGAGCGGGAATTCGGTCTTATACAAAAGACACAGTGACTCCCTTAGGGGAAAGAGGACATTGCTATGAAGCTAGGTTTTATGAAAACAGATTTTCTCAGCCCCTTTTTTAAATTGACGGCACTATTATTGAGTTTTGTCTTAGTGGGGTGCACAAGCTTAGGTGGAGAGCTGACGTTTCAGGATAAAGGCGTGGCGGTGAATGGTTACGATGTCGTCGCTTATTTTTCCGAGCAACAGCCTGTTACAGGCAAAGTAGAATATAGTAGTCAGTACAACAATGTAGAGTGGCTCTTTAGCAGCGAGCAAAATAAAATAATGTTCGAGCAAGATCAGCAGTACTACGTGCCACAATATGGTGGCTATTGCGCTTATGGTATGTCTAAAGGGTTTGTGGTGGATACCGATCCAAATGCGTTTACTATTTTGAATAATAAGCTGTATCTAAACTATAGTCTTGGGGTCAGAGAAACTTGGCTTAACGATACGGCGGTTTATATAGAACGTGCAGATAAAAACTGGCAAGAGAAAACCGCTAAGTAATGTTATCGATGAAGCACAGAAAATAAAAAACGCTGGGATAGATAACCATCACAGCGTTTAATCAACAGCCTTAACTTAGGCTAAATCTAATCTTCAGGAGTATCTTGCAGTTTAGATTTAGGCTTTTTAAGCATTGGTGCGTCACCAACATCAACACCGGTTGCAAAACGTCTATCACGGTTAGCAGATGCTTTTGCTGCGGTTCTTTTCTTGGCTGTTACTGCTTTTTTCTTAGCTGCTGGTTTCGCTTTACTCTTGCTCACAGGTTTTGCTTTTAAACCTGCGAACTTACCTTTCAAGCCTTCAAGCTCACTAAAGCCAAACTTCTTGTTTAAGAATGTTTGTACCTGGGTAAAGTTTACCCAGTCTTTAGGGCCGACGAGTGAAACTGCATCACCTTTAGCGCCAGCACGGCCTGTACGACCAATGCGGTGTACATATTCCTCAGCAAATTTTGGCATATCAAAGTTGATCACTAACGATACGTTGAGTAGATCTAGACCACGAGAGGCCACATCGGTAGTGACCAATATCTGCTGCAAACCACGGCTAAACTCATCCATGATTTGATTACGAGCGGTTTGCTTTAACTCACCACTGAGTGATGCCGTTTTAAAACCTTCTTCAGCAAGCTTTATAGCGAGGCGTTCTGTATCGGATCTTGTGGCTGTAAAGATGATGATCTGCTTTTGCTGCTCATCTTTTAAGATCCGCGATAGTAGCGCTTCTTTATGATCAAGATGATCACATAGGAATATACGTTGAGTAATGTCTTTGTGCTCTAAATTACCGGCACCAATAGAGACATGCTCCGGTGTTTTAAGCAGCTCTGCAGCTATTTCATTGACATCGCCATGATCAAGCGTGGCAGAAAACATCAATGTTTGACGACGTTTATGATCTGCTGCATTGTTAATTTGCTTAAGTTGTTCAGCAAAGCCTAAATCTAACATACGATCGGCTTCATCTAATATGAGCAACTCAAGCCCATTAAGGTGCAAGTGATGTTGCTTAAGATGGTCTGCTAAACGACCTGGGGTTGCCACAACAAAATGCGGGTCACGAGCAAGTGCTTTTGCTTGGTCGTTAAAGTTTTCACCGCCTAGAATTTTGGTGGCTTTATATTGGGTGTTGGCGACTAGTAAACGCAGTTGGCTATAGACTTGGGTAGCAAGCTCTCGAGTCGGTAGCAAAATAACAACGCGTGGATCGCGCTTACTCAATGCTCTACACGAAATCATCCTTTGCATCGCAGGTAGCAAGAACGCCAAGGTTTTGCCTGAACCTGTTTTAGATGATGCCATTATATCTTTGCCCGCAAGGGCAATAGGGATGGCTTGTTCCTGGATCTCAGTTGGGGTGTCTATACCCATGTGCTTTAACGTTTGTAAAAGACGTTGATCCAGTGAAAAATCGGTGAATGGCAAAGGTGAACTCCTTAAATAATCTGACCGAGTATTATAGCCTAGATAGATAGAGCAGGGCTATGATTAGCCATTAAGTTTATGTCAAAGCTGTCGAAATAGGCGGGTGGCAAGCTGAATATGGATGCACAACACGATAGCGTGATTAAATTAGGTTAAAATTAGCGGCCGTAATGCCGTAACATAGCGCTGTATTGCAAAAGAGTAACTCGATCTTAATTAGCTTGTAGGAGTCGCAACGCGTGTCGGACAATAATAATTCAGTTAAAATTGGACTCGCTTTAGGTAGCGGTGCCGCTAAAGGCTGGGCGCATATTGGTGTGCTCAATGGGCTAGCCAAAATGGGCGTTTATCCTGATAAAATAGCTGGCTGCTCTATCGGCGCAGTCGTGGGGGCTGCCTATGCTAATGATCATCTTGATGAGCTAGAAACCTGGGTGAGAAGTTTTAGCAGCTGGGACGTATTAGGTTTGATGGATCTGAGCTGGCGAAAAGGCGGGCTGATTGGCGGCGAAAAAGTGTTTGATGTGTTGCAAAAACGGATGGGCGACATGCAGATCGAGGATCTTAAAAAACCCTTCACCGCGGTAGCAACTGATCTATATTCTGGTCAAGAAATTTGGTTTACCGAAGGTGATCTACGCCATGCAGTGCGTGCTTCATGTTCTATGCCTGGTATTTTACCGCCAGTCAAAGTGGCCGATCGCTGGCTGGTGGATGGCGCGGTGGTGAATCCTGTTCCAGTATCAGTAAGCCGAGCAATGGGTGTTGATATTGTTATTGCGGTTGACCTTCACGGGCTTCGCCGTGGGCGTATGCAAGTGTTGCCAGTCAACATGAAAAGTAATAAGCCGACAAACCAAGAAGTTGCGGAAGCAGAGAAGCATCAAGAATTGGGCTTTACCGATCTGCTTGCGCGCGGAAGAGATTATATTACCGGCTTAACGGATAAGTTTTCTCCTAGTAACAAAACTGGCGGTCATATTAATCCCAATCCCGGTATGCTGGCGGTGATGTCACAGTCGATGGAAATACTAGAACAGCGCCATAAGCGGGCGAGACTAATGGGCGATCCACCAGATATTTGTATCGTGCCAGATCTTGGTGATATCGGTACTATGGAGTTTCATCGCGCGGAGGAAGCTATTGCGGCAGGTGAAGCGGCAGTAGAGCAAGTAGCACACCTTATTGAAGCTGCATTGGCACCATACCGTTAAATAATCTTAACTTGATTGTAATAAAAGGGCCAAAAGGCCCTTTTATGTCACTGTTTTTCAGTGTGATATTAACGCATGAAGTATGCTGGTTTCTTAACGAATTAAGCCAGTTTTACAATCATCTTGCCGCGGTTTTTACCTTCAAATAGACCGATAAAGGCATCAGGTGCGTTTGATAACCCTTCATAAATAGTCTGCTCTGCAGTGACTTTTCCTTCAGCTAACCATTGGCCCATTTGCTTAGCGAACTCAGGGTAATGAGCCCAATGTTCAAATACAATGAAACCTTCAATCTTTAACTTCTTCATGATGATCATGGCTAAATTACTCGGTCCAGGTGTCGGCACTGTATCGTTGTATTGTGAAATCATGCCGCACACGGCGATACGGCCATGGTCATTCATATTGTTCAATGCGGCCGTTAAGTGATCGCCACCGACATTTTCAAAATAGACATCAACACCTTCTGGCGCCGCAGCTGCTAATGCAGCGCTTAAATCACCACAAGTCTTGTAGTTGATCACGGCATCAACACCAAGTGATTTAATATGCTCAGCTTTCTCATCAGAGCCTACGGATGCAATAACGCGGGCACCCATTAACTTTCCAATCTGTACAGCTACACTGCCAACTGCACCGGATGCTGCTGAAACGAACAGTGTTTCGCCCGCCTTTAATTCTGCAATGCGGTTGAGGCCTGTCCAAGCCGTCATACCCGGCATACCGAGTACACCGAGAAAGTGTGATTCGTTGATAGGAGTTTGCGGTAGGCGAGTTATTTCGGTGCCATCACTAACATAATGACTGCGCCAGCCGTGCATGCTGTTAACCTTGCTGCCCACAGGAAATTCAACATTGTTTGATTCTGTGACTTCACCAATAGCGCCGCCTTCAAGCACTGCACCAATCTGAAAAGGAGCAATGTAGCTTTTCCTATCAATCATGCGGCCACGCATGTACGGGTCAACCGACATCCATAAATTTTTGACGAGAAATTCACCCTCTTTAATGGCAGGTAAAGTCACTTCTGCTTCGGTAAAGTTACTGGCGTTAGGTAATCCTTCAGGACGAGATTTTAGTTGAATTTGTTTAGCGTTCATAATGAGCCTTTATTTTTGTTTGTGCGCAAATTAATTGTTTGCATCATAACTAACCGCCAAAATTTATGCAAATACTTTGCGCGCAAAATAACTCTGCGCAAAATAAAATACGATCAGCTAGTTTTGTTAAAGGGAGTCAGGTAAAATTGCAGTACTTAATAAAGGTAGTGAAGGTCGTAGTGAAAAACAAAGTGTCAAATAACGATACCGAAGCATGTCTGTCGGATAATGTTTGTTTTGCTCTGTATACCGCAGGGAATGCACTTATGCGCGCTTACCGCCCTTTATTGGATCAGTATGAACTCACTTATCCACAGTATCTGGTGATGCAAGCATTGTGGCTACAAGATAGAGCAAGCATGACCCAGTTGTCTCGCGCGACTCGTCTGGATATGGGCACATTGACGCCCATCGTTAAACGTTTAGAGAGCAAGTTATTTTTACAACGCTTGGCTGATGAAACCGATGAACGTAAAAAAGTTATCGCACTCACCAAAGCGGGCTTCGCTCTGCAAGCCGATGCGCTTGCACAAAAAAGTACCTTGCTTGAAAAAGTCAGCATGACTGAGCATGATATTGAATCATTGCGCACACTTTGCTTGACCTTAACCGCAGAATTGAACCAAAAGTAAGCAGTCAATTTTATCATCAAAAAAACGGCACGTTTCCTGCTTAGTTAGGCTATGACTAAATCAGTGCCGAATTTTTGACGATGAACCCACTTAGTAGTATCAATAACCCTGTAAATAGCGGCGCAGTGCTGGCAGATGCATATGGTGTGTCAGGCACTAAAGCGGGAGTCGGCAGCGCTACAGGCATCCAAGGCATTAATGCTGACGCATCAGCTTCATCAACAAATACCGTCACTAAAGATGATCATGGCTTAGTGTTATCTGGCCGCGCTGAGCGAGCGCAGAAAATAGAAGCCATGGCGAAGGACTTTTTTCAAGATGGCAGTTTCAGCTCTGAAAAATTACCCAGTCTTATTCAGCGGCTCTATAAAGATGGTATTTTGTCCGATGGGCAACTGAACCGTCTAACGAATAGTGGCTTTGATATTCCGCCCACTGAAGCGCAGTCATTAGCTGATTTTATTGACGAGCAGCGCGCGACGCTAACCAATAGTGATGAAGATAGAGAGCTGGCAGGGACGTTAGATGAAGCAAAATGGGTTATGCGCACGATGGATTCAATCCAGTCTCCTGCCATTGCACAAAAAGCAAATCGCGTTGCCACTGACATTACTGCTTTGCTAGGGTCTGAACGCCCACTCACTGATCAACAGAAGCATCAATATCAGGGCATAAAATCTTTAATGCAGTTAGCCTCAATGACAGGTGAACATCAACAAGCATCGGGTCAGCTGAACAGTTATTTGGCGCTCGCAAAACAGCATTAATGTCGTTGGTTTTTAGTTAACCCCCTAGCAGGTTATTTTGATGGCTTCACTGGTTAAAAATTGAGGCCGTTATCTGTAACGTTAACCCCATGAACGGTAACATCCGCTCGTTAAAACCGCATAAATCGGTTGTCGTTTACTCATCTTAATCAAATTCCAGCAGCCTCAACAGAGCGTTAAAAATAGCCAGTGAAAGTGCTTGTCTATTTATCCACAATTTATCCCTATTTTATACTGGCACTAGCTCGCTTATAGGCCATCGTCAAGGGCATAATTTTAGATAAGCGTGATCGTTCCCAGTTATTTTTTCTTATTATCTTCGTTGTTTAAAATAATGATCTGGATCAAAGTACTTCTCGTCTTTTTATAGCTTAATGCGCTACATATTGTGATTTAGAATAAAAGTGCCACTATATGTAGTGTTGCTTGTCGATGATGTAGAAGAGGAATTATACAATGCCAGTGGTTATTAAACGGGATGGTTACCGTACGCCTTTTGACGAAACAAGGATTAGAGACGCAGTGATAGCAGCTGCTAACTCGGCAGGTATTGATGACACCGCTTATGCAGAATCTGTCGCGAGACAAGCAGCCGATTCGGTGGCGACATTAGATGAGATAAATATCCACGATCTTCAAGATGCCGTGGAAAACTTGTTGATGGAAGGACCATATAAATCATTAGCGCGGGTTTACATTGAATATCGCCATGATAGAGATGTGAATCGGGAAGTCAGTAGCAGACTCAATCAAGAGATCCGTGGCTTAGTTGAGCAGAGCAATGCGGCGCTATTGAACGAAAATGCTAACAAAGATTCAAAAGTGATCCCCACTCAACGTGATCTGTTGGCGGGTATTGTTGCTAAGCATTATGCCAAATGTCACATCTTGCCAAAAGATGTCGTTGCTGCCCACGAGTCAGGTGAGATCCACTACCATGATTTAGACTACGCGCCATTCTTCCCTATGTTTAATTGTATGTTGATTGATCTTAGTGGCATGTTGACCGAAGGCTTCAAAATGGGCAATGCGGAGATTGAAACGCCTAAATCAATTTCGACAGCGACTGCAGTGACAGCACAGATCATTGCGCAGGTTGCCAGCCACATTTATGGCGGTACCACGATTAACCGTATTGATGAAGTACTGGCGCCATTTGTCACCAAAAGTTATAACAAACATTACCAAGTCGCGCTGACGTGGGGGATTACAGATGCCAAAGCATTTGCGATCTCATTGACTGAAAAAGAGTGTCATGACGCATTTCAGTCGCTTGAATATGAAGTCAATACACTGCATACCGCTAATGGCCAAACACCGTTTGTGACTTTTGGTTTTGGTTTAGGCACCTCTTGGGAATCTCGGCTGATTCAACAGTCAATGATGCAAGTGCGTATTGCTGGTTTAGGTAAAAACCGTAAGACAGCGGTTTTCCCTAAGTTAGTTTTTGCTATTCGTGATGGTATTAACCATAAAACGGGTGATTGTAACTACGACATTAAACAGCTTGCATTGAAGTGTGCAACAACACGTATGTACCCTGATATTCTTAACTATGAGCAGGTTGAAAAGGTGACCGGTTCGTTCAAAACGCCAATGGGTTGCCGTAGCTTCCTCGGGACATTTGAGGAAAATGGAGAATTGGTACATGAAGGGCGTAATAACCTTGGTGTCGTAAGTTTGAACTTGCCGCGCGTTGCACTTGAAGCCAATGGCGATGAAGCTGAATTTTACCGTATCTTAGATGAGCGTTTACTCATTGCCCGTAAAGCATTAGATACTCGTATCGCTCGTTTAGACGGCGTTAAAGCCCGTGTTGCACCTATCCTGTATATGGAAGGTGCATGTGGCGTACGACTACGTGCAGATGATGATGTCTCTGAGATCTTTAAGAATGGCCGCGCGTCAATTTCTCTCGGATACATTGGTTTGCATGAAACCATCAATGCACTTTACGGCAGCGAAACACATGTTTACGACAGTGCTCAACTGCGCGAAAAAGCGGTAACAGTGATCAAATACCTAAAAGCTGCCACCGACGCATGGAAAGAAGAGACGGGTTACGGCTTTAGCCTTTACAGCACGCCAAGTGAAAACTTGTGTAGCCGTTTTTGCAATTTAGATGCAAAAGCCTTCGGGGTTGTTGAGGGCGTGACATCTAAAGGTTATTACACCAATAGTTTCCATTTAGATGTTGAAAAGCAAGTTAACCCATACGATAAGATTGATTTCGAGCAACCTTATCCAGAAATCGCCAATGGCGGGTTTATCTGTTACGGCGAGTTTCCTAACATGCAAAACAATGTTGAAGCATTGGAAGATGTTTGGGATTATAGCTATTCAAGAGTGCCTTATTACGGCACCAATACGCCGATAGATGAGTGTTATGACTGCGGCTTTACTGGTGAATTTGGTTGTACGAGTAAAGGGTTTACTTGCCCTAAATGCGGTAACCACGAACCCAGCCGAGTGTCGGTAACCCGACGTGTGTGTGGCTACTTAGGTAGCCCAGATGCAAGACCATTTAACTATGGTAAGCAAGAAGAGGTTAAGCGCCGAATTAAGCACCTTTAATTTAAGGCCAGCGAGAACGAAACGAGGTGCCATCATTGGCACCTTTTTGTTAAGGAAGAGTTTATTATGCATTATCATCAATATTATCAGACCGATGTGCTTAACGGCCCTGGGACTCGAGCAACACTGTTTGTCTCAGGTTGTGAGCATCAATGCCGTGGCTGTTATAATCAATCGACGTGGAATCCGTGTTCTGGCCATCAGTTTGATGAGCCAATGATGCAGACCATTATTGATGACCTAAATGATACTCGTATAAAAAGACGAGGGCTTTCCCTGTCTGGTGGTGATCCACTGTTCCCTGGCAATGTCGCTGAGATATTCAAACTGGTTAAACGGGTGAAATCTCAATGCCCTGGCAAAGATATTTGGCTGTGGACGGGCTATTTACTCGAACAATTAACCATAGAACAACAAGCGGTGGTTGATCTGGTCAATGTGGTTGTTGATGGCAAATTCGAACAATCATTTGCTGATCCAAGTTTAGTTTTTCGAGGCAGTAGTAACCAAGTGATCCATTATCTAAGATAAGCTAAGCATAAACCTAGGTAATATTACGCTATATGCTGTTATAATGAGGCAATAATGACAAACAGCATCAATACTTTTTTTGAAGCTGTTTTTGTTTCTAAATATGTTATTTAGATTTGAATTTAAGGTTTGTAAATGAATTTAAAGCAGGAGCTGCAAACGCTCAACGATAAGCTCGATAAATTTGGTCGTAAGTTGGCAGCAGCTGAAAAGCGCGAAGATCCAGGGATCGTTATCCAGTTTAAACGTGAGATTGCCACTTTGACTAAGCGTATTGCTAACGTTAAAAAGCAGCAAAATCGTGAGCTAGGCAAAGAAGGATCAACGGTTAAAGATCTTAAATTTAGTCGTGTACTGACTAAAGAAGAGCAAGCTGACATGGGCAAACTGAAGAAGTCAGTTAAAGGATTAGTGGTTATTCACCCTATGACTGCACTTGGTCGTGAAATGGGTATAAAGCAAGTTACTGGTTTTGCAGCGAAAGAATTTTAAGCAAACAGTAAGCTAATTTATTCATTTAGTGAGCCGCTTCAAGTTTATGTGTGAGCGCGCAGCTTATGCTGCGCTATACCGCTCGTATATTTGCTAATTGATCAGCTAGTAATGGTTGATGTTTACGCTTTGCGGCGCTCGACGTTAGTTTTCATCCACATTAATATCTTTATCAGGATTCTCTGCAGTCTCAGGGAATGAGAGTAGTCGTTAAGGTTTTATCATGTCGATTAAATATATCGCGTCTTCAAAATTGCCAACACCTTGGGGTGTTTTTGAAATGCACGGCTTTGAAGATAGCGAGACAGGTAAAGAGCACGTTGCGCTTACATTGGGCGTATTTGATGCCGAAAGTCCTATTTTAGGTCGTATTCATTCCGAGTGTTTAACCGGTGATGCGCTTTTCAGTTTACGTTGTGATTGTGGTTTTCAGCTGCAAACAGCGATGCAAAATATTGCTGAAGTAGGTCAGGGCTTTATCCTCTATCTGCGCCAAGAAGGGCGGGGTATTGGGTTGCTGAATAAAATCAGAGCTTATGAGTTACAAGATGGAGGAGCAAATACTGTAGAGGCTAATGAGCGTCTAGGTTTTGCTGCTGATATGCGTAAATATGACATGATTATTCCAATGATGGAACAGATCGGTGTCAGCAAGGTTAGACTTATGACCAATAACCCGAGAAAAGTAAAAGCGATGGAAAGCTTTGGCTTAGAGGTTGTTGAGCGTGTGCCGCTTCAAGTCGGTAAGAACCGTTATAATGAAGCTTACCTTAAGACTAAGTCGACTGAATTAGGTCATATGATGTCAGAGTATCATTTTACCGAGGAAGATAAAGACTAGGCAGCAATTATTAACCGTGGATTTTCCTTGGTTATACCGCTATATTCAGGGCTATCAATTAGAGACCAGTTAAGTTGACATTTAATTTATGGCCCTTTCGCGTTACCTTTCAATTCTACTGATTTTTTTTGTCCTGCCAGCCAATGCTGAAAAGGACTACAGCCATTATGCATTTGCCAATTATTTAGGAAGCGGTGTTTACCGAACCTCTGGGCAAAATGCGACGGTTATTAATATCCCTTTAAGCTTCGACCTTCAGCGAACAGATACAGAATCCTTAGTGCTACGCACGCCATTATCACTCGGCTTTTATAACTTTACTTGGAGTGATATTCCTGACGGTGACTTTCCAAGCAGTGTTGGCACCGCCACTTTTACCCCCGGTATAGAATATCGAATAAAGACCTCTGAGACCCATGAGTTTCAGTCATATGTAGATTTAGGCGTTGGTACTAATACCACTAATGGCAATGATGTGATTATCTACTCAGCAGGGATGTCGAGCCTGCTTGATTTTGAGCTTAAGGATACAAAGCCCGTTTGGGTCAATCGTATATTCTTTGCAGGCTATCGCAGTCTTGATGACGCCCCGAATGAAACCTATTCAGCGATTCAATCTGGCGTGGATATTGGCACTAATTATCATTTTCAAGTCGCTGACATTGGCATTGAGCCAAGACTATTTGTGGCAGGTTATTGGTACTTTGACAAACTTAGGTTTGTGACGCCTTTTGAGGAAGATGTTTTGGTGACAAACAGTTTTGAAGCTGGGATAACCTTGGCTTTTTCAAAACCGGTCGGATGGGATCTGTTTAATATGAGCCGGTTTGGAGTGAGTTATCGTACTGGTGATGGGATACAGGTTTGGCGGCTTATATTTGATTTTCCGATGTAGCGGGAAATCTCACACCATTAAAAAAGGCTTAACAATCAAAGCTGTTAAGCCTTTTTTAATGGTGTGAACGATACCAATATTACTTAACCTGAACTCGGGATAATGAGTGTTTAGATGTTCTGAAGTATCTTTTAAAATCATTAGCTTAATCATTTTGTATTTCTCATATATCTAACAGTTTTGCTCGATACCAAAATTATTGCCTATATCAAGGCGAGGTTTCGTACGTAATAGCAGGCTATTACTAGAAAGCTCAACACAGATAGGGGCGATAATAGGGGTATTGAGCTGCACTGCTTATCCCGAGTTCAGGTTACTTACCCCAGATGTTGGCATTTAACTGAGTGTCATCATTCGAGTCTTTGCTTGGTTTATCAATCGCTCTGTTATTCGCAGTACGAAGTGTTTTATCACTGGCTTGATAACCGTCATCCCTTGGCTTTCTTGCTGGCAAAGGTAATTTATTCATCTTAAGGTAAAGATATTCAACTTTCTCTCTTGCCCAGAGGGTTTTACGCAAAAACCTCAAGCTAGATTTGATACTCGGGTCGTGGTTAAAGCAGCGGACATCGATACGAGTTCCCAACTCTTCCCAACCGTAGTGGTCGACAAGATCTTTGAGTAAATCTTCGAGCTTAATACCGTGTAAAGGATTGTTTGCTTGGGTCATGATTACGTTCATTGCAGATACTATTAAAGTAATTATACCAGTTAAATCGCTCAATGCAGAGCAAAAAAAAGAGAGCCCTTAAGGCTCTCCTAAAACACGCTTAAAATGAGTAGAGGATTATTGGAAACTCAACTCCCAAGAATTAATCGTGCCTGTATCACGTCGAGCACTGTCAACGGCTTTCAATTCCCAATTACCCACTGAATCAGCGCCAGACATATCGACGGTGTAAGTCTTAACAATGTCGTTAGCACTGCCGCCAGTATTATCATGTAATATCGCCACTTGACCTGTAGGGCTATGTAGCTCTACTTGTAAGTCGCCGATGTAAGTATGGCTAATGTTAACCTTGATGGTTACAGTGCCTGAATCACCCGTTCGAGCTGCTGCAATGACACTGGTGATACCGGTGCTGCTATTATCAGGGATACTGTAGCTACTGTTGTTAGTGTATGTTGCTGGACCGCCTGTTTCGCCGCCAGTTCCCCCACCGGTATCTTCGGTAAAGTTCGCAACAAGGTTTACACCACTAAAGGCGCTATAGCCTTGGACCATTACGTAGTATGTGCCAGTTTGTGCTGTAGTGATTGGGCATGATTCAGCATTTCCGCCTTTCCATGGACGACAATCATAACCTCCCGTAGCGGTAGTGGGGGCCGCGCCATAATTGACATAAAGGTCAGCATCACCCGTACCACCACTCATGGTAAAGCTTAAATCGGTCGCACCAGCAGGCACATCGATAGAGTAATGTAACTCATCACTCGCTGCACCCGTAAGGTTTGATTGTACTACACCATTGACCAATACATTGTCGCCACCACCTGTATCTGGGTCGGTTGGGCCTGTGCATGATTGATCTAGGTACGCTTTCGCCGCAACCGCATCAATTAAGCCATAACCGGTGTTATTGTCACGCCCTGCAGTTTCTAAATCTTCTGCTGTCGCGTTGAGTGCTGAACGAATTTGCGCTGCACTACACTCTGTATGATGACTCCAGACTAATGTTGCGACACCAGAAACGTGCGGTGTTGCCATCGAGGTACCATTGTAATACTCGTAATCTTCATTATCGGTATTTGCTACGGTAACGGATGCCCCAACTTGATTACGTAAGGCAAGTCCCGTTGCACGGTCAACAGAGACCGATACAATAGGCGCCTCATTATTACTGTCTACCAAAAATGGGTTTTGTAGCCCTGGTAGTGTGCTATTACTGTAAACGATGGTTGCACTAGCACCCGCCGCTTCACAGGCTTTTACAGCGTCTATTTCAGGGTAAGTCGCACCTTGATTACCAACACGCTCCACTAAACACACTTTGTTGCTCATGTTGCCACAGTTGAAGTTACTGCCGCTGACTGAACACTCTGCTAATGTACCTGTAACGCTACCAATGAGTGGAGAGCCCACGTGAGTCGTGCCAGATTGTACAAAACGATTATGAGGTACAACACCATTATCAAAGTATGATTGACCAGCAATAGTAATGTCAGCTAAGCGTCCTTCACCACGCGTTACCGTTGAAAGAATAGCTTCACCGGGTCCTGAAATTTCAACCTGATCCGTGAACTGTGAGAATGCCGCGTGATCTTTGTTGCTATCAACAGCAGCAACAGACATTACAGCGTCATATGATGCAGGGTAACTGTGAGTGTTGTTACCATCATTACCTGCAGCAGCAATCAATAAAATACCGTTAGCTTCGTGAGCCGCTAAGGCATTTTTCTCGGTGTTATTTGAGCTTGCTCCCCCTAAACTCATAGTCACAACATTAGCGCCATTACTAACACAAGTATCAACTGCAGAGACTAAAGATGAAGAGTAACCCCAACCTGCAGCATTAAAGACTTTGATAACATGAATATTGGCATTTTGATTTGGCATCACGCCAACAACACCTTCATTATTTGCTATTGCTGCAATTGTTCCAGCTACGTGAGTACCATGAGCATTACCTGCTCCAGGTTCAAACCAATTACCCGTACCTGAGTTATTTGTACCTGTGACATTGTTGGCATTGAGATCGTTATGGCCACGGTCATAGCCCGAGTCAATAATACAAATAGTACGATTTCCTGCTTGGCTATCGCTTAGTGTGGTTGCACCAACGTAGGTTTGACCCCAAGGTGTGGTTTCGCTGAGTAGTCGACGGGGGGCATCTTCTTCAACATAGTCTACATCTGCACGGAATCGAAGCGCTTGCAGATCTTTACCGTCTAACTTAACCGTATAACTGTTACTGCGACCGATACGCTTCATCTCTTTTGCTGAGACGCTGTTAAGTGCGCGGAAGTGAGAAAAGACTTCGTTAGCTCTAGGTTCATATTGAGCATCATCAATGGCGTTAGTCGCGATTGAAAAGCCTGAGGCGGCCGCAGCCGTTTTGAACTTTACAATATAACGCTTTGGTAGCGGACTTTCGTTATTCAATGGTGATGCGTTGCTGTGTAAACCAGAGTTGAAAGAAGGTGCTGCGCCGACACTTGCAGAGATCGAAAGTGCAAGTACAGACAGGCTAAGTGCTGCTGTTACTTTATTTTTTGTCATAACTGTCTTCCATGTTATTCAGGATATTATGTTGTTTCTTATAATGTTTACAGCAGACAATTATGTTTTGCCTTGCTGTGTGAACGAATGTATCTGCAGTTATTACAAATGTAAAACAAATGTTAATGGGGCGGTGGGTTGACATAAGAGTGTGGATAGATTTCGTTACTTGAATGGATATGCTTATTACTTAACCCATGCTGACTAGTGATGCTTTTTATGTGACTTTATATTCTATTGCGGGAGATGGTGCAAATAATGGTATCTTGTATTCAATATGAGGGCCGGGAGTTACTTCAATCTTAACTGCCTGAAATAAATAAAATTAAATACCAATGCAACTTTAGTAATAACTTATACTTATTTGGAATTAGCCTGTCTAGTTTAATCGTCTGTTAAGATGCTTTGCGCGGGGTGTATATCCAAAAACATGTGTTTTTTTAGTTTAAAGATCTGATTGTGTTGTTGGGAAAGGTAAATGTAGCAGGAGCAGACGCTTATCAAACATAAAAGGCCGCAAATATGCAGCCGTACCATAGATTATTGAAGTTATTTTTGTTGCTGAATTAACGTCTGATAACCGCCACCATTATAGGTATTGGAATAACCAGCACTAATTAAAGCATCATTCGCAATGCCGCTACGACGGCCACTGCGGCAATAAAGGACTACAGCCTGATCTGTATCGATATTTTTGTCGGCAAATACAGTCACTATTTGCTCGAAGGGAATATTGATTGCGTTGGGTAAATGGCCCTCGGCAAACTCTTCAGCCGTTCTAACATCAACCACTAAGGCACCAGCCTCTATATTCTGCCAAGCCTGTTGTGCATTTTGATCTGCGGCAAGTGCTAGGTTATTAACCATAAGTAATAAAGCACTGAATGTCATAAATTTAATGATGTTTGACAATTTATATTGCAACTTAAGCGAGTGACTCATCAACATTCCTTAATATTGTTATTATTTGATGTGTATTGATGGTGTTTTAAATTGTTATAGAGGAGATTAATGAGCCGATGATTCAAATCAGCTCACTATATTTCACTTGTTAATCAAAATAAAAAACACCACGTTATTCATTTCTTGCCAATTGCGCCTCTGATTTGAAGCCCAATTTTCGCAGCACAATTGCAGCAGGGCAAAAACCAGTATAGGCACTTTGTAATAAATTTGCGCCTACAAATGCAGTAAGCCAGACGAAGTTGTGATTGACCCACAAGGTTAGTGCTAACGATAACAAGATCATCACACCGGCAAAAGCCATAATGGCACGTTCTGTAGACATATCGATTCCTCACTAGTTAAAAGGCAAGCTCGCGTTAGCGGCCTGCGCGGTTTTGAATATTAATGTTGATACCGGTTTTTCATCACTGCGTAATACAGGACGGGAATAACCACCAAGGTGAGCAGGGTGGAAACCAAAATTCCAAAAATAAGGCTAATGGCCAAGCCATTAAAAATAGGGTCATCTAAGATGAAAAGCGCGCCTATCATGGCCGCCAAGGCCGTTAGCATAATGGGTTTTGCACGCACTGCACCAGAATGAATAACGGCTTGTTCAAACGGCACACCTGCCGCGATTTCTTGATGGATAAAATCCACTAATAAAATGGAGTTGCGCACAATGATCCCTGCGAGCGCTATCATGCCTATCATCGATGTGGCGGTGAATTGCGCCCCAAGCAATGCATGACCGGGCATGACACCGATGATCGTTAGCGGGATGGGAGCCATGATAATGAGCGGAACGCTATAAGACTTAAATTGGGCTACGACTAACAGGTAAATCGCTATCATGCCTACGGCGTAAGCGATACCCATGTCCCTAAACGTTTCATAGGTGACTTTCCATTCTCCATCCCAGAGTATGGCGATACTGTCGAGGCCTGAAGGTTGGTTGATGTAGTGTTGGTCGAAGCCCAAGCCATCTTCTGCATTGATTTGGCTGACCATGTCAAACATGCCGTACAGAGGACTGTCCAGAGGGCCAGCCATATCAGCCACGACCATGATCATTGGGATCATGTTCTTATGGATGATTGGCGTGTCGATAACGCCCTTGTCTATCTGTAATAGCTCAGACATCGCAATGGCTTGACCCTTACTATTCTTTATAGTGAGGTTTAGCACCTGCTCTAAATTGAACTTGTCTTCCTCTTTTAGCTGGATGCGGATGGGAACAGGGTGCTTTTGGTTAGGCGCATGAAGGTAGCTAATATCTTTACCCCCTATGCTGGTGGCGACCAAATCGACTATTTGACTATATTGAATGCCCAGTAGACTGGCTTTACTGCGGTCGATATTGACCTGCCATTTGGCTTGGTTAGCGGGTAGATAGATATCGATATCGACAACGTCTGTCGTTTGCTTAAAAAGGGCTTCAAGCGCTGTTGCAGCTTGCTCGCGAATAGCGGCACTTGGACCATAAACTTCAGCCAAAATGGGCGACCACACTGGTGGGCCTGGAGGCACTTCTACGATTTTTACATTGGCATTATATTGTTTTGCTATCTCCTGCAACGGCGCTCTTACCGCGATAGCAATACTGTGGCTATCACGTTCTCTATGTTGTTTATCGACGAGGTTAACTTGAATATCGCCTAACTCTTGGGTTTGTCGCAGAAAGTAGTGACGAAGCAAACCATTAAAGTTCATTGGCGCACTGGTGCCTGCATAGATCTGATAATTATCGACCTCTTCAACTTGGTTAAGATGTTGAGCTAATGCTTTTAATGTGCGTTGAGTTTGTTCAACCGGTGTTCCCTCAGGCAGGTCGACCAAAATCTGAAACTCTGACTTATTGTCAAACGGAAGCATTTTTAGCACCACCAGTTTTCCGATAGGCAGTGCCACCGCGATAGCGATGAGTACAAAAATTGCCGCAGCTAATCCAAAGCGTGCCTTTCTGGCAGCTTTACCGATGACAAATGGCCCAATTAACCGTGTGAAAACCCGCAGCATTAGACCGTCGGTATGCGGTTGTTGTGTATTGTTAGCCTCACTTTCGGCAGCTGTTTTAGTGCTGTCATGTTTTAACAGTTTACGGCTCAACCAAGGAGTGACCATAAAAGCGACGGCTAAAGAGATCAACATCCCCATGCTGGCATTGATAGGAATAGGGCTCATATAAGGCCCCATTAATCCTGATACAAAAGCCATTGGTAGCAAGGCTGCGATAACAGTAAAGGTGGCTAAAATGGTAGGGCCGCCCACTTCATCAACGGCTATAGGTATAAGCTCTGTGAATGTGCGCTTACCCATCGCCATATGCCGATGAATGTTCTCCACAACCACAATGGCATCATCGACCAAAATGCCAATCGAGAAGATTAGGGCAAATAAAGAGATACGATTTAAGGTAAATCCCCATGCCCAAGAGGCAAAGAGGGTGAGGGCAAGTGTTATGACAATGGCGATACCAACAACAAGTGCTTCTCTAAATCCCATGGTCAGTAACACGAGAATGACCACCGCCGAGGTAGCAAACATCAATTTTAAAATCAAAGTATTGGCTTTATTACCCGCAGTTTCACCATAGTTACGTGACACTGAAATATTTACTCCGTCTGGCAATAATATATTGTCGACTTTATCTACGCGCTCAAGTATTGCATCAGCAATATCGACGGCGTTTACGCCTGGTTGTTTGCCTATAGCAATCGTTACAGCGGGATAGATTTTCTCTTTGTCGCCATGCCAAGCGCTCTGAACAGGGATGTCGGCTTTAAGGGTGATATCGGCAATGTCGGCAAGGAATACGGGTGCAGTATGCTTATCGCTATCCTCCCTAATCGCAACCACCAGTTGTTTTACATCGTCTATATTGGTTAGGAACTCACCTGTTTGAACCTTGATTTCTTGGTTTTGTTGTACTAATGAAGCTGGCATAGAGACGTAGTTATTACTGCTTAAACTATTATGGATTTCGTTATATGAGATCCCATAGTAGTTCATTTTTACAGGATCTATTCTGACATTGAGAGTGAGTTGGTGCGCACCCACTGAGTTGATTTCACGGGTGCCTGGAATCCGTTTAATCTCAGTTTCCAAACTATTGGCAACATGGGTGAGTTGCTCAGCTGAGACACTAGACTCTTTTGACCACAAGGTTAAGCTGACTATCGGTACATCATCAATGCCGCGAGGTTTAATAAGAGGCTGACCGACGCCAGCATTGAGTGGCAGTTTATCTAAGTTAGCGTAGATCTGATTATAGAGTTTTACGATGGCGTCGTTACGTGCAATGCCCACTTCAAAAATAACAATAAAGAGGGCGCCATCCGGCTGTGAAAATGAGTATAGGGTGTCAATTCCTTTAAGTTCAGAGATGATTTGTTCAGTGGGTAAGGTCACTAAACTCTCTACTTCAGCAGGCGATGCTCCTGCAAAAGGGATATAAACATCAGCAAAAGTGACGTCTATTTGAGGCTCTTCCTCTTTTGGGGTCACCAATACTGCAAATAAGCCGAGTAAAAGGCCGAGTAATGCGAGTAAAGGGGTAATAGCACTAAGCTGGAAAGCAGCGGCAATGCGTCCTGAAATCCCTAATTTTTGTCTGTTTGTCATCTTGTCAGCTCCTTAAGGTTTAGACTGCTTTTGTAAACGCAATAAGGTCTGATAAGCATCTCTTGCGATGACATCACCATTAGATAATCCTGATAACACTTCAATTGTATCGCTGTCCTGCTGGCCAACTCTGACTTGATTAAGCACCCACTTGTTATTCTGCTGTAGATAAACGGCATTTAACTCGTTCATGGTGATAAGGGCTGTTTGAGGAATGAACATTGTTTGGCGTTGACCGCTAATAAACCGGGCTTTAATAAGGCTGCCAGGGATGAGACCCGATATTTCAGTGGGCAGTTCGATACGCACTTTATAACTGTGACTGGCTTGGTCGACAAAGCCAAATACATTGAGCTTGTCGCTGAAAATGTGTTTGCCATCGGCTAATGTGAGTTTGAACTTAGGCTGCAGCTTTAAGGCGCTGATATAACGTTGTGGTACGTGGGTGACCGCGCGCATCTGGGTTAAAGAGTAGCCAGAATATAATGCTTGCCCAGGGCTGACGGTCTCACCTTGTTCAACGTGCCTTTGGGTCACCACCCCCGCAAAGGGCGCGCTTACCGCGGTATATTTTAAAGATTCAGTGGCTTGCACTATGCCTGCATTTGCTGCACTGACTGCTTGCTGAGTTGATTTAGCATTAGCTTGTGCTTCATCCATTGAGCCTTCAGAAATAGCGCCTTGAGGAAAAAGCTTTTTATAACGTTGCAACTGCGCTTGGGCTTCGACATTTTGTGCATTTGCTCTTGCATATTCAGCTTCGGCTGCAGCTAATAGCGCACCTTGCTCTTTACTGGTAATTTCTAATAGTGATGCATTTTTAGCGACAATATCATTCACATCATAATTGAGTTTTATAATACGTCCCGATGTCTGCGCCGACACCGTAGCCGCTTTTGTGGGCTCGATAACCGCATCTAGTACAACCCAATTGGGGTAGGAGGTGTATTCAACCGTTATGGTTGGAACGCTATCAACCGTCGATGCAGCATAGGCCAATGTAGGTAAAGCTAGGCTAGACATTAGCGATAATAAGAGCAGTGCAAAGGGGGGAGCGTAAGTTGCCATCGTTGATTACCTAAAATACATCCATGAGATTATTCTAATGGATGTATTTCAAAGGCGCAATCATTATTCATTAGTAAAATACGATGAATATGCTTTTATGCGCAATTGCAGCACCTGTCGACCGTGTCATTACGCGTTTAATGCTAAAGCGTTAAAGGTGTTTTGGCGGGTTAATCATTAAGGTAATAGGTCAATGTAGAGACGATACGGACTTTCTTTATATACGGCGTATTACTATCTCGGTCATTAATGCTAAATTGACCTTGAGCGGCCTTTTTAATTTTTCCCAATTTTGAGTCAGAATCCTTCGCAAATTTCTCGGCAACTTGGCGTGCATTTTGAGTTGCGGATTGGATCATCTCCGGCTTAACGTCGTTGAGCTTGGTAAACAAGAACTGTGCTTTGCTGTCGTAATCTTGATCTGAGATAGCAATGCCTTCTTTAGCAAGTGACAGCATATTACTGCGGGCTGAAAGTAGTAGGTCGATCTTATCGGTATAGAGTGAGAGAGACACTCTTGCTGCGTAGCGAAACTTCACATTAGGATCCGCATAACCTTGGGCTAATCGGTCATCGATAGCGGGAAGTGAGATAGTTATTTCTGACTTATCAAAACCTTGTTGCTTTAGAAACGTGGCCACTTTTTCTGTTTTAGTTTGCACATTTGCATAAAGGCTGTCGAGATCGTTATCGACTTCGGTAAAGCGAATGGGCCAAATGGCGACATTGGCGCGCACCTCTTTCTCGGCTAAACCTTTAACCGTGACGGTACGTTCCATTGATTTCATTTTTATCAGCTTATCGCCAACGGTATTGGCCATCAGCACTAATCCAAGGCAAATAAACCCTCCTAGGATAATCGCGGCTAGAGTATTATTTTTTTGCATAAGTTCAGTTTCAAAATGAGGTGTAATAAGCTCACGTTAGCAAGGTTTATCGATTGAGTACAATGAAATAGGGTTAATGGAATGTGGGCAATAAAAAAGCCGCAATGAATGCGGCTTTTTCGTTTATGTAAATACAGCGTTAAAACTTGTAGTTGTACTGCATTGAATAGTAAGTTGCATTTGATAGTGTTGTCGCGTGCACAGTACCAAGATCATTTCCTAGTGTTGGCATCTGCTGACCAACTTGATCTAAAACAGAGCTATGTTCAGTTAGCTGTGTTTCTTCACCTCGAATAAAGGCGATACCAAAGTCGATGCTCGTATGCTTAGACACGTTGTAAGTGGCACCCATTGTGTACCACTGACGGTCTGAATCAGGAATAGAGATTGAGCTTACTTCGCCAACAACACCTTGGTCGAACATGTAACCTGCGCGCACAGTCCAGTTTTCAGTCAGTGAGTAAGTACCACCAACACTGAATAACCAAGAGTCATCCCAAGCGTACTTTTTAAGTTGTGCTTCGGCTGGATCCGTTACTGTTATTTCATGGAAGTCACCCCAAGTTGTCATTTGCGCAGTGTAATGCAATGCAAACTTGTCTGTTAACTGGTGGAAACCAGCAACTTGGAAAATATCAGGGATGGGGATGTTGATCTCTTGATAATCGGTTCCGCCAAACTTTACGGTACCGTCAGCAGTAAATTCTGGGCTGAAACGGTAGCTTACGCCTAAACGATGGTTAGCATTAATTTCATAAACGGCGCCCACAATACCACCAAAGGCGACACCATCAGCATCAACGTCTACAAGATCCACTGGCACATATGAACCATCTGGGGCTAGAGGCAGTTCACCTGAACGAGTCAGTGTGCCTTGACCATAAATAACATCTAAACCGGCACCAACACTGAATTGGTCATTAATACGGTAAGACGCGCTTAGGTTGAAGTTAATGGTAGTTACTTCAGTTTTACCGAGTAAATCGACGGGTGCAGGAATTGTCGCTTTACCGCCTAAGATGGATTTTGGTTGTGACAAATCACCAGTGTCGGTACCAGTACCGAAGTTACTAAACATAGCAACACCGTAAGCGAACTTGTCGTTGATTGGGCTAATATAGTAAAAGTTTGGGATAATTTTAGCTTCGGCTGCGTCTGGAACATTGCCGTAGTGAATTTGCCCAACGTTCGAATTAATATACACATCACTGACTTCAACCTCTACGTCTGCATACGTTAAGCCCATTGAGAGTTGCTTCTCGTCAAACATGGCCATTGCTGCAGGGTTACGAGATAAAACGGATGCGTTATCGGCGATGACAGCATCACCCGCAAATGCGCGACCGATCCCCGTTGCTGATTGGCTGTTAAGTTGGAAGCCTGCGGCCATTGATTGTGTGCTGACTAAAGCTACAGATACTGCGATAAGAGTCTTGTTGAAATACTTCATTATTATCATCTCTATTATTATTGGTCTTACTTATATGAGTGTTAAATTTAAATTAACTGTAAGATCCACTTGTTAGACCAGTGCATATTAGGTAGGTAATAGTAAGCTGACAACTCCGACCAGTGCTAAAATATTGTTAAATATTAGTTAATTAAATATTTTTCATGTCCCGAAAAATATCTATTCGATTGAATATTCAAAAAGAAGCCATATAGCATAGAGGCTTGAGAGATGCTCTAAGTTTAACTTATGGTTAATAGTATGTAACGGCTGGTTGTTCAAGGGCTTAATAGAGAGATATAAAAAAAGCGTACACCTGTACGCTTTTTAGTGACAGTGCCAAATTACAAGTTTATAGCTTTGCTTCAAACTCATTAAATTGCGCTTTAACTGCGTCTGAAGGTGCTTTTAATTTGCTAACAAGCACACCGGCTATTGTTGCAAAAAGGAAGCCAGGTAAGATTTCGTAAAGATCAAAAATCCCTCCGCTTAGTTGCTTCCAAATAACCACAGTAACGGCACCAACAACGATAGTGGTAACAGCGCCATCGCGGCTATAGTCACGCCAGAAGAGCGACATTAATACGACTGGACCAAATGCGGCACCAAAACCTGCCCACGCATAGCTAACGAGTCCAAGTACGCTGCTTTCAGGATTCAATGCAACGATCCCTGCGATGATTGCAATGGCAAGTACGCCGATGCGACCAACGAGCATGAGTTCTTTGCTTTGCGCTTGTGGGCGTAACCACTTCTTATAAAAGTCTTCAGTAATGACGCTTGAACAAACTAGTAGTTGTGAATCAATCGTACTCATAATTGCCGACAATATGGCCGCGATAAGTAATCCGCCTATCCATGGATTGAAGGCGGCATGTGCTAGATGAATAAACACGGTTTCAGGATTTTCTAGTGGACTCGCGGCAAAGTATAATGTTCCTGCGATACCGGTCGCCAACGCGCCCAATAATGCGATGAGCATCCAGCTCATTGCAATGCGGCGCGAAACAGGAATATCGTCGGCTGAACCAATCGCCATAAAACGCGACAGGATATGCGGTTGACCGAAATAGCCGAGCCCCCAAGCAAGTAGCGATATGAGGCCAATAAAGGTGGTGTTTTCGCTGAATAATGACAGCATAGCAGGATCGAGTGCTTCAAACCCTTGTTGTGTTTCTGGTTGACTAAAAATGGCGATGGGCACAATGAGTAACGCCACTAACATTAAGCAACCTTGGAAGAAATCGGTCCAACTTACCGCAAAGAAGCCACCGACAAAGGTGTAACCCACTATGATGCTCGAGCCAATAATCAATGCGAGTGTGTAATCAAGGCCAAAGACTTTCTCAAACAAAATAGCGCCGCCTACCATGCCAGACGACGCATAGAAGGTAAAAAACACTAATATGGTGACAGCAGAGACTAACTTGAGTATGCCTTTATTATCTTCAAATCGTTTTTCGAAAAAGTCGGGAAGGGTCAGTGCGTTATCGGTAAACTCGGTGTAGATCCGTAATCGCTTGGCGACAAACAGCCAGTTTAACCAGGCACCAAAGACCAATCCGAAACCAATCCAAGCTTCACCTAAACCCCCTAAATAGACGGCGCCAGGTAAACCAAGCAGCAGCCAGCCAGACATATCAGAAGCGCCAACACTTAGTGCCGTTACCGCTGGCCCCATGCCGCGGCCACCTAAAATGTAATCTTCTACAGAATCAGTTGCCTTGTAAGCCCAAAGGCCAATGCCCATCATTAAGGCAAGATAGCCAATGAAGGTAATTAAAATGGGTAATTCAATGGTCATGAGATATATACGCTTTTATCATTTTTTAGTTGTGGCGCTATGCTAGCAGATATTCGAGCATGGGCTCAATAAATGATGGAATTGTGATGTAGATCTAACCAATGGCGCGTAAATAGCACCATTGGTTGTCAAAGGACTAGATGAATGTTTGCTTAATTTCGTTTCTAACGTAATTAAGGTCTTGGATCTCTTCACCAACGAGCAACATATATGCGTTGTCAGTTTCAAATCCCATACCTTTATATTTATTATCGGCAAAAGCTTCTTCTAATACCATTCTGTCTTCTAGCGGTACGATAAATAGGGTGACTTTTCCGTGTTCACCTTGCATCACTAAATGCAGGCTTTTTACCCCTTGAAAATCACAATAGGTACTGTAAAACACTTTACCTGGCTGCTCGGTAAATTGCATATCTCCAATATTACCAAGCGAAGCTAGTTGAAAGTTAACGTCTTGGTATTGGACATTTTTATCAAGATGAAGCGCTTTATCTTCATGATAAACATGTGCCAAAGCATGTTGTCCTAGATCAACAGGCCCCATACGCATTAACGTAAAGGTAATACCCGCTAAGAAGGCCACTGACGCGACCATCGCAAACGCAAATCCTGTTTTACGACGTTGTGCATGGTGATGTTGCAACTGTTGACGTAATAACAACTTAGCCACCAGATCATCTGGTACATCAATGCTCAGTGCTTTTTCAATTTTGTTATCTAAGCCTTTAAGAGTATTTAAAAAGGCTTCTCTTTCTGCCGATTCCATTGCTGCGTGAAGGAACTCGGGATCTTGGTTATTTGGCTCACCATAAGCTTGGCGGCGAAATTTAAGCTCATCCATTGGATTGACCTCTGATAGTCGGTTGTTCGAGTGCATCCTTCAGTTGGTTTCTTGCTCTAAATAAACGAGTCATAACAGTATTTCGATTAAGATCTAATATCTTTGCTATTTCTTCGCCACTAAAACCACCAATTACTTGCAGTAATAACGGTTCTCGGTATTCAAGTTCCAACTTTGAAATTTGTCTCTGTAATAAATGTTGTTCAGCATGGTCTTCGGTACTGCTTGAAAACGTGTCTTCAATAAACTCTTGTTCAACATCAGAGTAATTAAATTGTTTACGCTCAAAACGTCGTGCATTTTCACGGCGGAGAATGGTAATCAGCCATGCTTTTGCGGCTTTTTCATCTTTTAATGAATCAAGTGAACGCCATGCGCGCAGAAACGTTTCCTGGGTGATATCTTCAGCGATATGTTTATCGCCGCATAGCCAATAGGCATAACGGTATATATCGGTATGAAGTGCCCTGACAAGGCTATCGTATCGTCTTTGTTTGCTAACCATGTCTGAAGAGACCGTGGTGCTCGACTTTTTATTTCGCCAACTATCAAACATTTTTTATTTTTTCTAACTGGATCAATAAAACACAGCTTAACCTTGTTCATCGTCGAATACCAATATGTGGAATCACTAAACAAAGCCAAGAACAAAATAGTGTAAACAGATAGGCTCAAAATAGCGGTAGATTCTGTTACTGATATAAAAATGACGCTCTTAGTGAGCGTCATTTTTTAAATGATGTATTACTCCGTAATCGTTATATCTGCGGGTTGAGTGAATTAAGGGCAGAGGTATTACTCTGTTTATCGTTCATTTTTGTCGCCAAAACGATGTTGAGTAATTGCTTGTAGTCAATATCTGTGGTGTTTTTGCTATAAGCAGATTGCTGCAATGAGGCGATTTCGATAGAAAGCTCCACTGATATATTGGCTATATCTCGCAATGTGATTGGTTGTCCTAAAAGCTCAGAGTAGTAAGCTATTAGTGCGTTGATGACTTTTGTTGGCTCTTTTGCAGCACAACTTTGCTCAAGTAGTTTTCGGGCACTGTTATTGATAGTCACTGGATTTCTGTCGTCGCTTTTAGTAGTGCTTACTGCCTGTTTTTTTCTGGCATTGAGCCAAAGCATTAGCGTTAATAACCATAACAACGCAAAACCAGCAGTTAACCAAGGCCAGTAACCTGCAGTGGTTGTTTGAATCGTGTTTGGTGGTTGATGGATGTTCACTGACTCGGCAATTTCCCCTCTCGTGACGACAACCGTACGGGCGGGAAGGGTGGCGTATTGCTGCTGTTTGAGGTGGGGGTTCCACCAAGGGACTTTTATTTCAGGTAGCGTGTAAGTGCCGGCTTTTGTCGCCACTATTGCGGTGGTTTGCGTGAGTTGTGACACCATTTGTTTATCTCGAACAAACGACTTTCGTTGTGCCTTTTCTGGATAAGTTTTTAGCTCAGCAGGTGTTGATAATCGGATGTCGGGCAAACTGGTCTCATCAGCATTAGACGCTAATAAGCTTATCGTACGAGTAATTGGGTCGCCGACTTTATACTCGACGGGTGTTGTCGGCCAATCTTCTTTTAACACAACTAAATCAGATACTAACCACTGACCTTGATACTCGACAGGTTCAGGGTTGATCAATACGATTGATTTTGGCGCTTGAGTTTGAGTCGGCCGACTTTCATTGAATGAAAACATACCGCCATTGCGTTTGGTTTGTACCAGTACATCTCCAGAAAAACTGGCACCATTGATGGTCAGTTCACCGGGTTGGTCGGCGATAATGGCATAAGCGCGTTCAATGACACGGTAACGCTTGCCATTAACGATTTCATTGCTGTCTTTATCTTCACCCAGTTGCTTGATTTGAGCGCCGTCTAGCACTGGTGCACTAAGCACGCCGCGTTGTAATTCTAGTGCCAGATAAAGCTTCACTCTGTAGGTTAACATTTGGCCGACATAAGCTTCTTCTGAGGATAAGCTCGATCGCATAAAGATATCTTGCATCTGTTGCGGTTGCGACTTTCTATCTACTACCGCAAGGGTAATGGGCGCAGAACTCACGCCTTTAATATTGAAGGCGGGGATGGTGATGTTTCCGCCAAATTTTGGCGATAAAAGCACTTGCCAACGAGTCTCATTTCTCGCATCAAAATTCATGATCTGTTTACTGCGACTGATGCTTGTTCTACCAACGATAAAGTCCTTTAGCAGTGATGAGGTGTTGAGCTCACCACTGTTGAGATCGTCATCAGCAACAACCGTTAGCACCAGAGATTCACCTTCAATTACAGGATTACGGTCAACCGATGCTTGCAAGCTGGTGATTGCATAGGCGGGTGTCGCAGCGGTTAAGGCTACAATTAAGAACGCACATAGATGTCGAATTACCACTGTTGGTTTTCCTTGGTATTAATGCCTTGGCGGCGTCGTTTCTGATATTCAAGCTGCATTTTATTACGGAGTAGTACCTGCGGGTCGTCTGCAATCGCTCTTAATGCTCTTTCCATTTCTGGCGGAAGAGGTTCATCTGAAGGGGTTGTTGGAGCCATTGAGCCTTGTTGTTCATTTTCTTGAACATCACTTTCAGCTGCGGATTGTTGCGCTTTGGCTTGCTGGCTTTGCTGAGATTCATCTTTCGAATCATCTTTTGAATCTTCGGCTTCCATCGCAGCATCATTATCATTGGGCTGCTCTTTATCTGAGTTTTGCTCAGCGTCCTGCGCAGCATCTTCATTTTTCTGAGATTCAGCGGATTCATCGCCAGAATCATCTGCAGAATTGGCATCATCAGATTGTTCTTTGTTCTGTTCACTTTGGCCATCTTTAGACTCAGAGCTGCTGTCTTGTGATTGTTTATCACTAGACTCTGAATCGTCAGACTGCTGTTGCTCATCTGACTTTTGGCTGTCATCTCCTTCGCCATTTTGTTTTTGCTGCTCTTGTTGCTGTTGCAGCTCTTTTGCTAGGGCTAAATTTTGCTTAGCGGCGTCCATCTCTGGCGCTTGGTCGAGTGCCTGTTGATAGCGCTTTTCGGCTTTATCATACTGGCCGAGCTGCATGAGCGCATTGCCTTGGTTATAGAGTCCACTAGCAGAGGTATCTTGCTCAAAGCCTGTAAGAGCTTCATCAAATTGACCCGCCTTATAACGGGCGCTGGCTTGCCATTGAGTTTGTTCAAATTGCTCTGCCGCAGCTTGATACTGCTGAGCTTGATAGGCGTTTGATGCTTGTTGATTTTGAGTTTGCCAAAGGTTATCCCAACTATCGGCATAAACGGGCTGGATTGGCTGCATAATGACCATTAACGCAAAGGCACCGATAATGCCGTGTCTGAAGCTAAGCAGAGCGGGGAGTAGCAATAATAGTGCGATGTAGCCGCCCAGATCTTGCCAAACTTCACCCTCTAAATCACTCTCTTTAGTGTCTTTTGTGCTGGCAAGCCATTGCACGAGTTGGGTTACATCTTGACCATCAGCACGAATAGGGATCACAGTACCATTGGCTGACGATGCCAATGTTTGTAGCAATCCATAATCTGTTTTGGCGATGACGACTTGATTACCGTTATCACGCAATAGTTGACCATTGGGCAGTTGAATAGGAGCACCTTGTTCACTGCCAAAAGCCAGAATACCTAAGCGGTAGGAACTGCCTTTTAAGACGGATTGTGCTCGATTAAGTTGCGAGCTGGAAATACCATCGGTAAAAAGCACAATATCACCACGAACATGCCCTCCCTGAATTAACAATGACTTGGCATGCTCTAGCGCGACTTCAACATTAGAGCCTTTAACGGGCATGATACTTGGCGTTAACGTCGGCAATAGGTTCAATAAGGTAGCTTTATCACGTGTTAATGGACTAATGGTAAAGGCATCACCGGCATAAGCGATTAGGCCAGTTTCACCTTCTACTACCGTCTCAATCAGATCTGTGGCTCGGTATTTTGATTGGGTTAGTCGATTCGGTGATAGGTCGTTAGCATACATAGATAACGACATATCCATAACTATGACTCGACCTTGAGCCGATTCATAGACTGGTAGCGCCGTTTTTTCCAATGCGGGACCCGATAGGGCAAGCACTGCAATTAACCAAGCAAATGCAAGATAGAAAACATTACGACTTTGCTTTTTCTCAGTACTGCCTAGTAATACGTTGGCAAGGTGAGGTGCAATATATTGGTTCCAACTGGAACTTGCACCTTGTTTTTTCTTAATAAAAAGCAGCAGAATGACAAGTGGAATGATCGCCAAAAACCACTCAGGGCGTAAAAAATGCATGGCTAATGGCCTCCCGATGGCTGTTTAGGCTTAAGACTAAAAATAGATAATTGGCCAATACTTTTAAATATTGAAAGTAATAATGCCAAGCCCAAAGGCCAGTAGAAAAGCTCCGATTGTGGGCGATAACTTAATTGCTCTCGGCTAATGGGTTCTAGGTTGTCAATCTCTTGATAGATACGTTCAAGTTCTTCGGCATTTCGCGCGCGAAAATAGGTACCGCCCGTTTTAGCGGCAATCTGTTTAAGCTGCGGCTCATCTAAATCCATCGAAGGGTTAACACGTTCTTTACCAAAAAGAGTGCGACGCTCCATCACTTCAGCTCCTACGCCAATGGTATAGATAGTGATCCCTCTTTTAGCGGCTATTTCAGTTGCTTTTTCTGGCGATATTGTACCGGCATTATTAGCGCCATCAGTAAGTAAGATAAGCACTCTATTACTCTCGTCTACTTGATCGAATCGTTTAACCCCTAGAGCAATCGCTTCACCAATGGCGGTTTGCCTGCCGACTAAGCCAATTTCCGCTTCATTCAGATACTGCGCTACAGTGCGTCTATCTTGGGTGAGAGGGGATTGCAGGTAAGCATGATCCGCAAACAAGATAAGCCCTATGCGATCCCCTTTTCGACGTTCAATAAACTGGCTAACCACATGTTGGATAAGTGTGAATCTGTCGGTGGCTCTGCCGTCGATGACCATATCTTCTATCTGCATGCTGCCAGATAAGTCAACGGACAACATTAAGTCACGCCCTTTACTGGGCAGCTCTATCGGTTCACCCATCCATAATGGCCTTGCAACGGCGATAACCAATAATACCCACAAGATCCAATAACCTTTCTTTGTACTCGGCGTTATTTTAACAGGTAGGTTTTGGGACTCGATATCACTTCCTGGAAGATAAAGGTGACCCCCCAGCTTAACTTGTTGCTGCTGTTTTCTAAAAAGAAGTGGCAGTGGTAATAATAGTAATAACCATGGCAGCGCTAGTGTTAACATTATTTAGCCTCCATATTGACGGCTAAGGCAGCGTCAAGCCGTTTCGAATCAAGCGGAAGAGCGCTTTTTAGCCAATGTTCTGCACTTTGTTTTAATGCTATCGCTTGTGATTGAGTCAGCTCTGTACGCTGATAACTCAATTTAAGCAGTTCACATAATTCAACCGGGGGGGAGTTCACTTGCGCTGTAAGCCAAGCATACCAATGAGTGCCCGATAAGCCTGCAACCAATGAACGGTCGCAATAGCTCATTGCTGCCCGTTTTAATATTTCACTGACATTGGTGATGTATTGTGCCGTGCTCGGATCCAGCTTTGCGAGCTCCACTAATGCTGCTCTTTTAGCTGCGGTGTGCTGCCGGCGTTTTCTGAGGTAAATAAAAGCTGCAGCGACAGATATCAACACGACAAGTAGCAAGAGCCAGTATCCATAAGCCAGCGGCCAAAGCCCAATTTCTGTCGGGGTTTGAATATCTTGTAGTGATGCTAAAGCAGGATTTGCTGCTGGAGTTTGCACAGCCATTTATCGTAATGCTCCCAATTGTTGATTTAGGCGTTGTCCAGCATCAATAACACGGGTTTCAACATTAATTTTTTGCATCATGTCAGTGAATACCGATTTAATTTGCTGTTGATTCTTGAGCCAATGCTCATAGCTGTGTCTATCGATGATGCGCTCTTTACTGCCGTCCTTTACGGGGAGCTGAAAGTGTTTCGGCAAGGTCAAATTACCTTCTCGTAAAGGATCTGTAATGAGAAAAGCGCCCATATCACAATGACGTTTCAGGTCGGACAGCATCGCCAAACAGGCTGGGGTAAAATGGCTTCCGTCTGAGACTATCCAGATAAGAGAGCCTGGCTTGGCGAGACGCCGCAGTCGTTGGCATGCTTTTAACATGTGATCGGGTTCAGAACCCTGAACCGACAGGGCATCTAATTGACGTTGATGCAGGTGTTTAATGGCTGAGACAAGTTGCAAAATACCCTGCTGTCGGCTTCTTGGTTTCAACTCTATGTGTTCTTGCTCTGTCGCGATAACTGCACCGAGTCGGTCGCCATGTAAAATGGCATTCCACCCGAGCGTGGTGGCGACGTGCGCCGCTTGCACCGATTGCAGTAGCAAGCTTGAGCCAAAGTACAGGCTATGGCTTAAGTCGAGCAATATCAGGATAGGGCGCTCACGCTCTTCGACAAATAATTTCGTATGAGTTTTGCCTGTTCTGGCGGTTACGCGCCAGTCGATAGTGCGTACGTCATCACCGCTTTGGTATTGACGAACTTCAGCAAACTCCATCCCACGGCCTTTGATCGCGCTCGCTCGATGTCCGGCTAAGTTTGCTCTTGCCTTGGACCGTTTCTCAGGCAACGCCCGCGCAATACGTTGACAAGCAAGTAGCTCTTTTTCGTTGATGTTGATGCCATCCGCAAAAAGAGGCAGCTCTGAATTGACCATTAAGGAACCGCAACTTGAGAAAGAATATGGTTGATCACATCGTCGGCAGACACGCCGTCAGCTTGCGCTTGGTAGCTTAGCAATAATCTATGGCGCAATACATTGGGTGCCACAGCTTGAATATCTTCAGGTGAGACAAAATCACGTTCATATAAATAAGCACGGGCTCTGGCGCAACGCTCAATCGAAATGGTTGCGCGCGGGCTAACACCATACTCAAGCCAACTTGCTAGCTCAGGGCTATAAGCGGCTGGCTGGCGAGTTGCCATTACAATGTCGACAATATATTTTTCTAGCGGTTCAGCAAGATAGATCTGTAAAGCCTGCTCTCGCGCTGCAAAAATATCGGCTTGAATAATCGGCGTCACTTTCGGCACTTCTTTCTTTAGTGCTTCATTACGGGAAAGACGTAAAATTTCAAACTCAGTTTCAGCACTTGGATAATCAAGATTTAAGTGCATTAAGAAACGGTCTAATTGCGCTTCTGGTAGTGGGTAAGTCCCTTCGTTTTCAAGAGGGTTTTGGGTTGCCATCACCAGAAACAGTTCGGGCAGTGGATAGCTATTTTTACCGACAGTGACTTGGCTTTCGGCCATTGCTTCAAGCAACGCTGACTGCACTTTTGCGGGGGCGCGGTTTATTTCATCAGCGAGAATTAAATTATGGAATATGGGACCCGCTTCAAATTCGAAGGTTGCCGTTTGGGCGCGATATATATCCGTGCCTGTAAGATCGGCGGGCAGTAAATCTGGGGTAAATTGAATCCGATGAAAATCTCCCTCTACACCCTCACACAATGCTTTGACTGCGCGGGTCTTTGCAAGGCCAGGAGGACCCTCTACAAGCAGGTGTCCATCGGCAATGAGCGCGATGAGTAAATTCTCAGTTAGTGTCGGCTGTCCGAGAATAACGGTATTTAGGTATTCGCGTAGTGCGTGAAATCGGCTCAAAGGCATGATGGTACTCAATTTATTATGTATAGATACTATGGACAATCTCTATGGTAAATAATTCCATTGGGTTTTGGCTAGTGTTAAAAAACAAACAAGTGTTTAAAACTTTTCATTTAAAAGTTAGAATCAGATCACACTTTAATGGTCAGACCTGTTTGTCGAATATTAGACAGGTTTCTCAGGGATATAATAAAGCGAGCAACTTCAATGGTTAGCGACGCAGAACAAGAGGGTGGAAAATGAGTAAAAGACAGCAAGTCACTAACGCTAGAGGCGAACGAATCGCGATTGTATCGGGATTACGGACGCCATTTGCTAAACAAGCCACCGCATTTCATGGCGTATCAGCGTTAGATATGGGCAAAATGGTTGTTAATGAACTAATTTCACGTTCAGAACTTGATCCCAAGTTAATTGAACAACTGGTATATGGTCAGGTTGTGTTAATGCCAGCTGCGCCCAATATCGCACGTGAAATCGTTTTAGGCACTGGCATGGATGTGAGTACCGATGCCTATAGTGTGACTCGCGCCTGTGCGACCAGCTTTCAGTCAACGGTCAACGTTGCCGAGTCAATCATGACTGGCAATATGGAGATCGGTATTGCTGGTGGAGCAGACTCCTCTTCTGTTGTACCCATTGGTGTTTCGAGAAAGCTCGCACATGCACTCGTGGACCTTAATAAAGCGCGTACCTTTAGTCAGAAACTGTCTATTTTTCGCCGTTTAGGCTTGAAAGATTTGCTTCCTGTACCGCCTGCTGTCGCAGAATTTTCGACGGGATTGTCAATGGGGCAAACGGCTGAGCAGATGGCGAAAACCTATAACATTAGCCGTGCAGATCAAGACGCATTGGCACATCGCTCGCATACATTAGCGACCGAAACGTGGAACGCTGGCAAACTGGCCCAAGAGGTTATGACTGCCCATGTGCCTCCTTATAAAGGATTTATTGACCGCGATAATAATATCCGCGAAAACTCTACGCTTGAGTCTTACGCAAAATTACGTCCAGCATTTGACCGTAAACACGGCTCAGTGACGGCAGCAACGAGCACGCCATTAACTGATGGTGCATCTGCAGTATTGCTTATGAGCGAAGGCAGAGCCAAGGCCTTGGGTTATACGCCTATTGGTTACATAAAGAGTTATGCGTTTACTGCAATTGATGTGTGGGAAGACATGTTAATGGGCCCATCTTACGCGACGCCAATGGCGTTACAGCGTGCAGGAATGGAGCTAGAAGACCTTACACTTATTGAGATGCATGAAGCATTTGCTGCCCAAACATTAGCCAATATGCAGATGTTCGGTTCGAAGAAATTCGCCGCAGAAAAGCTAGGTCGTAACCGTGCTATTGGTGACATTGATATGAGTAAATTTAATGTATTGGGTGGTTCTTTAGCTTATGGACATCCCTTTGCAGCAACAGGTACGCGACTTATTACCCAAGTTTGTCATGAACTTAAACGCCGTGGTGGCGGAACGGGTCTCGCAACAGCATGTGCTGCGGGTGGTTTAGGTGCTGCAATGATAGTTGAAGTGGAGTAACTCAAATGGAAAAGACATTTAATTTAGATCGTCGAGAAGACGGTATTGCCATTCTGACGATGGATGTGCCAGGCGAGACAATGAACACGCTACGTAGTGAATTTGGCCCAGAGATCAGCGAAATACTTGCTGAGATTAAAGCTGACAAAAGTATCAAGGGCTTAGTACTTGTCTCAGGCAAAAAAGACTCTTTTGTGGCGGGTGCCGATATCTCTATGTTGGCTGCGTGTGAAACGGCGATGGATGCGAAGTTGCTCTCTCAGCAAGGGCATGTGGTCTTTAATGAGCTAGAAAATTTAAATATACCCGTTGTTGCAGCAATAAACGGTGCTTGTTTGGGCGGTGGTTTAGAGCTTGCGCTAGCATGTCATCAACGAGTCTGTAGCCTCAATGGCAAAACGATGATGGGCGTACCTGAAGTACAGCTTGGTTTGCTTCCTGGGGGCGGTGGTACTCAGCGATTACCGCGTTTAGTCGGGATCACTACCGCCTTGGATATGATGCTTACAGGCAAGCAAATTCGACCTAAGCAGGCATTGAAAATGGGCTTGGTTGATGATGTTGTTCCTGAGTCAATTTTGATGCGCACTGCAATTGAGATGGCATTAGCGGGCAAACGCTCTGCGAAAAAGAAAAAGCAGTCATTGATTAATAAAGTGCTTGAAGGCACTAGCGTTGGTCGTAATATTATTTTTGACCAAGCTGGCAAGCAAGTCGCTAAGAAGACACAAGGTAATTATCCTGCGCCTGCAAAGATCATTGATTGTGTTCGTCAAGGTATGACTAAAGGTTTAATCAAGGGACTAGAGGTGGAAGCAAGTCACTTTTCAGATCTGGTTATGTCTAAAGAGTCTGCAGCGCTTAGAAGTATTTTCTTTGCCACTACTGAGATGAAAAAAGAGACCGGCGCGGGTGATGTTAAACCACGTAAAGTAAAAAAAGCGATGATACTGGGTGGCGGTCTAATGGGTGGCGGTATTGCTTCGGTTACAACAACCAAAGCAAAAATTCCAGCTCGAGTAAAAGATATCAGCGAAACCGGTTTGAGCAATGCATTGTCTTATGCTTATAAATTGCTGGATAAAGGGGTTAAGCGTCGTCATATGACACCAGCTGCTCGCGACAGCTTAATGGCATTGATGACCACCACGACTGAATATAAAGGTATTAAAGATGCCGATATCGTTGTTGAGGCCGTATTTGAAGATCTTGCTCTTAAACATCAGATGGTGAAAGATGTTGAACGAGAGTGCGGTGAAAACACTATTTTCGCTTCCAATACCTCATCTTTGCCTATTGCTCAAATTGCGGAAGCTGCAAGTCGACCTGAGAATGTTATCGGTCTGCACTATTTCTCTCCGGTAGAAAAAATGCCATTAGTCGAAGTGATTGCACATAAGAAGACTTCTGCTGAGACGATAGCAACCACCGTTGCGTTTGCGCGTAAACAGGGTAAAACTCCCATTGTTGTGCAAGACGGCGCTGGCTTTTACGTCAACCGAATATTGGCGCTTTACATGAATGAAGCTGCGCAGCTGCTATTAGAAGGGCAGAGTGTAGAGCATTTAGATAAGGCTCTGGTTAAGTTCGGTTTTCCCGTCGGTCCAATGACGTTACTCGATGAAGTCGGTATTGATGTTGGCGCTAAGATCTCTCCTATATTGGAAGCTGAACTCGGCGAGCGCTTTAAAGCACCAGCCGCGTTTGATAAGTTATTAGCCGATGATAGAAAGGGCCGTAAAAATGGCAAAGGTTTCTATCAATACGGTAGTAAAAAGAAATCTAAAGAGGTCGACAGTAGCGTATATACCGTGCTTGGTTTAACGCCAGCTCAAAATAATGATGCTAATGAAGTGGCGCAACGATGCGTCGTGCAGATGCTGAACGAAGCGGTTAGGTGTTTAGATGAAGGGATAATCGCTTCAGCTCGAGATGGCGATATAGGCGCTATATTTGGGATCGGTTTTCCACCATTCTTAGGCGGTCCTTTCCATTATATTGACACACTAGGTCCTGCTAAACTCGTTGAAATTCTATCGGCTTACCAATCTAGATTTGGCGACCGATTTGAACCAGCAGAGAGACTGAAACAGATGGCAAGCGAACAGAGTTTCTTTTTCAAGTAAGTTTTAAAAAGCGTCAAAAAATTAACAAGGCGGCTACATTTGGCCGCTTTGTTTTACTTTAGTGACAATAAATTGACTAAAAAACACTCACCCCTCTGCTGGTTTGACTATATAATAGGTGCCGAAATAGATATTCAGGTATGGACGCTGACTTATTTGATGTGGGGTGTAGGTAAGTGGTATTCACAATCGTATTGGTATTAGTTTTTTCAGGTTTGTTGTTAGGCTATACAGCGTTTAAAGCCGGGTTACCTGTCAAACGATGGGCTTTTGCTGGGGTTTTGTTTGGCCCTGCCGCTTATCCTTTGTTTAATTCGCATAAGCAACTGGCATACAAAAAAGCCATGGGGAAACAATCTTTTTGGTTAGAGATTTGAATTTTTAGAATCTGTATCTTATACAGAGAAACTAAAAAGGAGCATAAGCTCCTTTTTTTGTCTGTGTAATTTTAGATTCTTGTATCTAAAACTAGCTCCACCAACCTTTTGCGGTAACGATTTCCAAATGCAGTAGCCCTTCAGGAAGCTGTATTTTTTTACGTGAAGGCTTTTTTAGCCCTAACATCTGCATCAAAGAAATAAGCATGGTCGTTCTCCTTAGGCGTTAAACGGGGTGTACTAGTTCCACCAACCTTTAGCTGGAATGACTTCAAGATGATTTAACCCTTCTGGAAGTTTAACTTTCTTACGAACAGGTTTGCCCAATCCAAGTGCTTGCATTAATAAATCAAACATAATTATTCTCCTTTTATGCCGCAGCTTGGTTAATGAACTTAATATGTGGAACGCCAGCTGTTAGTAGTGGCTTAAACTTCACGTTTGGGATACCAGCTGTTTGCAGCGGCTTAAACTTCACGTTCGGAATACCAGCTGTTTGCAGCGGCTTAAACTTCACGTTTGGAATACCAGCTGTTTGCAGCGGCTTAAACTTCACGTTTGGAATACCAGCTGTTTGCAGCGGCTTAAACTTCACGTTTGGAATACCAGCTGTTTGTAGCGGCTTAAATTTGACGTTTGGAATACCAGCAAGATTTATAGCTTGCTCTTGATATAGGAGGTCATCCTTGTCGTAGTCGGCTACTATGGTGTGGCTTGACGCCATCACTGGGAATGAACATGCAAACGCTACAGAGGCAACTAATCCATTAATTATCTTTTTCATTTTAAACCTTTTCGAAGTTTCAGTCTTTTTGACTATTGAAAAGGTTATTGCAGATGTCGTGCCAATGTTCTAATTGTTGTTGAGTTTAAGTATTATTTAGGGATATGGCTTTTAATGGGTTTGAGTTTGTATCATTTCGTAGCAGGGTTGTGAATTCAGATTCTGTTACTGCTTTACTAAATATGTAACCTTGGATCTCTTCACACTTGAGTGCTCGGAGAATATTCAGTTGAGATGCTTCTTCAACCCCTTCCCCTACCACTGAAAGCCCCATGTTATGGGCGATAGTGATGATTGAATCGACCATCTTTAAATCGCGGTCAGATTTGTCGATATCATCGACAAATGCTTTATCAATTTTCAAGGTATTAATCGGGAATCGTTTTAAATATGATAGTGATGAGTAGCCTGTACCAAAATCATCTAAGGCTAAACTAACACCCATTTTTGATAACTGTTGCATTACTTTTATTGCTTTTTCTGGCTCACTAATTACGGTGCCTTCCGTTATTTCAAGCTCCAAATTGGCAGCGGGGAGTTGAGTGAGACGTAAAATTGACTCTATACGTTGTTGAAGATCGGGTAATGCGAACTGTTTCGAGGATAAATTAACGGCTACGCGACCATTAAATAGTCCTAATGAGCGCCATTTTTGCGCAGCAAAACAAGCTTTCTTTAATACAATATCACCAATCTCAACGATAAGGCCGTTCTCTTCAGCTAATGGAATAAAGCTGTTTGGTGGTATTAGTCCATGTTGTGGATGATTTAGTCTAACAAGGGCTTCCATACCTGCCATATGACCAGTCTTTAAATCGACTTTAGGCTGGTAGTAGACTTCAAATAAATCATCTTTTATAGCTTCACGGATCAGGTTTTCAACTTCGAGTTGTCTAATAGCATTCTTGTTTAGTGATTCTGAATAGAACTGGTAACGGTTTCCGCCGCCTGATTTTGCGTGATACATAGCAATATCCGCTTTTCGAAGTAATGCTTGCTCGTTTTGATCATCTTCAGGGTACAACACAATGCCGATACTGACGCCAACCACGACTTTTTCTGCTGACAGTTGAAACGAAGTTTCAAATGCGTGGATGACTGTCTTGGCGATAACAGCACTTACACCTATATCGGGATTCTTATCTATCAATATAGCGAATTCGTCACCGCCTAAACGGTAAATACTGGTGTGGTCGGGTACAGCGGCTTGTATTCGCTCGGAAACTAATATGAGTAGTTCGTCCCCAACTTGATGACCCAATGAATCGTTAATCTTTTTAAAATTATCCAGATCCAAAACCATCAAAGTATGGTGGGAATCTCTTTTAACTAAGTTACCCAGCGTGACCATCAGGTTGGAGCGGTTCGGAAGGTTAGTCAACAGATCGTTATTGGTCAGTTTTCTGAGCTCTTCCTCTTGTTGTTTTCTGCGACTGACATCTGAGAATACACCGACATAATGCGATAGCTCACCTTGTTCGTCATATATCGCATCAACGGTCAGTTCCATCAAGAAGCTAGTACCGTTGCCTCTGGCTGATTCGACTTCGTTACTCCAACGACCCTGTTGTTTTAAGATAGAGCGGATTTGCTCTGAGTAACTGTCGGGGTATAAGTCAAAGTTGAATAGGGTACCAATAAAGTCCTTCTTGCTTAGCATTGATAGATCGCAGCAAGCTTCGTTAACCTCTACGAAATTGAATTCACTATCTAAGATGAACATACCTTCAGAGATATTTTGAATCGCTCGTTCAAATAAGCGAAGTTGTTCTTCAGCTTGTTTGAAGTTATTAATATTCTTAATCGTTCCTGTCATTCGCAGTGCATTATCATTCTCATCGCGTTCAACAATCTTAGCGCGGTCTAAAATCCATACCCAGTCGTCAGATTTACCTTTGACGCGATATGCTGCCTCAAAATGATCAGTTTCACCATAGAAGTGTTTGTTTAGCGCATCACGGACGCGAGTTTGATCCATAGGATGGATATTACTCTCTTCCCCCTTTTGTCCTGAGCGTTGTCCATCTCTTGGGAACTCTAGCGATCCCCAGATATTAGAGCGATAGATTTGACCCGTTTCAATATCCCAATCCCACATCTCATCGCCACTGCCCCAGAGTGATAGTTTTAAGCGCTCTTCACTTTTGGCTATCTGTCTTTGAATCTCACGTCGTTTTAGGGATATTTTAATTATGGTTATCGACATTAATAGGGCAAAAGTAAAATAGATTATCTTTGCTGGGAGTGATAGCCACCAAGGAGGGGTTATCTCAATAAGTAAGTTTTTCTCTTCGCCTTTTTTACCAGAGATAGGATCAATAGCATAAACTGAAAACTCATAATCACCGGGAGATAAATTTGTATAAGTCGCTGAATTTATACCTTCTGAGTTAATCAATGAATCAGACAAACCTCGCATTTGGTAGATGTAATTAATATCTTGCTGATGGACCTTAGGGCTATTAAATAATAACGTGAATGGGTAGTCTGAATATTTTAGTTTTATTTTTTTAGTTTTGTTTAATTGATTTATTAACACTTCCCCACTAGGTGTTACTGGGATGTTGAATATTAAGAGTTGATTTAATGTTACACTGGCCGGCTCGCGGTTAGTTAAATAATCATCTAGTTCTTCCAATGATATCAAGCTAATCCCTGTGATTCCACCTATGTATATTTTATTCTTCCCCTTTAGGATTGCGTGAGTATTGTATTCACCTTGGACACCTACCTGTTTATTTAATATGTATCTCGAACCATTGTTTTTATTCTTGACGAAAATTTCATTTACCGAAGTTGCTATAATGAACTTATCACTTTGGATAATAGAAAAAATAGGTTTATTATTATTGTATATCTCTTCTATAATCTCTGTCTCATAACTGATTTTTTCAAGACTTGTACTTGTTCCAAATAGTATGTGGTCATCGAATATATCAACGCTAAGCACCATCTTTGTTGCGTAAAGAGTGCTTACCATATCATTAGCGAGTTTAAATAGTCCTCCCTGAGTAGCGATTAGCAGAGCATTATTATACTGTTTTATATCAAAGATAGGATTGCCAGGGTCAACTGAATATGTTTGTGTGAAGTCAGTTTCTATAAAGTATTGTAACAATTGACCTGACGTTGAGCCGATGAATATACTGCCGCCATTTTTGCTTGCTCTTATAACAAAAAATTGCCCATCAATAATCTTTTCAATTTCCCGATTGTCAGTGTTTAACGAGATAAGACCTTTTAAACTTGCAATGTATAAAAAATGACCGAGTTTGACTACTGATTTAGGTCCTTTTACTTTTGAATTGTATTGATTGTATATATTAAGTTTTGAATCATAAATACTAATCATGGGGTCGTCAGCACTAACAATAATGTTTGATTTATTGCTTGAAGAAATGGACCAAACGTTACCACCCTCTACTACTTTCGTTTTAACCAAATCACTATTGTCATTTATAATTAAAAAACCATTGTTTTGATTTGATATAAAGGTTTTAGTGCGTCCTCTGAACACTCTAGGGTGTTCTAGGTTTTTTTCAGGTATATTTATATTACCTATTAATACTGGTCGTTCAATGTCATCTATGTTGAAAAGTGAGTTTTTGTTTAAACCTAAATTATAATTATTTTTTGTCGAAACACTCGAGTAAGCTGGAGTGATAAACTGACTTGTTAAACCGTCATTATACTTTAATACCCCTTTGCTATTGAAAATTAATAATTCATCATTAATAACTTTCATTGAAATAGTGTCTTTAGTGACTTCGATTATTTTTTTAGTAACTGAATATATAGTTCCATGATAATTTCTAATGAACATTTCATTTTTGAAAAATAAAATATCTTTTACAAGTCCAAAATCCCCAGAATACTAATTCCGAAT